>JANPJC010000247.1:0-43342 GCA_031425315.1 Chitinophagales bacterium
ATCAGTTGCTTTTATTTTTATTAAAGCTGAACCTGTTTGTCCGGAGGCGATGGTAAGATTCAATGTACCGCTGTTGAGTGTAGCTGCAGTAATCAATGCCGGGTTGGAATTGCTGCTTAAGGAGAGTGTCAGCGACGCGGCACCACCATCATCATTAAATACCCCCGATAACGAAACAGTTTTTGATCCTGAATTAATAGTTACAATCTGATCGGGAATAGAACTGCTTACCGTAGGAGCAAGATTAATCTGTGATTGTATTGTGATACTGAATTCATCTTCTGCAAATAATCCTTCGGCATCTGTAGCTTTTACTTTAATTAAAGCTGTTCCCGTTTGTCCTGAGGCTAAACTTAAATTTAATGTACCATTGGTAACTGATGCTGCACTAACCAAGGTATTATTGGAATTACCACTAACGCTCAGTACGAGTGATGCAAATCCATTGTTATCAGAAAAGATTGCAGTAAGCGGAATGTTGAAAATAGTGGTATTAAATGGTAAGGTTTGGTCAGCAATTGGTGTGACTACTACAGGTGCAACATTTGTGTATGGCTGGACTGTGATGCTGAATTCGTCTTCTACAAACAGTCCCTGTGCATCAGTAGCTTTAACTTTTATCAACGAAGATCCACTTTGTCCTGCAGCCAAAGTGATATTTAAATTACCGCTTGTTATACTGGTTCCCGTTACCAAAATTGTATTTGTATTTCCGCTGACACTTATCGATAATGCAGCAAATCCATTATTATCAGCGAATGCTGAAGAAAGTGGAACGCTCAGTGTGGTAGTATTAAATGCAAGTATTTTATCTGTCACCGGGGAGGATACGGTTGGAGGAGTATTTGCTACCGGCGCATTACTGATCACTTCAATACCTGAAATTTTTGCATTGTCTACAACGTTGGAGAAGGAGATATTTACAAATCCATCGGTGACGTTAATGTTATTGAACTGCTCAACTTTTGCGATACTGGCGCCAGCCTGCTGAACGATATCGTAGTTGGCTAAACTGCCCTGACCATTTTCAATAGTTGCATTGAATATTCTTTTACCTGTAGTGGTATGATATATTTCTGCGAAATGCAGTTTTACTGTGTAGCTGCCGTTTGGTACCGGGATAGCATAGCTATGTGTACCCCATCTTTCGCTTTGGTACAAAGCATCATTGGTAGTAGATGCTATTGGGCCTGAACTTGAATAGGTTGATCCACCTGAACTGTATTGATCAGCTGACCATGTTTCTGATCCGAAAATAATTTGTCCGCCACCAGCATTAATTCTGATATGTGTCGCGGGAACCGTATTGTCGGTTACACTAATAGTGAATTCATCTTCTGCAAATAATCCTAATGCATCAGTAGCTTTTATTTTGATTAAAGCGGAACCGGTTTGCCCTGGAGCAATGGTTAGATTTAAAGTGCCGCTGTTGATCGCAGCCGCAGTAATCAATGATGTGTTGGAATTGCTGCTTACTGTAAGAGTCAGCGCCGCTATACCATCATCATCATTAAATACTCCCGAAATCGAAACTGTTTTAGATCCTGAGTTGATCGTTGCATTCTGATCTGGAATAGCGGTACTGATGACGGGTGCTGCATTTACATACGGTAACACTGTTACACTAAATTCATCTTCCACAAATAATCCTTCTGCATCAGTGGCTTTTATTTTGATTAATGCGGTTCCTGTTTGAGCGGCAGCCAGCGTAAGATTAAGGTTACCGCCAGTTATAGTGGTAGCTGTAACGAGCGACATATTTGTGTTTCCACTCACGCTCAATGACAATGCTCCAAATCCATTATTATCAGTAAATACTGTTGCAAGTGAAACAATTAAGGTAGCAGTATTAAACGCGAGTGTTTTATCAGTAACAGGTATTGCTATAACTGGCGGGGTATTTACCGCCGGAGCATTGCTGATCACTTCAATGGCTGAAATTTTTGCGTTATCAACGACGTTGGTGAAACTGATATTGACGAAACCATCTGTCACATTGATACTGCTGAACTGTTCAACCTTTGCGGTATTAGCTCCGGCCTGCTGAACGATATCGTAGTTGGTTAAAGTGCCTTGTCCATTTTCAACATTTACATTAAAGATTCTTTTACCGGTTGTGGTATGAAATATTTCTGCAAAATGAAGTTTGACGGTGAAGCTGCCATTAGGAACAGCGATACTATAATTATGATTCCCCCAACGTTCACTTTGATAAAGTGCATCATTAGTAGTTCCTGCAATTGCATTCGAAATTGAGTAACCGGTTCCGCCAGCAAATGACTGATCTGCACTCCAAACGTCTGCGCCAAAAGTTAGCTGTCCTCCACCTGCGTTTATCCTGATCAAAACCGGATCAGCAAAGTTTTGCGTTTCCAAACCAGTGTTGAATTTGTTGGAATCAAAAGTTGAAGGCTGATTAAATAGCGAAAAGTTGGGCGTTTTAAAATTTGTTAGAAACTGTGGGGCTGTCCTGCCAGGGTAAGCAATCCCGTAAGATACGGCATCGTTGAATGGAGCAATATCTGAATGGTCTTTACTAATAAAGACCTGAGATGATCCGGCAATACTCAATAAAATAAAAAACAGAAATTGAAAAGTTCGTTTCATATAATGTCATGTGAACATTAAACAAATCTTTTCAGAGGAATTGCCTTAAGGTGTTTGGAGACGCTAGGATGTTGAACGAAGAGGAGAGGCTAAGGTATTAATAAAGATTAGCATTTAATAGTAATCCACTGCATTATTGCAGAAACAGGTATTGGATTTACATGAATATGATTGTTACCTGTTGAGTATAAGAATAATATTAAATTTTGTGCACTCATAAGTAATTGATTTATATTATTTTTTGATATTTATTTTGCCCATGGCCCTTTCTGGTAACCGTTTTTTAGTGAACTCATGTACAATAATCAGATTATCAGCGTTTTTGAATGGTGTAGAAGATTAGCGAGTTTTTAAAAGAATAATTGAGCAATTACAAATGATTGAAATACAAGAGAATATTACTTTATTATAATAAATGCGTTTGAAGGTTATTACGATACTGATATTTACATTTCTTTTTTTTGCGGCTTTTCTGCCTTTTCAAATCAATGATAGGAGGGAGGAGATCGACCTGTATTACCTCAACGGATTAGAAGATTTAAAAAAGGAAACTATCCGTTTTCAGGAATTCATGGCGGCCGATTCAACCACTGATGTACTTCGGCAACAGTTCAAAAAAGTAAGATTGAGTTATAAGAAGATTGCAGTAATCACTGATTACTTTAATACTTATCACAGCAAAATGATCAACGGGCCTGCAATTGCACGAATTGAAGATGATAGCCCCCATAAGATTATTGAGCCGCATGGATTTCAAAAATGGGAAGAGTTATTATGGACTGATGGCCCTGAAAAAAGTTTACTTAAAAATGAAGTGTTATATATTTTGCAGATGCTGCAAGAAATGCGACTGGAGCAAGACCGAAAATTTAAATATAAAGATGGAGAGGTATGGGAAGCATTTTATCAACAGATCATCCGAATAATAGCCTTAGGAATTTCCGGTTATGATTCTCCAACCGCACTGCATTCACTTCCTGAAGCTGTTGCTGTTTTACAGGGCTTTAAGTCAATATTGGAAATTTATAAAGATGAATTCTGTTGCGATCGTGCCGTTGAATTAAGATCAATAAATGATGATATTGATAGAGCAATTAATTACTTAAATCAATCGCCGGGATTTATTTCTTTTGACAGAATGAAATTTATAAAGGAGTATTTAAATCCTTTATCTAAAAAAATCAAAATGGCTGCAATAGCTGCAGGTTATGGGCTCGATTCAGGCAGGCGCCCTCTCAAATTTGAATCAGGAAATATTTTTGAGAAGAATTCATTTGACTTGAATTTCTTTTCGCCCAATAGCCGCTACCAGGTAACGCCTGAAAGAATAAAGCTGGGTGAGATGCTATTTTATGACAAACGCTTGTCGGGCACATCCACGCGTTCCTGCGGAAGCTGTCATAATCCATCGCTCTCATTTACAGATGGATTACCAAAGGCAACGGCCATTGGTCAGGATTCATTTTTAAGCAGAAACACACCTTCATTATGGAATGCTGTTTACCAATCCAGGCAATTTTATGATTCAAGACAAACTATGCTGGAATTTCAGGTAAGCGATGTAGTACATAACATTTCTGAAATGAAGGGAATGCTGGGCAATTCTGCAACATTACTTGCAAGCGACACTGCGTTTATGGTGGCGTATGAGGCTGCTTATCCATCTGAGAAAGGAATGGTGACGGCTTTCACTTTATCTAATGCGATTGCAAGCTATGTAAGGTCACTTACAGCAATGAATACCCGCTTTGACCGCTATTTAAGAGACGATAATGTTCCCTTTTCAAAACGCGAAATCAGTGGATTTAATTTGTTTATGGGAAAAGCAAAATGTGGTACCTGTCATTTTGTTCCATTATTTAATGGGTTGACTCCACCTGTTTTTGGTGAATCGGAATCTGAAGTATTGGGTGTACCGCAATCCAAAACAAAACCGTATGCACTTGACAATGATAGTGGAAAGTATATGTTCACTCATTCTCCTGTTCACCTTTTTTCATTTAAAACCCCAACGCTTCGGAATATTGTTTTCACTGCTCCATACATGCATAATGGCGTATATAATACACTGGAGGAAGTAATCGATTTCTACAATGATGGTGGTGGTGCGGGCCTGGGAATTGATCTTTCAAATCAAACATTGCCTCAGGAAAAACTGGATCTTTCAAAGAAAGAAAAAAAGGATCTTGTATTTTTTTTAAAAACACTCATTGATACATCATCTTATCGCGGAAATAGCGTTAGCAATCACTAGTTACTCATAGTTCAGATACCAATAAAGATCATCAGATGGGTTTATATATATCTGCTGTTCCATTACATACCAGGGGTATACATATTTATTATAATAATCTCTAACTAACAGATCGCAGTTGGTGGGAAGGGGATAGTTTTCAAGATCTGACAGAACAGTCATGTAATGAATTTGTGCAGGGTAAGCCCGAAGGGCCTTGTGGTAGGCGTTCATAGTGAAAATTGGATACGGATTCTTTCAACAACGAAAAATGAATAAGTTTATTTTTAGAAAAAACTCAATAAAAAAAAGGCACAGGTTCAATTGCCTGTGCCTCAGTGTTGTGGCTATTTATTAGTTATCCAATTTTTCCTACCATGGCTGCCGGGTCTACCCATTCATCAAATTCTTTTTCGGTTAGATATCCAAGTTTAACCGCCATTTCTTTTAGCGTAGTGCCTTCTTTATGCGCTTTCTGAGCAATTTCAGCGGCTTTATAATATCCAATTTTAGTGTTCAGTGCTGTAACCAGCATCAATGAGTTATTTACATGCTTTCGGATATTGGCTTCAATAGGTTCAATGCCGGCAGCACATTTGTCATTAAAGCTTACACAGCCATCGCCAATTAACCGGGCGCTATGGAGGAAATTGTAAATCATAACGGGCTTAAATACATTTAATTCAAAATGTCCGGATGCGCCGCCAATATTGATAGTTACATCATTGCCTAAAACCTGTGCAGCAATCATTGTTAGTGCTTCGCACTGAGTTGGGTTTACTTTACCCGGCATGATAGATGATCCCGGTTCGTTATCAGGAATAAATATTTCGCCTATGCCACTACGTGGTCCTGATGACAACATTCTGATATCATTGGCGATTTTCATTAAACTGACCGCGATGGTTTTAAGTGCACCATGCGCTTCTACTATTGCATCGTGAGCTGCGAGCGCTTCAAATTTATTTTCTGCGGTGATAAATGGCAAGCCTGTGAGCTTTGCAATGTGACTGGCAACATTTTCGGAATAACCTTCAGGTGTATTAATGCCAGTACCAACCGCAGTGCCCCCGAGGGCTAATTCTGCCAAATGTGGCAAGCTGTTTTTAATAGATTTTAAACCATGGTTTAATTGTGACACATATCCGCTAAATTCCTGTCCAAGCGTTAGTGGTGTCGCATCCATAAAATGAGTACGACCGATTTTCACCACATTCATAAATGCTTTGCTTTTCGCCAGCAAACTATCTCTCAGTTTTTCAATGCCCGGAATAGTAACTTCTACCAGCATTTTATAAGCTGCAATATGCATTGCTGTAGGAAAGGTATCATTACTTGATTGCGATTTATTTACATCATCGTTGGGATGCAGGAACTTTTCTTTATCACTTAACGCACCACCTTTTATAACATGTCCCCGGAATGCGATCACTTCGTTGACATTCATGTTACTCTGGGTTCCGCTGCCGGTTTGCCAAACAACCAAAGGAAAATAGTCATCCAGTTTGCCTTCCAGTATTTCACCACATACAACGCCAATCAGGTCAGCTTTTTCTTTTGATAAAACACCAGCATCAAGATTAGTCAACGCTGCTGCATTTTTTAGATAGGCAAACGCCCTGATTATTTCTTTGGGCATCCTGTTGATATCCTGTGCTATCTTAAAATTTTCGATGCTGCGCTGGGTTTGAGCACCATAATAAGAATCGACAGGCACTTTCACTTCGCCCATTGTATCTTTTTCAATTCTGTATTCCATATGTTTTTATTATGCTGATAAGTTGATGAGTATATTAGTTAAATACCGGTTTTCTTTTTTCAAGAAATGCTGCCACCCCTTCTTTCATTTCAGCAGAACCAAAGCATTCGCTAAAAAGTTTTATTTCTTCTTCATATCCGTTTTTGGTATGATCAAGTCCTGCATTTACAGCCGCTACTACTTTAGCAACTGCCTGAGGTGACTTAGAAAAAATTATAGAAAGGATTTCAGCGCAACGAGATAATAATTCTTCTGCAGGAAAAACAGCATTTACTAATCCCGTTAACAATGCTTTTTCAGCATCAATTATTTCGCCTGTCATCATCCATTGCATTGCTCTTCCTTTCCCTACGAGTTGAGTCAGGCGCTGTGTTCCCCCATATCCAGGGATGAGTCCCAGGTTGACTTCCGGCTGGCCAAATTTCGCGTTTGCTGCTGCGAACCTGAAATGGCAACTCATGGCCAGTTCACACCCTCCTCCCAAAGCAAATCCATTTACTGCAGCGATAACCGGTTTAGGACAGTTTTCAATGCTGAAGAAAATTTCCTGCCCTTTCCTTGCGAGTTCCTCACCTTCTTGTTTATTGTAGGCACTGAATGCGGAAATATCAGCACCGGCAACAAACGCTTTAGGACCCGATCCGGTGAGGATTACCCCTTTGATGTCTTGGTTTTTATAAACATCAGTGAATACGCTATCAAGTTCATTTAAAACATCTGTGTTGAGAGCATTCAATTTGTCAGGGCGATTGATGGTAATGGTGAGGATTCCATTTTCAATAGACGTTAGTAGATTGGTATACATATATATTAAAGGATCTTATGAATATTAAATTTTCGACCAGCGGGATTACAATTAAAAACTTCTGTTGTCTTTTACCCATTTAATAATATAGGATGATATGTCTGTAGTAGGTGTTCCAGGGGCAAACAAAGCACCGCAGCCTTGACTGATTAGTTCTTTTTTATCTTCTTCCGGAATGATGCCACCGCCAGTCAGCAGAACATCGTTCATTCCTCTTTCTTTCATCAGGTTCAAAATTCGGGGAAAAACGGTCATATGAGCGCCGGATAAAATACTTACCCCAATAGCATCAACGTCTTCCTGTAAGGCAGCATTCACAACCATTTCAGGAGTCTGCCTTAATCCGGTATAGATCACTTCCATCCCAGCATCTCTTAATGCAGCAGCAATAATTTTTGCGCCACGATCGTGGCCATCAAGCCCCACCTTAGCCACCAGCACTCTAATCGGTCGTTGAGGATTCATTGATTAATAGTTGATTGTGCAGTGCGAATCTCGGTATATTTTAAAATCATCCGCACTTTAAAATATAAAAAATGTAATGTATATTGCTCTCGAGCCCTCAATCCAGTTTCTTCCAAATTCCATTTTTACAACCTCCCTATAAGTTTCTGATTTGTTTCTTTCGCAGAAAATGATGATCTGCAAGTAATAAGATTTTATCGATTTTGATAACCCATATATCCTGTAAAGCCAACTTAAAATTCTTTGTATTTTAAAAGTTGTACTTATGTCTATGCTTAAATTTGGGAAACAGAAGAAATCTTTGTCTTACCTAAGAATTGGCTTATTGAGTTTTATCCTGATATTGGTAAACGGATATGGATTCACTCAAACCAATAATGAAACAATCACAAATAAAACAATTCTGGATTTAAAAAGTGCCGGCATTTCGAAAGAGATAATGAAGTCGATGATTTCATCCGCCACCAGTTATAAATTTGATACAGACGCACAGTCGGTGATCAAATTAAAAAAGGCTGGAATTGAAGATGAAGTTATAACGGCTATGATAACTAAATCCAGTGGTGAATCAACTGGTGCCGGAGCTGCTGCAAGTCCAGCTGCAGATGCTGCTTCGTCTAATGTGCCCGCTACGGGAATTGTGCCTTCAGAAGTGCTAAAGTCGAAAGGATCCGGAATCTATTATTTACAATCACAGGAGTTTGTTGAAATAGAACCCACCGTTTATTCGGGCAAAAAAGAAAGTGCCAGAGTGTTGAGCTCAATAACCTATGGTATTGCTAAAAGCACTACCAGGCGCACTTTGAATACCAATGAAGCTAACCTCTCGATGGAAAATAAACGGCCTGTATTTTACTTTGTATTTGATAAAAGCAATAAAAGTTTAAATGACCAGGCATCGGGCTGGTTCAGCGGCGTGTCAAGTCCAAATGAGTTTCAGTTGGTGAAAATCATTGTGAAGAAAGATAAGAAAACCGGAAAGCAGGTTGGGCGTGAAGTAGAAACAAACGCATCGAGTTATTATGCAGGTTCAGAGTCGGGTGTAAGTGCCAAATTCAAAGTAAACTTCAAAAGCAAAAAAGTTGATGAGGGCGTTTATGAATTAACTTTTGTTGAAGACCTGGAACCAGGAGAATATTGCTTCATGTACGCTGGCGCTAATTCGGATATCGGAATGAATAATCCAAAGGTGTATGATTTCGCTGTGAAATAATCTATAAAAAACAGCTGCAGACCATCTTCTGCAGCTATTTCATCAATGCCGTTATTATAATAATTGTAAAGCCGTAGTGATTCTGCTGATCGTTTCTGCTTTTCCAATTTTTTCCGCAATTTCAAAAACAGGCGGGCCAAATTTTCCTCCCACTAACATCACCCGCAAAGGAAGCTGAAGTTCACCTGGTTTAATGTTTTTAGTTACAGCCAGAGATTTAAAACTGGTTTCCAGGTTCTGAAAACTGTAATCTTGAAGGGTATTTATTTCAGTAATGAAATCTTCAAAAAACAATTTTTTTTCCGGTGTCCATTTAGCATGAAAGCTTGTAAAGTCAGGACTTTTTGGCGCCACGAAAAAGAAACTCCCCTGATCCCAGAAATCAGTTAACAGTGTACATCTTTCCTTAACCAGGTTGATAATGGCTGAAAGAGTATCATCTTCAACTATCACACCTTTTTGCAGATAGATGTTTTTGACTTCCGGTAATAAACTCTCAGCACTCGATTTTTTAATCCATTCGTGATTAAACCATTTGGCTTTTTCGAAATCAAATTTAGCTCCGCCTTTGTGCACCCTGCCGAGATCAAACGCATCTGCCAGCTCGTCTATTGAAAATAATTCCTTACCAGTTCCATCGTTCCATCCCAACATAGCCAGCATATTCACAAATGCCTCAGGCAAAAATCCCATTTCTCTGAAGCCACTGGTTAATTCACCGGAATTTGGGTCCGTCCAGTTCATGGCAAAAACTGGAAACCCAAGCCGGTCGCCATCTCTTTTACTTAGTTTGCCATGTCCATCGGGTTTCAGTATCAATGGTAGATGTGCCCATTGCGGCATATCTTGTTCCCAGCCCAGATATTTCCACAATAGAATATGTACAGGTGCGGACGGCAGCCATTCTTCACCTCTGAACGCGTGTGAGATTTTCATTAAATAATCATCCACCACTACTGCGAGATGATATGTCGGCATCCCGTCAGCTTTCAGCAAAACTTTATCATCAACCGTATCCGTTTGAAAATGAACTTCTCCCCTTATTAAATCTGTGAAACTCACCGTTTCATTTTGAGGCATCTTAATCCTGATCACATGGGGAGTGCCCGCTTCCAGCAACTCTTTAACCGCGTCCTTATCCAGCGTCAGTGAGTTTTTCATATGCATCCTGATACGGTTGTCGTATTGCGGTGAGCTGTACTGCTCAGTCCGGAATTCTTCCCGCATTTTTTCAAGATCGGCAGGTGTGTCAAAAGCATAATAAGCATTGCCCTGTTTAATTAACTGCTCGGCGTAACGGCGATAGTTCTCTTTTCTTTCACTTTGTCTATAAGGAGCAAAAGGACCTCCTTTCGCCGGGCTTTCCACGGGCGTGAGCCCGCACCAATCCATACATTCCGTTATGTATTGTTCAGCGCCTTCCACAAATCTCGACTGATCTGTGTCTTCCACCCTTAATATGAAATCTCCATTGTGTTGTTTGGCGAACAGATAATTAAATAATGCCGTTCTTACTCCTCCGAGATGGAGCCCTCCTGTGGGGCTGGGTGCAAAACGTACCCTGACTTTTTTTGCCATAATGCCGCAAAGATAGGTGTAGGTTTCTATTAAGGAGGATCGCTCAGGGAACTGGCATACATTTTAGTCAGTTCGAACAAAAGGCCGGCAATTATTCTGTACAACTGCTATGGCTGTTCCTTTGTTGCCTCTACTCCGTCGCAGCCCTGTGTATATAAAAGCCAAATGTAATTTTAATGGAATATCAACTGAATCTGGCACATGTATTGGCTGTCCGTTTCAGTAGCGGCAAGGCATGCCTCGCCGCTACTAAAACGGTGTTATTCGACACGTAGCATTTAATCAATGGGTCCGGCTGACTGACTTATTCTGCAGAACTGCTTTGGCTGTTTATCTTCGGTCTTCTGTGTCTAAAAATTGAATTATCCTGCAACGTCGTTTTCCAAAATCAACTGCTACCACTCGATGGATTAACGTGGAGAAAATTATTCGGCGGTACAGGCTTTATCTTTGCTTATGTTTTATACTGTAAAAACGCCCTGGTGGTTAAAGCTTCTGTATCCGGGTTGTATATGGCAATTGCCGGCAACAGGCAATAAAATTTATCTGACTTTCGACGACGGGCCTCACCCGGAGGTAACTCCATTCGTGTTGGACTGCCTTTCAAAATACCAGATGAAAGCAACTTTTTTTTGTATAGGTAAAAATGTTGCTTTACATCCTGAGCTGTTTAAAAGAATAATTGAAGAAGGCCATTCAGTTGGCAATCATACTCAAAATCATCTGAATGGCTGGAAATCAGCTGACCATCAATATTTCGATGACATAGTGGAGGCTAATCGTTCGATTCCTTCTTCACTTTTTCGACCGCCCTATGGCCGGGCAACCTGGTTTCAATTGAACTGCCTGATGTCATCGGCGGCGAAGATGAAAATAATTATGTGGACAGTTCTAAGTGGTGACTTTGATCCTGAATTATCCAGGGAATCCTGTTGCCAGAATGTAAGACAAAATCTTCAACCGGGAAATATCATTGTATTTCATGACAGTAAGAAAGCGGAAGAAAAGTTAAGATATGCCTTACCGTTAGTAGTAGAAGAAATCCAAACTTTAAAATTGATTGCAGACAAAATAACAGCTTGAAAATCAGTGGAAAGATGGAAGTGGATAGGGCTAAAAAAAATTTGGGCCTGGGTAGACACCCTGGCCCGTTTTTAATCCGTACCCTATGAAAACTTTGTGGAAGGTACAACTCTTTTTTATTTATACAATATTTTTTTAACGCAACGTTATGGTTTTGGAACGGCCATTTACAGTAAGGTTTGCCTTGTTATCGCAGTCTCCGTTTCCGAAGTCCAAGGTACCAACGGTACTGTTTACACTAACTTCCAGAACTCCCTTCACCAGCCACTTACACGTGAATTTCTTAATCAGTGGCGAGGTGATTTCTGTTGACCAGGTTTTGTTATTTGAGTTTTCACCGCTGGTTTTTCCTGTAACTGAGAACACGTCGTCGCGGGGGAAAAAGTCAGTGCCGTTTCCTTCGGTTTGAACGAACTGGCGGTCACTGTTCCTTGTCCACCATTTGCCATTATTTACATTGGTGATTTTGCCGTTTTCAATTTTCACTGAAAAACTTTTCTGGTTAGCACCGGCTGTTGCTGAATTGGTAAGTGTATGTTTCCCTTCGATGGAAAAACTATCGATTGAGTAATTTTCAAATGTTGTAACCACTTGTTTTCCAGGTACGTTTAATTTGCCTGAGTAGGTAAAAATGATCTTTCCTTTTCTGATATGGCCGCCGGCTTCACAACCTGCGCCAAAATCCAGGGTTACAGTTTTGGGAAATACTCCCCTTTCTTTTGGTGTCACATTCACCGTGAAACATCTGGCTGTTGTTCTGGCGCCATTGTCTGCTGTTCTACCATATACTCCTGCTCCTGCTGAGCCATAAATGCCAAGGTCCTCACCTGCTGTGGCATCATCTATTCCGGTAGCGTCATCGAAAACGGCATTGAAGGATGTTTCGATCATATGCTCATCAGCTGAAATGCTTTCCATTGTTGCTGTATCTGTTGTGCTATCAGGATTTTTGTCTTTCTGACAGGAAACGATGAATAAAGATGAAGACAGCGATACCAAAAGCAGGTAATTACGATAATTCAGTTTCATAAAAGGTGGTTTTTGTTATTTTAATTTTGCACAGGGTTATGACGGAGTCTGTTAAACTTGGTTTAATCTTCGCGTTACTTTTTTTTGTGATATTTACAGTTTAATCATTCCCAATGCAAATAATAGATACACATGCCCATCTCTATGTGCATGATTTTAAAGAAGATGTAGCAGAAATTTTATCCAGGGCAGCTGCAGAAGGGGTGAGCGACATTTTTTTGCCCAATATTGACAGCGGCACCACTGGCGATATGCTTGCACTGGAAAAGCAGTTCCCAAATTGCCACGCCATGATGGGTTTACATCCCTGTTCGGTAAAGGAAGACAATACCGCTGAGTATGCAGAAATGGAAAAATGGCTCGGGCAAAGAAGTTTTGCGGCTATTGGTGAAACCGGGTTAGATTTTCATTGGGATACCAGCTTTACCGCGCAGCAATATGAGAGCTTCGAAATGCAAATCAAGTGGGCAAAAACCCTTCATATTCCCATTGTCATCCATAGCCGGAAGTCCACAGATGAATGTATTGCATTAGTTGAAAAGCATCAGGACGGCAATTTGAGTGGGGTATTTCATTGTTTCAGCGGAAGCGTCGATCAGGCAAAGGCTGTTACTGATCTGGGGTTTTATTTGGGAATTGGGGGAGTACTCTCCTATAAAAACGGGGGGCTTGAACCGGTAATCAACGGGTTGGGGCTGAGCAAGGTAGTGTTGGAAACGGACTCTCCTTACCTTTCACCAGTGCCATACAGAGGCAAACGAAACGAGCCTTCATACTTAAAATATGTGGTGGATAACCTTGCTGCTATTACGGGATTCAGCCAGGAAAGAATAGGTGAGGTAACAACTGCTAATTCAAGAGAATTATTTAAAACAAGTTTTCAAACTGAATGATGGCTACCTCGCCGGCATAAAATCTCACTACTGGCCAAAATTCTGGAGAAAATCTTTCACACTAACTGAAAGAAATATAGAACCGCCCCGCCAGTCCAATGGCCTCAATTTTATACCTCAGGAAATGAATATCTATATTTAGTCGTGAACCTGTAAATACAGGTTCCCAAATGATTGCTGTATGGTGTTAATCGGTAATTTGACATTCCTTTTATTGCAGGAGATACTTTTTTAAAAATTATCCATTGAAACAAATTTTGAGTTTTTTAATGCTGCTCAGTATATCAGCGGTAGTGATTATTTCCTTTTTCCAATGCTCCCCTGCTTCCCCATCCCGGGTATTAAGCCCGGTTAATCCTGAGAATGCTGTATCGACATTCGAAATTGAACCGGGATTTAAGATTGAGTTGATTGCCAGCGAACCGTTAATTAATGATCCGGTAGACATGGAAATTGACGAAGAAGGCCATTTCTATGTGGTAGAAATGCCGGGATATCCATTAGATAAATCGGGGAGCGGGAAAATCAAAATACTTACGGATACCAATAATGATGGCAGGATGGACAAAAGCACTGTTTTTGCTGAAAGCTTAGTCCTGCCAAACAGCATTATGCGATGGAAAAAAGGTGTGATTGTTACTGATGCACCGAACGTGCTTTACCTGGAAGATACAGATGGGGACGGAAAGTCTGATATACGCGATACACTATTAACGGGTTTTGCATTATCGAATCCACAACACAATGTCAGTAACCCTGTGTATGGATTAGATAACTGGATATACCTCGGTCATGAGGGTGCTATCACCACGCACAGATACGAAAAGGAATTTGGCGACCCGGGTGGTGAAATCTATTTTCCGAAGCATTTAAATTCACCACGTTTGCAAAAGAATGGCTTTGGACGGACAGTTCGTTTCCGCCCCGGCAGTTTTGAATTGGAAACCACTTCCAGCGCCACACAGTTTGGACATACATTCGATGTTTGGGGCCATCATTTGGAAGTCATGTATTCCAACCATCTCTATCATGAAGTGCTGGCCGCCCAATATCTCAACCGGAACCCACAACTGCTTGTATCTGATGTCACTCAACCATTATCCGATCATCTTGATATTTCGGAAGTGTATCCCATCAATCATCAAACCGATCCGTTGCTGCCTGCAAGTGTGGCTATGACGGCAGTTGGGGGTACAACCGCTTATTTGGGCGGCGCTTTTCCTGCTGAATTTAATACCACCGTTTTTACTGCCGATGCATCCGATCATATCATTCATGTTGACCAGCTAAAAGAAAATGGTGTCAGCTTTACTGCCAGCAGGTTTCGCGAAAAAAAGGAATTTCTCGCTTCTACCGACGATTGGTTTACTCCCGTAAATCATTACATCGGACCTGATGGCTCGCTCTATGTTGTGGACATGTACAGGCAAATAATTGAACACCCTGAATGGCTGGCCGAGGAAGTGATAAATTCCGGTAAGCTTTATAATGGAACCGGCCGGGGAAGAATATATAAAATAACTGCCACACCTGAAAAGGAGGGAGGCGATCAAAAAGATGTAGCAGTCGGTTTTACAAATGAAGAACTGCTGAACAAACTGGGCAACGCAAATATCTGGTGGAGAATTACTGCGCAACGATTGTTGCTGGATCGCGGCGATAAAAAAATTGTACCGGCTTTGGAGCAAATGGCCTTGAACAGATCCAATGCATTGGGTCGCCTGCATGCAATGTGGACCTTAAATGGTTTGGGTAACCTCAGCACTGATATTATTAAGGAAGGCCTGAAAGATACTGAGGCCGGCATCCGCTTGAATGCGATCAGGCTGGCAGAATTACAGTTGTCAAAAAATCCCGGTTTAGCTGAAGCATTGCTTTCATTACAAAATGATCCTGATCAAAAAGTGAGATTTCAATTACTGTGTACATTAGGCTTTGTCAGATCACCGGATGCAGCAGCGGCAAGGAATAATATACTGTTCAGGGATATCAACGATAAATGGATTCAATTGGCTGCATTATCAGCGCCCCCTGTTGAAACTATGCCTCTTTTAAATGCTGTACTACAAAATTTCAAAAATGATATTCCTGCTTATGCATCGCTTGTACAACGTCTTGCCCTAATGATCGGAGAAGGCGGTGACCCGGTCACCATCAGTCAGTGGATTCAGAAGGCGGTACTTTCTCCGGAAGGGTCAAAAAATGAATGGCAGGTTCCATTGATAGAAGGCATATCTGTAGGCATGGAACGGAATAAGTCTTCTGCTGCAGTTTTAAAGAAAGTGGAGCCACTGCTTCTTAATACATTTTTTAATCATCCGGAAAGCAGGGTGAGATTGGCAGCGCTTAAGATATTACAATCAGATCGTATTGCAGTTTCAACCAGCCGAAAATCTGCAATGCTGAAAGCCGTTAATATTGCGCGGGATAAAAACAATGAAGAAGGGAAAAGAGTGGAAGCGATTAAGTTTATGTCACTCTCTGATCCAGCTGAATATACATCATCACTGCAGGGCTGGATATCTACAGAAGAGGGAGATGCAATTCGGATGGCGGCACTGCAAACCCTGGCCACCATTCCGGGTGTGACAGTTTCAGACTTCGTCATTGAAAAGTGGAATTCATTTTCACCCGCATTAAAGGAAACTGCAATGGGTACATTTTTAACCGGCCCTGAAAGAATTGCCATATTGCTCAATGCGATGAATGCGGGAAAAATTACCGGCATAAGTGAAACTGCTTTTAGAAATATCAGGGCTGCTGCATGGTCAAATGCTGATTTGAAAATCATCGTGGATTCAATGGTGGCCCGAAAACAGGCTTATGCAAAAGAAGTGAACGCTTCCTATCAGTCTGCATTAAAGCTTACAGGAAATCCTGTAAAAGGAAAATTGGTTTATCAGCAAAACTGTATTGCCTGTCATAAATTTAAAGGGGAGGGCGCATCTAAATTCGGACCAGACCTTGGCACTGTAAATAACTGGCAACCGGAAGGAATTATGGCCAATATTTTACAGCCTAATCTCTCCAGGTCAAGCGGATTTGAAATGTGGGGTATTGAATTATTGAATGGAGAATCCTATCAGGGAATTATTTCGAGTGAGTCGCCATCTGCAATAACGTTAAGTAATTTTGGCGTTGCAGAAAAAACCATAAACCGCCTGGATATCAAAAGCCTGCGGGTGTTGTATCTTTCTGGGATGCCATCAGGGTTAGAAAAACAAATTGATAAGCAGTCAATGGCTGATTTGATTGCATTCCTTCGTCAGCAATAATATTCACTGAAAGTTTTGATAACGAATTGCATTGATCATATGAAAAAAATATTCCAAACCACCATACTCGGTTTACTAATCATCATCACTGGATTTGTAAGTGATGAAAAGCAATCAAATACTGTAACTGATGGGAAAATTATTGTGTTATTCGACGGCAATAATCTGGACATGTGGGAAGGGGATAGCAGTGTTTGGCGCATAGAAGGCGATGCCGTAACTGCAGGCAATATTGAAATTGAACAACCGGAAAATAATTTCCTTGCTACAAAAAAAGACTATAAAAATTATATTCTTAAACTGCAGTTCAAATTGGAGGGCACAAAGGGTTTTATCAACTCCGGAATACAGCTGCATTCGCAACGCAATAAAGTGGCCCCATTTTATGAAATGGTTGGTTTTCAGGCAGACCTTGGGAATGGTCTTTGGGGAAGTTTATATGATGAATCCAGGCGCAATATTATTCTCGCAAAAGCGGATCAGGCTGCCGTGGGAAAAGTACTACGGAATGGTGGCTGGAATGATTATGAAATCCGGTGCAAAGAAAGAAGGATCACAATTTTCCTGAATGGGTTGCAAACTATTGACTACACTGAACCGCGGAATGACTTTCCGGATGCAGGAAAAATTGCATTGCAGATTCATGGAGAGGGCTCTTCAAAAATATCCTTCAGGAAAATAACCCTCGAGGAGTTTTAGTTTTAATCCAGGTTTTGCAATGTCATCAACTTCAAAGATGTACATCAGCGATATCTGGAAAACGGCAAAGGCTATGGTTGTTTTGCATTTGGTGAGATCATAGGCTTGGTCTTCAAGCTTCGCCTGTATGAAAGTGAGTTGGGTAAACAGCTTTTTTAAAATGGAATAATCAGTTGAGTGTATAGTATATGAGGCGCCAGCGAGGGTAATAGAACTGAAAATTATTCGGAATAGCGGGCTGAAAATCTTATTTTTGCTGCCCATCTTATCGTCGTGGTGATCAACTTTGCCGCGCAGGTGAGCTGGAATCAGGGCAAAAATGATCGTTAACCCGCACCCTGCGGGGGAAAATAAAAAAAAATTACAGGGAGGAGTGCGGGAGTGGTTGAACCGGCACGCCTGGAAAGTGTGTATATCCGAAAGGGTATCAAGGGTTCGAATCCCTTCTCCTCCGCAAATACAATTCAAAACCCACGCTGGTCGTGGGTTTTATGTTTTAATAGCGTCTTGGTGGCAAAATAGGAAGTTAAAGTATGTCCTGGTATTTGTAATGACGATAGGCTGATTGAGCGTTGTTGCTGTTTGTGCGGTAACTGGCCCTTCCAAATTTCTTAATACTTCTAATGTGGTGTAAAGCCAGGTTTAGTCAAACTGGCGTTTGGGTTGCGGCAAATAATTCGATAATACAATTTGCGAAGTTGGTTTTTATATTTCTTGAAAGCATACAATATTGAATGCAGCAGTGTAGTCCATTTAATTTAAACGACTCAATATGTTCGACTTCCTTTAGAACGAAGTTTTTGGGTTTTCATGGAGTTTTGGCTTTAATCTTAATTCGACGATACTCGACTTTCTGATGGTGCGCACAATAATTTCTAATATGCGAATGTTTGAAGCTATGCACCAAGAACTTACATAAAGAATTTGATACAGCACATCAAATCTTTTGGCAATAATTGATTGCTCGTCAAAAATTTTTCAAATTAAATTATCGGAAAGCACTGAAGTTTTGCCGAAAGAAAAGAGTTCGGGTACAACCCGTGATGAATTGCACTCCCTATTTTATAAATGGTTTCAAAAATGGTTATTCGAAGATGGTTATCGAACTGTATAGATCAATTACATCTTTGAAATCACAACCATTTCGGAAAACATAACAGCTATTTTTGCCAAGTACTTGACTGCCATCTGAATTAAATAAAAAAAATGAGACATATATCGTCTCGTCCGGCAACTGAAATAAGATTGCAAAAGTGCAGATTCAGATAAAAGCAACATAATAATTTTTCGGGTAAATAGTTAGCCGCAAAAACTATTACCCTTTTTAAAAAGTTGGCTTTTATCCGAAACGCCACTTAGCAAATGATAAGCTGTTAAAAAACCAGGTCCTACGGTTTAATAAAAAACAGAATCAAAGACATCGCCAATCAATATAATTACCCGCTGCCAATTGTTATATTGAAATGTTGCCGCTGAATGAAGTGAAGCGCGGCATTCCATTTTCCCAATTTTTATTAGTATGGGTGATGAGTTGCTTTGCCTGATCTCTTTTCTGATAAGCGGTTGATGCATATAAAATTCAAAGAACCAAATTTGACAAAGCAGAGTTAATTTATGTCAATTCCACTTTCGGGATTTTTCATATTACATCAAAGAGCACCATCCACGAAGCATTCCGCTAACATTGCCCTTTTTTACAGTAATTCCCTGACCTTAGGATGTTGTACCCTTTGTCAATAAAGACAATAGTTTTATGGCTGCCTCTTCGCTGCTTGCTGGGTTTTGTCCAGTGATAAGCATGCCGTCTTCTACCACATAAGAACTCCAATCACTACCGCTGGAATAATGTCCGCCTTTTGCTTTCAATTCATCTTCCAGCAGGTATGGTACCACGTTAGTCAGCTGAACACCCTCTTCCTCGCTGTTGGTGAAGCCGGTTACTTTTTTTCCTTTCACCAACGGTTCGCCCTTTTCGTCTTTCACATTTAAAAGAGCAGAAGGGGCATGACAAACTGCTGCCACAGGCTTACCCTCAGCCCAGAAGCTTTGGATCAAGGCTATGGAATTTTTGTCATCATATAAGTCCCACATCGGGCCATGGCCTCCCGGGTAAAAAACGGCATCATAATCTGCGGCGTTGACTTCTGCAAGTTTTTCTGTATGAGCCACTTTCTCTTTTAATGCTGCATCTGCATAGTACCGTTTTGTCGCTTCTGTTTGTGCATCCGGCGCTTCACTTTTAGGATCGACTGGAGGCTGGCCACCTTTGGGTGAGGCAATAGTAATGTCAACTTTTTTATCTGCCATTGCATAATAAGGTGCGGCAAACTCTTCCACCCAAAACCCGGTTTTTTTCCCGGTGTTGCCTAACTCGCTATGAGACGTAAGTACAAATAATACTTTCATAATCTTAATTTAATTGTGAATAATGAAAACTGTAAAACAATCATTTTTATGGTTTTTAGTAAACAAAGCACAGGAGTGCCGGTATTATGGTACCACCTATTAATGGAATCTATCATTATTTTTTTCACAGATCTGCGACTTTCCGGCGTTCATCGTATGGTAAATTTTTCAAGCCTCCACTATCATTTTACCGGTATTTTCTCCCTTGAACAAACCAAGTAATGCCTTCGGTAAATTTTCGAAACCATGTGCAATAGTTTCAGTAGTTTTTAATTTGCCTTCTTTCACCCATTGTGCCAATTGTTGAATGCCTTCGGGAAACTGATCTTTAAAGTCACCAATAATAAAACCTTGCATTAATACGCTCCTGGTTAGTAATATCGGCTGTAATCTTGGCCCGATGGGTGTTTCCGTAGTGTTGTATAATGAAATCTGTCCGCATAGGGGTATCCTGGCATGAAAGGCAATATTGTTAATGACCGCATCTGAAATTTCACCACCCACATTATCAAAGTAGACATCAACACCTTTTGGGCAAGCCAATGAAATGGCCTTGTTCATATCGGCTGTGTCTTTATAATTAATGGCCTCATCAAAACCATATTCGGTTTTCAGCAGTTCTGTTTTATTGTCCGATCCGGCAATTCCCACCACATAGCATCCTTTTATTTTTGCAATCTGCCCTGCAACAATGCCTACGGCTCCGGCGGCACCTGAAACAACGACGGTTTCTCCCGCTTTCGGCTTGCCGATATGCACCAACCCGAAATAGGCAGTTAACCCGGTCATACCCAGCACGCCAAGGTAAGAACTGGCGGGAGCCAGGCCTGTATCAACCTTCCTTGCCTCCTTTTCGTTGACAATAAATTCTTTTTGCCAGGGGAAATGGCCTATCACAACATCGCCGGGATAGAATCGATCCGATTTGCTTTCCACGACTTTGCCTATCACACTTCCATTTAGCGGTTTGTCAATTTGAAAGGGAGCAACATAGGATTTTGCATCATTCATTCTGCCGCGCATATAAGGGTCAACGGAATAATATAAGCCCTTCAGCAATATTCCGCCAGCGTTTATTTCCGGAAGTTCAACCTGCACCATCCTAAAGTCATTATTTACCGGTAATCCCTTTGGCCTGGATGCCAATACAATTTGTTGAGTGGTCATTTCAGACTTAATTTTTGGAAAACATTTGCGGTGATGAGTAGGCGAAACAGATGTATTCAGTAAATAGTCCGGTGGCTAACATTTAAATGAAGAGCTTATCAGCCACCCTCAAAACTGCTATGCAAAAAGCTTTCCAGGTACTTTTTAACCTCTTAGTACCTTTCTGTTTTATCTAAAGGAAATATTAGGATTAGTAAGCTCAACAGTTCTAACTAAAAATGATCGTATGTGAACGTTATTGTTTCAGAATATTACCATTTTGGAGGATATTGAATCATTGTAGAAATTTTGGTAGCCATCTGAAAATGAAGATGCTTTATTTAATGCAATTTTGAGCATTTTCTCCGGAAAAGCTGCGAGTATTAGAAGTCGAGCCTTGATGTAAACAGGAAGTCAGGCGGAAAAATTCACATATTATGTAATATAATGTTTGGGCGGACTTGTGTTGGCAACCGCACCTGACTTCATTTGCCCCGATTTCTTTATCTTTCAAAAGTCGTATGGAAGAAAAAAGTCAATTAGGTACAACAACATATAAATTAAAGGATCTGGCGCGGATGCTTAACATGTCTCCATCTACAGTATCCAAAGCATTAAATGATTATCCTTCTATAAGTGCATTTACTAAAGAACGAGTGAAGGCGCTGGCTAAAAAAGTTAATTTCATACCTGATCAAACTGCAATATCATTTAAGAGCAAGAAAAGTTTCAGCCTCGGTGTTATCATACCGAATCTGCTCGACCAGTTTTACACTGTTGCAGTTAGTGGTATAGAAGAATTTGCAAAAGAAAGCAACTACAAGGTCATCATTAGTCAGTCATACGAAGATCTGCAAAGAGAAATTGAATTGACAGAAATGATGAGTCGATACAGGGTTGATGGGCTAATTGTTGCTATTACAAAAAATACAGATAATGTTGATCATTTTACTAGGCTCGAGGAGTCTGGCATCCCGGTCGTTTATTTTGTAAGAAGACCAGCGGATACTCCATGCTTTTGCGTTACAAGTAATGTATACAAAGGAACTGTAGAAGCGGTAAACTTTTTGGTAAAAAACAATCATCGGCATATAGGTCATATATTAGGCCCCCCCACACTTATCGCTTCAAGAGAAAGACAAAATGGATATATAGAAGGATTAAATGCGAATAATATTCCCTTTGATAAAAGCCTGGTATTTTCAACAGACCTGAGCATTGAAAGCACAGAAAATGCTATTGATAAAATACTCACCCTGAAACATGTACCTACAGCAGTGATTGTATTCAAAGATTATGTTGCCCTCGATGCGATTCACTACCTGAAATCGTTGGGAAAAAAAGCGTTGAAAAAGATTGAGTTTGTTGGCTTCGGCAATATACCCATGTTAAGATATATTGATAGTCTTCCTCTGGCTTCGTTGGAAGAACAATCGGCCAACATTGGACGTAAAACTGCGGAACTGATGATCAGACGTATTGAAAAAGGCGGACTTACTCCTGAGTCTATTATGTTTGACTGTACGTTGAAAGTGCTGAAGTAGGCAATAGGCAGGAGGCAATAGGCAATAGGAACAGCCAATACAGGTAATAGGTTTTAAATTATACGTTTTGATTAATACTCTCCCAAAATGAACAATCGTCGATCACATCCTATTGCCTACTGCCTACTGCCTGATTTCAAGTCGACACTTATTTTATTTTTCGAAAAATCTTCCCAGAGTTTATCCATTTTTGCTTTATCCATCATAGTGCCATTGAATACAAGTATCCTGTATTTCAAAGTATATTTTTTGCCCGGTTCAAGTACCCAATCTTTGTTTTTTGTTGGAGAGAAATTGGCAAACATATCACCTCTTTTGTTGCTGTCTTCCGGCCAGATTCTTAAAGGTTCAGGATGATTGTAATTATCGGGATGAGAAAACCAAACCATTCCGCCGCGATCATTACCCAATGCTCCTTCTACCACAACCCATTTAGCCAGTGAACCATCCGCCTCTTTCCTTGCCAATCCGGCAGATGTGAGTACAGCTGAATTATCTTTATGCCATTCTTCTGTAGCACGCCATCCCAATCCACCATACCTATATTCTTTTAGTATTACGGCGCTGTCTGTTGCAGGAATTAATTCAATATTAATGTCCAGGAAATAATGGTCCTTTTCTTTTGCTGGATGATAAAAACTGATTGTTTGATTTTCGCGCATTATGATTACATCTTTCTTTTCCTTTTCATTTCCCACAAACGCAATATGATTTAACAGTGCCGAAAAACTGCTTTTGTTTTTTCGTTGAAGTATAGAGCTGAATTTTTCAAACTTTACTGTGCCTTGTTTGGAGTATAAATTCCATAGATCATAAATATTTCCCATGTACTGAATTTTGGTCCATGGATTCCAAATACCATAATGATGATAGTGATCAGGTGCGTTAATCCTGGTAAGCAATTGTCCATGTGGCGTATATACCGGGTGTATATAACCGCTTCTTTTAAATGCTGTATCTACACCCTCCGGGGGATAATGCATTTCATATTGGAAGCCGAGTAAATCATTTCCTGCATAATGGATATAAAGCGCGCCATCTTTTTTAATGAGTATTTCCTTAGAGAAATTGTTTTTTTTGCCCGCCTGTGAAAAAACTGGTGAGCAAAAAATACTGATCGAAAAAAGTATACCCAATAAAGCCCATAAATTTTTACACTTTACCATGATTTCATTTTTAAGAAAGTGCCCCGACAACGGGCCGGGGCACTAAAGATAACTGAGTATGAAACGATTTATTCAGGAATTGACGTTAAAGGAGGCGTATTGGTTTCACTGCCGGAATATCCGAGATTTTGATTGATCTGTCCATTGCTGTTAGCCAGTATCGCAGGCCTCGGAATAGGCCATAAAACATGATAAGGGCTGATGGTGTATGCATCTCCGCGAACGTTTTTGATATTGTTTTTATAAAAATCATTCTTTTCCATCAGCCTGTCGTACCAGAAATTGGAAGTCGACATGTTGCTAATGCTATATGTTTTACCATTATAACTTTTTCCGGTTTTTGCAAAAATGTAAGAAATACGGGTGAGCTCAGTTTTTCTGTGCTCTTCGTAATACAATTCCCTGGCACGTTCATCGAGGATAACGCCAATGTCTACCTGCCCAACTGTATATGGAGCGGCTTTCGCTCTTGTTCTCACGGCATTCACATCATCAGTCGCCTTGGCCAAATCGTCTTTCCACCAGTACGCTTCTGCACGCAGCAGATGAGTTTCAGCTAATCTGAAAACATACCAGTCGGAATTGCCGCCCTGATATGGAGTACGGATCTGATCAGGTATATAGAGTTTGTAATGCGGCCATGCAAACCATGTGCGGATAGTATCGCCACTTGACACCGTTAGTGTTCCGCTGGCATTGTACAATTGCAGTCTCGCACCATAGAAGGGAGATACTCCTTTCAGGGCCGGATTATTATATCTTACATTTTCCATCATCATCCAGTTACCGGAAGTGGTATCATGACGTAAATCATTTACATCGTCCCAGATCTTAACTGTACTGTATGGTGTACCTCTTAACCTGCCGATTCCGCGTCCATACGCTGCAGCCATATCAATTTCCACACCAAAGTTGGGAACCATTCCAGGTCTGCCATCTGGTGTTAACAAAGAAGGTGCTGTAAAAAACGGTACGGCCTGGCGCATTGCTGTGGTTCCATTCGTCACAGCATTCTGATCACCATATCTGTCAGTGACTAAAAACAAAACTTCAGTATTGGCACCGATAAATTTATTTGCCGGGCGATGAAGATCCCATACTACATTTTTCGTCGACACACTTGCATCCGCACCAAATCTCCCAGTCATTAATTTGAATGTTCCGTTATTGATAACTTCACTTGAAGCGGTTATAGCCTCATCAAACAATCCAAGAGCAAGATTCACCTTAGTCAGCAAATGAAGAACAGCCCCTTTATTTACGTCACCCTTATCACCAATCCAGGGTACAACAGCAGCTGCTGTATCCAATTCAGCTTTGATCCTGCGCAAAACCACTTCTCTTTCCACAGTCTGAAAATCAAGTTTTGGTTCTGATAGTTCTTTGAATGATGTGGGAATATCACCAAACTGATTGGATAAGCGGTAATAGTTATATGCCCTGTAGAAAAAAGCCTTACCCTTAATCACCTGTTTTGCATCGGCGTTGAAGTCTGCCGCATCCAGGCGCGAGATAATTGTATTCGCCAGCCTGATGCCGAGCCAGAATCTTTCCCAATACCAGCCAATACGGTTGAAGTCGTTGCTGTTCAAATTTGCATCTGGAGTAATCAGCTGATTCATATTCACTGCCGGGCCAAATTTATCGGTAGTGCCTTCGACCGCTACTTCCGAGAAAATACTTTCCGTAATAATCGGAGCACCATCTTCATAGTATTCAGGCCTGATATTATTGGCGCAGGCGGCTAAAGCTGCCCGAAAGCCTTTTTCATCTATTAAGGTATTTTCGGGTGAGAAAAAAGAAAGCGGCTGTGGTTCAAGCCAATCTTTTTTACAGGCACCAAGGCCTATCCCCAGCAATACCAATAACAGTAATGTTGAAGACTTTATATTTGAGTTCAATTTTTTCATAACATTCATTTTAAAATCTTTCTGTAAATTTTATAAGGTCAGGTTTAATCCAAAATTCACGATCACAGGTGTGAGCCCTTTGTTTTCCGGATCAAAATATTCCCATTGTGAAAACACAAGTGCATTCTGTACATTCATATACAATTTCAGCCCCTGAATTCTCCATCTTGTTACAAGTTCCTTGGGAACATTATAAGCCAAACTGATATTATTTAATCTTACAAAAGAAGATTTTCTCCAAACGTTGAATGCCACCACTCCACCTGCAGCCGACATCATTTTCGCGTAGTCATTGATTGGGTTTTCAGGTGTCCAGTATGGACGCTTGTAGAATTGTGAGCGATCGTAAAAGAGATCGACATTTTTTGCTTCATTAAACTGGGTAAGCTGACCAATTCTTGCATACAATGCAAAAGAGAAGTCCCAGTCCCTGAAAATGGTAAATTCATTTCTCAGATTAAAAGAGAATTTTGGATTTTGGCTCCCCAAAAATTTCCTGTCGTCAATCGTGTATTTTCCGTCGCCGTTTAAATCTTCAAGTTTGAAGTCGCCGGGAGTAAATCCATATTTGCGGGCCTCAACGTCTTCTGATACCTGCCATACTCCAACAACATTATAATCGAAAACCTGTCCTATCTGTTTGCCAATAAACCAGTTGTTTGGAATATCATCTTTTTCGACATAACCCGTTATTTTTCCGTCTGCATCTTTTACAGGAACCGGGCCATATAATCTTACAATTTCATTTTTGTTTGTCCAGAGAGCGAAATTGGTTCTCCATACAAAATTAGCCCTCCTCATATTCAGCGTGTTTAAACTGAATTCAAAGCCTGTATTGTTTACCTGACCAAGATTTGCAATTACACTTGTGAAACCGGTAACATTTGGTAAGGTTCTGTTCATTAACAAGTCTTCCGTTTGCCTTTTGTAAAAGTCTATTGAGCCACTCAGAACATTTCTTAAAATAGAGAAATCCAACCCCACGTTATATGCACTGTTTCTTTCCCATTTAAGATTGGGATTACTCATATTGGTGGTTTGCACACGGCCGAGGCTATAACGTGCACCGGAAGGAGTAATATATTCATAACTGCCTGCTGCAAGACCGGATAACGCAGCGTAGCGGCCTATCTCCCTGTTTCCGTTTTCACCATACGATAATCGTATTTTACCGAAGTCAAGCCATTTTGTGGACCCCCGCATGAATTTCTCATTGGTAAAAACCCAGCCTAACGCAGCCGATGGAAAAAATGCTCTTGGATTACCCTGGCCAAATGCAGAATATCCATCTCGCCTACCCGTAAATGTTACGTAATATTTTTCAGCGAAAGAATAGTTTATTCTTCCCATTAAAGCATCACCTGTAGCATATTGATCATCATTTACAACTGCAGTAATTGTTCTTGCTGCCTGAATGGCATTGTAACCAAGGTTGTCATTCGGAGAATAATTTTCTGCATTTATCCTCGTATAATATTGCTGAAACTTTTCTGCATTCACCAGGAATGTTACATCAAATGAATGTTGGCCAATTTGTTTGTTCCAGCCAACCACATTATCCAATTGCCATTGAAACTGCGTTTGCTCTATTCTTTCAGTTATACCACCGCGGCTTCCCTGGAATGGATGTTTTGCCGACAAGTGAGAATAGTTCTTGTACCATTCAAACCTGGGCGTAAAGTTAATCTGATAGAAAAATCCATACGGTAATTTACCTTTCGCATAAACTGATGCAAAAATAGTTGTGAACTTAATCATCCGGTCGGTAAAACGCTGTGCAAGAAACGGATTTTGGTTATTGCCCGGATCATCATTGGTACTTGGCCTAAGTGTAACACCATCATCTGCATATAACTGTGCATAGGGCGTTGTTCTGATCATGTTACCAAGGTCCATTACCACGGGGCTTTCGTCTCTGTCAGCAAACTGCAGGTTAATGCCTGTTGTCAGCCATTTGGAGATTGTCCCTTCTACATTGGTTCTTGCTCTGAATGTTTTAAACCGGTTGTTTACAGATAAACCTTCATTGTCGAGATAACCGAAAGAACTATAATAGTTGAATTCTTCTTTTCTTCCAGACACACTTACGGTGTGGTCGTGCATGTTGGAGCTACGATCATACAATAAGTTTTCCCAGTTTGTTGTCGTACCGTTTTTATAATTATTAATTTCAACGGGGAACAAGCGGAGTCTGTTCAACCAGATATCGACCGGATCACCTGTGGCCCCGGTTAATGCCTTCCATTCATCAACAGACAATCCCGGTGGTAGTTCATCTGGATTGGTGAACTGGTATTTGATGTTAGGTTTTGATGTGGAATCGAAACCCCGGATACTCCACAGTACATCCTCTCTCCAATCAATAAATTCGTCTGCATTCAATAACCTTGGATATTTTCCAAAAAGGTTGCGTGAATAATTAGAGTTGAGTGTGATGGTAGGTTTTCCTGATTTTCCTCGTTTGGTGGTGATCAGGATTACACCATTTGCAGATCGTGCTCCGAAAACTGCTGCAGAGCTCGCATCCTTTAAAATATCTACTGTAGCAATATCATTGGGATTAATATCTGATAAATCACCCTGAAAAATTACTCCGTCTACAACCAACAATGGAGCGGTTGAGGCATTAAGGGATGCTCTACCACGAACTAATAAATCACCTCCACCTTTTGGCGATGCGTTAAAACCAACATCAAGGCCGGGTGCATTGCCACGAAGCATATCCTGCACTGAGCGTGGGTTCTCGTTTTCAAATACAGAGGCCTTTACCTGTGCAACAGCACCGGTAAGATCCTTTTTCTTAGTGGTTCCGTAGCCAATCACCACAACCTCACCGAGTTGGTTTTGCTGGTCCTTCATTGAAATATTCATTGTTCCGGATGTACCGGCAACAATTACCTCTTCGGATGCATAACCGCTATAACTTATAATAAGTACAGCATCATCGGCGACATCCTTTAGCTTAAAATTTCCGTTCGCGTCTGTCACCACAATTTTGTTTGTGCCTTTGACCTGAACAGTGGCTCCTGAAAGCGGTTCGTTTTTCGCGTCAGTGACATGGCCGGAAATGTCTTTAAAAAATCTGAAAAAATGTGAAGGTTTAGTTCTGTTGTCGGCATCTGATGCATGGAGAGTAAGTGTTGAAGAAGTCATCGCAACTAAAATAAAAAGTAAACGACTTTTCAGCAAACACGCAAGCAATTTGTTGTTTGTCATGGACAGTTAGTTAGAGTTTTAAAACAATGTTGAAGAAACCTATAAAAGCTTTTGGTACAGTAATTAATGAAGAATAATATTACCAGACAAGGAAAACGATTGAAGTAAATTTTCCTGTGCCCCTGTTTTAAATTTTTAGCAGTCCAACTTTCTTTGATTTTTTATCTACCAGGCATTAGCCCTGATGATACCAAGTTCCAAACCTCTCAATTCAGCAAGACCGCGCAAACGGCCAATACAGGAGTATCCGGGATTTGTTATTTTTTCGAGATCATCGATCATTTGATGACCGTGGTCGGGCCGGAAAGGAATTTCCTGTTTTTTTGACTGCTGTATTATCAGTAATTCTTTCATCACCGCATACATATCAGTATCACCATCCAGGTGATCAGCTTCAAAAAAATTACCGTCTTTATCTCTCCGGGTATTCCTGAGATGTATGAAATGAATTCTCTCTCCAATTGCTTTTGCCATTTCAGGTAAATTGTTATGCGGCGATGCTCCCAGTGATCCCGTACAAAAACAAATGCCGTTACTTTTCGATGGAACAGCTGTTAATATATAATTGATATCGTCAATATTGGTAACAATTCGGGGTAATCCCAAAATGTCGAATGGCGGATCGTCTGGGTGAATGGCCATTTGAATGCCGTACTCCTCTGCTACCGGACAGATTGCTGAAAGAAAATAGGCGAGATTTTTTCTGAGTGCAGCACGATCAATGCTTTCATAAGGTTGAAGTTTTTTCCTCATTTCTTCAATCGTCGTTTTCCTTTCCCCAGGTATACCAAACATAATTATTCCTGCAAGATTGCTGAGTTCTTCTTCAGAATACCGGGCATGTTTTTCTGCTGCGAGTAACACAGTGGCTTCAGGATAATCTGCTGCTGCATTTTTTCTTTGTAAGAGATAAATGTCAAAAACAGCAAGATCTGATAAATTAAAATAAAGTGCTTTAGAGCCATCAGGCATGCGGTAATTCAAATTCGTACGAGTCCAGTCGTTAACCGGCATAAAATTGTAAGTAACAATCTGAATGCCACATTCAGCAAGATTTCTTAATGTCTGTTTGTACTGCTCAATATATAGTTGATAGTTGCCGGTACGCGTTTTAATATCTTCATGTATCGTTACACTTTCCACAACATCCCATGTTAAACCTTTCGATTCAATCTCTTCTTTTCTTTTTTTAATTTCCTCCACAGTCCAAACGTCGCCATGTGGTACATGATGCAAGGCGGTAACAATTCCAGTTGCGCCGGTTTGCAGAATATCTTCAAGTTTAACAGGATCTGCAGGTCCAAACCACCGCCATGTTTGTTTCAAATGCATATACCGGTTATTTAAGTTTTAATAATATAGTTCGATGAATGTTTTTGTTTTATACGCCGGAAAATACACTGAAGCCACCATCGATGCTGATCACCTGCCCGGTAACAAATGAAGAGGAGTCGCTCAGTAACCAACGCAATGCTCCACAAAGCTCGCTGGGTTCGCCAAACCGGCCGTATGGAGTTTGATGTACTACAGATTTGCCACGCGGTGTCAGCGAACCGTCTTCCTGGGTAAGCAAAGTCCTGTTTTGATGAGTGATGAAAAATCCCGGTGCAATGGCATTAATTCTCAAAGCTGACCCAAATCGATGGGCAAGTTCAACACTCATCCAACGGGTATACATATCAACAGCAGATTTTGCCAATGAATAGCCTAATACTTTTGTGATTACCCTTTGAGAAGCCATGGAAGAAATATTAACGATACTCCCACCTCCTGTTTTCATCATTTCTTTTCCAAAAAGCTGCGTTGGAATGATAGATCCATAAAGATTAAGATCAAAAACCTTTTTGAGTGCATCAATATTCAGCGAAAAAATATCATCTGATGGTTCAAGCACCGCCTCCTTAATATTACCCCCGGCAGCATTTATAAGTCCATCAATGCGTCCAAACCTTTGCAGGATTGAATCCAACCCAAGCTCCAATTGCGTGTTGTCGAGCACATCCGCTATCACTGATAAGGCTTCACCACCACTGTCATTGATCTCCTTTACTCTCTTTTCAGCTACTGCCTTATTGCGACCTATTAAAACAAGTCTGGCTTTGGCTTCATTTAATGAATCTAAAAATGCCCCTCCGAGTACGCCTGTTGCGCCTGTAACTACTATTACCTTTTTCTCCAACGAAAACATAAGGCCTGTTTAAGGGTTTAAAAATGGCTGCAATTCAATCAAGAAATATAAGTTGAGAAAATGTTTACTTCGTTTGAAAATTTTGGAAATCGATTGAAATGAATTTATTCATCAAAATAGTTGATATTTCATTTATTAGTTTCGAAGTTTGGAAATTCATACGTTCTGTCTCTATTTATTCAACGATTCAATTGCTTAGCAATGATGAAAGTAAACCATACTCTATTAATAGCATTAAAGCAATGCAGGTATCTGATGGTTTTTTTTATATTCACGCTCACTTTTTTTACAGATGTTGTGGCCCAGGTTAACTGGAGGAACGTGAATGTGCTTGTATATACCCGAAATGGAAAAGGTTATGTGCACGACAATATTCCGGCAGCTGTTTCCTGCATTACAGAGCTGGGGAAAAAACAGGGATTTAAAGTAGTAGTTTCAGACACACCTATTGTTTTTACTGCCGATAACCTGAAAAAATATACGATGCTGGTATTCACCAGCACTAATAATGATGTGTTTGATACAGATGCACAACGACTTGCATTCAGGAAATATATTGAAGCAGGAGGTGGCTTTGTTGGTCTGCATTCTGTAATGGGAACTGAAAGAAACTGGACCTGGTTCAAAAATATGATGGGGGGGACCTTTTCCTGGCATGCCCGTAACCAGGTGTTCACGGTCCGCACAATTAAACCATCGCATCCAAGTATGAAAGGGGTGCCACTTGTATGGGAAAAGAAAGACGAGTGTTATTTTGGTAAAGAACTTTATCCAGGCATTGAAGTACTGATGGCACATGATATCAGTACCTTAAATCAGGACCAGGCTGCTGAAATTGCAAAAAATGCCGGCACCTATAACGTTTTGTATCCTGCTGTATGGTATCACGCATACGATGGCGGACATATCTGGATTTCTACACTCGGGCACGACATTCAGAATTATACAGCACCCGTTTTCGTAAATCATATTTTCCAGGGAATACAATTTATAGCTTCCAGAGTGCAAAAGTTAAATGTGCAAAAAGCTTACGCAACTGAAAGAGACGAGCCTGTTAAGTTTTGACACAAATCAATGATATTATGACAATCAATCGTAGAAAATTTTTTAGCTCCACAGTTAAAGCTGGTGTGGCTACCGGGATTGCAACGATGGGCTTTCCATCTATTGTACCTGCATCGGTAATGGGCAAAAATGCTCCAAGTAATCGTTTTAATATCGCGGCAATAGGTACGGGTAGGATATCGCGCGATCATGATATGGCGGAAACCTTGAAATACGATCATGCGCGCATCATTGCCGTTTGCGATCTTGATCAGAAAAGACTTGAAGAGGCAAAACAATATGTAAATGGTTATTACAGTAAAAAGAATAATTCCGATTACAAAGGGGTAACCACCTACGAAAATTATAAAGATTTACTGGCCAATAAAGATATTGATGGTGTGCTGATCAGTACACCTGATCATCAGCATTCAATTATCGCCATACATGCCGTTGAAGCAGGTAAAGACGTATACCTGCAAAAACCTACTTCACTTACCATAGAAGATGGTAGAGCGTTAAGTAATGCAGTTCACCGTAGTGGAAGAATTTTACAAATCGGCAGCCAGCAGCGTTCTTCAACACAATTCAGGTATGCGGCGGAATTGGTGCGAAACGGAAGAATAGGCGAGTTAAAAACTGTCACCATTGGTTTGCCCGTTGATCCGGGCGGAGATGTTGAATCCGAAATGCAGGTACCGAAAACATTCAATTTCGATGCATGGCTTGGAATGACCCCGAATGTATATTACACTGAGAAACGTGTTCATCCTCAAAATGATTACAGCCGGCCTGGATGGCTCCGTTGTGAACAATTTGGCGCAGGCATGATAACAGGTTGGGGTTCGCATCATATTGACTGTGCACATTGGGCAATGGATACTGAATACACCGGACCTATTGAAATTTGGGGAACTGGCGAATTTCCGAAATCGGGTTTATGGGATGTTCATGGATCATTCAAAACATATGCTAAATATGCGAATGGCGTTGAGATGGTTATAAGCGATTCGTTTCCAAACGGTATAAAATTCGAAGGTAGTAAAGGATGGATTTTTGTTACCCGTGGAAATTATGCTGCAACAGCATCTGACCCTGTAAGCAAAACACCAACAAAAGCACTTACCGCCAGCGATCCTGCCATCATCACTTCAAAAATCGGTGCAGATGAAGTGAACCTGTATGTTAGTAAAGAACATCATGGCAACTGGCTGGAGTGTATGAAAACAAGGCTTCCGCCTATCGCCCCTATCGAGGTGGGACATCGCTCATGCTCGGCCTGCCTCTTGCATCATGCGGCAATGAAATTGAAACGTAAACTATACTGGAATCCGATAAAGGAAAGATTTGTAAACGATGATGAAGCCAATGCAATGCTTAACAGACCGCAGCGATATCCATATGTATTCTGATTAATTATGAAATGCTATAAAACGATAATTTTTGCTTTAGGTATTATTATTAATGTTACCGGTTGCCAACAGCATATGGAAAATAAATCTCCATACCAATTTGTAACACTTGACCCCGGGCATTTCCATGCCGGCCTTGTTCAAAAAAGCATGTATCCCGATGTGGATTCTGTTGTACACGTTTATGCACCTGAGGGAAATGATGTAGGTCTTTATCTTTCAAGAATAGAAACTTATAATTCAAGGCCCGAATTGCCAACCCGCTGGAACGAAGTTATTTACAAAGGGAATGATTATTTTGAAAAAATGATTGCAGAAAAAAAGGGAAATATCGTGGTGCTGGCAGGAAATAATCAGAAGAAGGCGGACTATATTCTCGAATCGATAAATGCCGGCTTTAATGTATATGCCGATAAACCAATGGTAATAAACAGTGAGGGATTACCTAAGTTGAAGGAGGCTTTCAGGATTGCAGAGGAAAAAAAACTGGTGTTATACGATATCATGACAGAACGATATGAAATTACAACTATACTTCAGCGTGAGTTATCAATGATTCCATCAGTTTTTGGGAACTTAAAAAAGGGAAGTGCTGATTCTCCTGCTATCACAAAAGAGAGTGTTCATTATTTTTTTAAGGAGGTTTCAGGAAAACCTTTGCAGCGTCCACCCTGGTTTTATGATGTAAAGCAGGAAGGAGAAGGTATAGTTGATGTAACAACACATCTGGTTGACCTTGTACAATGGGAAGCTTTTCCGGATCAGGTTATAGATTATGAGAAAGATATTCAAATTAATAAAAGCCGGCGATGGTCAACAGCGCTGACATTGCCGGAATTTACTGCAAGTACTGCCACTGCATCTTTTCCTGATTATCTTAAAGGTTATGTAGACTCTTCTGGAGTATTGAAAGTGAGCGCAAATGGAGAGATCAATTATCAGATAAAAGGAATTTATGCGAGGGTGGGTGTGATCTGGAATTACAAAGCTGCAGCAGGTGCCGGCGACACTCACTTTTCTATCATGCGGGGTACAGTTTCTGATCTGGTAATCAGGCAGGGAGAACAGCAGGGATATATTCCGAAATTGTATGTTGAAAACAGTATGGCAGATGCTGCATTTGAGAAATCACTGGCTGACGCTGTAAATACATTGCAAAAAAAATATCCGGGTATTGGACTTTCTAAATATGAGGGTGGTTGGGAGATAACAATTCCAGCAAGCTACCGGGAGGGACATGAAGCGCATTTTGCCAGGGTGACAGAAAAATATTTGTCATTTCTAAAATCAGGAAACATGCCTTCCTGGGAAGTGCCCAACATGATTGCAAAATATTATACTACAACAAAAGCGTTAGAGCTGTCGGCTAGTCAATAAGTTTTTTCATTTATCAATCGTTAGCTGTTTTGCCTGATGGCGGAACAGCTTTTTTTCTTAGGGGATGCTCTTGATGATGAATATGAGCAATCAATTTCTGTTTTATTTTTTTATCTTTAAGATTCTTAATTGATGAACGATGAAAACATTGCTTTGCCTGCTCTCTCTTTTTATTTTTACAAACTCAGTGCAATCACAGGGACATCCCGAACCGGTAACATTATCGATCGGCTCCGCGGCGCCGCCATTCAAACTACCCGGCACAGATGGCAAAACGTATACATTAAATAGCTTTTCTGCCGATAAAGTTTTGGTAATGATATTTAGCTGTAATCATTGTCCAACTGCTCAGGCATATGAAGACCGAATGATTGCTTTGGTGAATGAATACAAATCAAAAGGAGTTGGTTTTGTTGTGATTTCACCGAACGATCCCAAGGCAGTTAATTTGGGAGAATTGGGTTATTCAGATTTGAGCGACAGTTTTGAAGAAATGCAACAACGCGCAAAAGATAAAGGATATAATTTCCCTTATCTATATGATGGTGAAAATCAAAAAGTTTCCATTTCATATGGCCCGATTGCCACGCCTCATGTTTTTATTTTTGATGCCAACAGGAAATTGCAGTACACAGGGAGAATTGATGCCAATGAAAAGCCCGGCACCGGAAATTCTGAAGATATAAAAGCAGCACTCAATGCAATTGTGCAGGGAAACAAGCCACCTGAACCAGTGACAAAAACTTTCGGTTGCTCAGTTAAATGGTCCTGGAAAGATGAATACAATGCAAAGCTTTATGCTGACTGGGCTAAGCTTCCTGTCACCATCAACGATATCGATGTAGAAAAAGCAAAAGAACTTGTCGCTAATAATAATTCAGGAAAATTACGCCTGATTAACATCTGGGCTACCTGGTGCGGACCTTGTGTGCAGGAGCTGCCGGACTTTATAACAATTGACAGAATGTACAGAGAGAGAGATTTTGAGTTTGTGACGATCTCCATGGATGTGCAAGACAAAAAAGCTAAGGCGCTGGAACGGTTGAAAAAACTGGAGGCGTCAAACACCAATTATCTATTTGCCGGAAAAGACAAATATGCTTTGATAGAAGCGATCGATCCAAAATGGCAGGGCGCGTTACCTTACACTTTGCTGGTAGAACCAGGAGGTAAAATTGTATACGGTAAACAGGGTACCATCAATCCCTCTCAGTTAAAAAAGATTATTGTAGAGAACAGGATGGTGGGAAGGTTTTATTGAGATGCTGATGCTAAAATTTTGAATAGCTGTTAAGGGGTTATTGCATTAACTACATTAACAGCTTTTCCATTTATAAATGATTGAATGTTCACAATCGTTTGTAACATTATTCGCTGCCTGGCTTCCCGGCTGATCCAGGCGATGTGTGGCGTAATCAGGCAATTGGAAATGCCAATAAGTGGATGATCTCCTGGTGGCGGTTCTTTTGACAACACATCTAGTGCGGCAAGTTTAATCGTTGCATTTTTTAAGGCGGCAGCGAGATCCGCTTCATTAATCAAACCTCCTCTCGAGGTGTTAATCAGCCATGCAGTAGGTTTCATTACAGATATTAATGAAGCGTTGACAAAACCGGTGTTCTCCGGTGTTTGCGGACAATGCAATGAAACCACATCTGCTTCTGCAAATACATCTTCAATACTTTTATATTCACCTGCAAGTTCATCGTTAGGGTTAGGGGTATGATAAATCACATTCATGCCTAGCGCCATAACAATTTTTGCGACCTGTTGTCCAATATTGCCCATACCAATGATGCCAAAAGTTTTGCCGTACAATTCTGTTACAGGTTGAATGGTATAACTCCAGTCAATCGATTTTTGCCAACCCCCGGATGATACATCGAGGCTGTGTTTGCCCGACCAGTTACTGAGTTCTAACAATAGTGCAATGGTATGCTGCGCCACACTTGCCGTACCATAGCCGGGAACATTTGATACCGGTATTTGCCTGCCCGCTGCAGCTTTTGTATCTATCACATTATACCCTGTGGCAGTTACACTGATCATTCTGAGTTTTGGTAGCGTAGTAATAGCAATTGAATCTATCGGTGTTTTATTTGAAACGATGATATCAGCATCTTTACACCGTTCGATTAATTCATCAGGATATGTTCTGTCGTGTATGATTACATCTCCCAGTTTTTTAAGATTATCCCAACTAAGGTCACCTGGGTTAAGAGTATAACCATCTGTTACAACGATCTGCATTTGATATTAATTTGTAGACTGAAATCAGGAATTGAAATCTAACAGCACGCGAAAGATAAATAATTGAAGCAAATTAAAGTGAGGCTCTCCTGATGAGTTCAAAATTATTCTTGATTTTTTCTTTTCTATTTTCAAGTATCATTTTAGCAGCCAATTCACCCATCCTGTGATGGTCCGTCGAGATTACTGTAATGCCATCGAGCAAAATTTCTTTCAGAGGTGTTTCATTATAAGAAAGTATTCCCACGTCTTTGCCTATTGTAAGATTAGCTGCCCGGCAATTTTTGATCAGATTCACCAGGTCTGTTTCCTCAATAACAATATAGGCTTCATTTGCATTTACAGGGGTCATGTTGTCTATCTCATTCAATACTTTATAGGAATACCTGTACTGCATACAAAAGGTTCTGAACCCCTTGATAATTTCAGGAGGATATGGAATTAGTTTTGGGGTAACGAGAAATAATTTTTCGTATTTGCTGATCAGGTCCATTCCTTTTTCCAGCGCTTCAACGATGTCATTTTCAAAATCCTGAAATACACCGGCACACTCATCATTAATATGTGGCATCCATTTATCAAGCAGAATAAGCCTGTCTGAAGGTATAGATTTTAGTATTTGCCGGGCTTCTTCCGGATCATCATAAAAATGGGGCATTATTACAAAAAACTGGTATTCATCCCGATGATTTTCTATCAGCGATTTTAATATCTGGGTATTAAAATGGTGAATCTTTAAATCTACAATCGCCTGGGTGCCCAGCGTACTGATGAAGGATTGATATATCTGTTTTTTGTAATTACTTATTTTGTTGAAGATGAGCAGAATCTTGAATGGAACATGAATATCCACCTGGCGGATATAAAATCCTTTTCCTCTCACCGATGTAATGATGCCCTGCTTCCGAAGAACATTATAAGCTTTTTCCACAGTGTCTCTCGACAGAAAATATTCATCACTCAATTCATTGATTGAAAGAATGCGTTCGCCCTTTTTCAGTTTGCCCATCCTGATGGCCTCAGTAATCGTATCTACCACCTGTATATATTTAGGGGTGGGCTTATCAAGATCAATGTTGAGTTTAAAAGTCATAGCGGCATTCTAAAATCATTTCTGGATCATCGCATTTATTACAATGAACTTAGTTCCTTTTTGTCCGTCAAAAATATTAATAGATATCCGTAAAATCTAAAAGCAATAGGAGAGCGGCGGAACAATTATTAGTTTGGTGCGGTTTTAAAAGAATAAAAATAACGGATAAAGGGCTATCACCAGTTATGCTGATGTTCTTTGATAAGCCTTTCTGACTGTTCTGCCTTTTTGGTTTTCCAATCTGGATCATATTTGACAAACCATGATAACCATAATGTTCGTGATAGCCGCATAAATAAAGGTTGAAGGGCGATCATCAGAAATGCATTGATGCCCATCCACCAGAAAAACCTGTTGTCATCAAGCGAAAAACCAATAGTCAGCCACCACCCAAAGAAGGTGAAAATTGAAAACCCCACTGCGATAACGTAACTCACATATCCTGTGCCGTAATAGAATCCAGTTTCAATATCTGTCTGTTGCCCGCAAACCGGGCACAATTCATTCATCTTCACCGTATTCTTAAGGTTATATGGATTTCTTGTCTGGTATATCTTTCCAATCCTGCATCTCGGGCACCGGTTATCAAAAACACTGATCAAATAGCTAGGACGGGAATCTGACGACATATGCTGATTTTCAGCAAAATTAATCATTCCATTGCTAAGGCTTTGTGAGAACTGTTTCAATGCCTGCAATACTTGGAAAATCAGTTGATGACAACCGATAAGGTGATAATTGAATAGTTACAAAAAGTCTTATTATTTAATAGTCGAAAATGGAAGTGGTTTCATGAATATTGAAGTTACTTTTTCAACAATTGGCCCGTTTTTTTCAGAATCTGCTTTGGCTTTCACCCAAACAGGATCTGCACGAAAACCATCCCAGGCCTTGCCTGCAGCATCTACTCCAGTACTTGCCAATATGTAAATCAACTTTGGTTGTGAACCATCAGGTTCAATTGTAGTCCAGTAAGCTACATTTGTGAATCCCTGCTTTTCCAGCAATTTCATGCTATGATCTTTAAATCTCGTGATCAGGTCGGGTAATTTGCCGGGATGACAATAATAAGTGCGTAATTCAAAAGTTCTGTTTGTTTGGCTTCCGGATGGCTTTATGAGAGGTGATACTTCGGAAGCATTCATAAAAATGGATGTAACCTTCGCTACAATCTTCCCGCTTTCTTCAGATTTACTTTGCACCGTCTTCCATTCAGGGTCTGTACCAAAAGCTTTCCATGAAGCATCCCTGGCTTCCTTTGAAGGGTAGGCCAGTACATAATACAATGCATTTTCTGCATTATCTACCGGCAACCAATAGCCGACGTTTTCCATTCCGTGTTTTTCAAAAAGTTTGGTGGTATGATTTTGAAATCTATTAATTAATGCATCGAGGCGTCCCGGATGACAGTAATAAATTCTCATTTCATAGTATTTTGTATCTGCGGGAGACTCCGGAGTATTCATCGTAAAAAATGCAAGGTGTAAAAGAGTGATAATAGTATTCATAATGCAATCTGATTGAGTGTTTAAATATAACTTATTCCTTCGCTTACTTTAATATTTACTAACTCCCTATCGCTTCCAACACTTTTTCCATTTTCATACTCCGCGATCCTTTTATCAACATTGCTGTTTTTTTAGGTTGTTCGTTCTTCATCCATTCCGCTGCCGCTGATGAATCAGGTAGGAAAATAAACGGGTGGACGGTTTGTTTGAAATCTCCACCCACTAATACGACCTGCTTCCATTCAAATGTTTTCAGCAGGTCAATGATGTCCTGATGTTCTGCCACGCTATTTTCTCCCAGTTCCATCATGCCCCCAATTAGTACCCACTTGTTGGCCGCTTTATGGCGGGCGAAATTTTCGATGGCAGCCCGCATACTTGTAGGGTTAGCGTTATAGGCATCCAGTATAATTTCATTTGAGGCTTTCCGGATCAGTTGAGAACGGCTGTTGGTTGGACTATAATTCTCTATGGATTTTTTTACAGTGAGATAGGGAATTTCAAAATATTTTCCAATCGCCACTGCAACAAGAATGTTAGGCAGATTATAGTCACCCACCAGCATGCTTTGAATGTCGCCTTCTGTTTCATTATCAATATGTACATGAAGAAATGGATCTGTTGCAACAGCTTTGCCGGTTACCCCGGCATTATTGGTTCCATAAGTGATAATATGCGGGATATTTGTGCTCATTTCGCGGAGGTATTCGTAATCCCACATAACGAAAGCTGTTCCGCCTTGCGCCCTCAGGTAATCATACAATTCACCTTTTCCTTTTCTCACCCCTTCCACACCGCCAAAGCCTTCCAGGTGAGCTTTGCCACAATTTGTTATTACGCCGTGAGTAGGTAGTGCAATTCTACAATATCCTTCTATTTCTTTTTGATGATTAGCACCCATCTCCACCACGGCCATTTGCGCATCACCCCGGATATCAAGGATAGTAAGCGGGATCCCGATATGATTATTCAGGTTACCCTTTGTCGTATAGGTTTTATAGGCGGTACTTAGTACTGCATGAATCAATTCCTTGGTGGTTGTTTTACCATTGCTGCCAGTAATAGCTATAAAGGGAATATTGAATTGTTTACGGTGATGTAAGGCAAGCGCCTGAAGGGTTTCAAGTACATCATCCACTTTAAACAGTCGCGGATCTTCTGAGAGGTTATCTTCATCGATAACGGCTAATGCTGCTCCCTGTTCCAGGGCCTGCAAAGCATATGCATTACCGTTGAAATTAGGCCCTTTTAATGCGAAGAAGATTTCGCCAGGTTGTATTTTCCTGGTGTCGGTCTGCACCCGCGGATGACTGAGGTAATAATCATACAATCTTTCGATGCTCATAACCCAAATATAAGGAGCAAAAAAAAGCCTTCCGGTTTCGGAAGGCTTTTATAAAAAGATTTATCTGATTATTTTTTTCTTGAATTCTGTCTTTGCTTGCTAAAATGGTTACCATTTTTGAAACCATTGCCTTCCTGGCTACCTACGCGATCCATTGCGCAACGGAAACCAATTGTGGCACTCGACTGGTCTTCTTCAAGATGGCGGCGTGTGCCAGGACCCAGCCAGTAAGGACGGTCATCCCAGCTTCCACCTTTGTAAACTCTTGATTTATCACTCACCAATGAAGTTTTACCATAACCGTAAGATACCATTGAAGATGAGTCACCATCAAGGAAGTTGACCACATTACCGCGCTGATAGTTACGGCGGTTTTTGCTTTCTTCATCAGTAACAGCGATATATTTTACACGGCCAAGGCTGTCTCTTTCAAATTCGCCATTGTCGTTTTTAGACAATTTCTTGAATTCGTTACCACGGAAAGGATTCAAATCATCCACATCCATGTTTGATAACGGACGGAAAACGTCGGCTACCCACTCATTCACATTACCTGACATATTATACAAACCAAATCCATTGGCGAAGTAAGCTTCAATAGGGCCCGGGATAGATGCATTATCATTCAATCCACCAGCGATACCCATGTTATCACCATTACCTCTTTTAAAGTTGGCGAGGAATTTACCCTGCCAGCTGCCATGCCGTGAATCACGTAAACCATTTACATTTTGTGACCATGAATAAACCTGTTTGTTCATGATTAACTCCTCACCACGTTTTCCTTCTTTCTTCTTGGTTTTAGGGTTCTGAAGGATGTAACCCAAAGCTGCATATTCCCACTCAGCTTCTGTTGGAAGCCTGTAGTCGGGCAGCAAATAACCATCCTCGAACTTTACAAAGTTCCTCGGGCGGCCGTTCGCATCCATTAAAGCATTTTTCTTTGGTTTACCAGGCTGCGGAGAGTACAAACCGAGCAAATATGATTTGGTAGTGAAGTTTTCTTCACCCTGACCCTGAATGGTCTTCAACTGATTTTTATTAACGTATCCTTTTTCTACAAGGATTAATTCGTTTACTCTGTTACTTCTCCATAAACAAAAGTCATTTGCCTGTCTCCAGTTGACACCTACCACCGGGTAGTTATTATAAGAAGGATGGCGGAAGTAATATTCAACCAGTGGCTCGTTAGCCGCCAGTTCACTGCGCCATACAAGGGTGTCAGGTTTTGCACCGTCTACAACCTTAGCGAAGGTCGGATCATCAAAGGCGTTTTCCAGCCAGTACAGGTATTCTCTGTAATGAAGGTTGGCTACCTCTGTGCGATCAATATAAAATGAAGAAACTGTAACCCTGCGCGGAACGTTGTTCCAATCGCCCATTACATCTTCTTCAGTGGCACCCATTGTGTAAGTACCACCTTGTACGAAAATTAAACCTGGACCGGTTTTCTGTTCCTTTTCTTTGGAAACATTATAACCACCCATGTTTTTGTCGTTATAGTTCCAGCCGGTTACGCTGGACTTCTCTTTTTTGTTTTTCCCGAATAGTCCGTTTTTACAGGACACCAGTACAGGAAGGGCTGCGAGTACGATTAAAAGGTTTTTCATGCTCAAATTTTGCATTTTGCTGGATTTAGCTATTTGAAAACGGTTGGCTGTCTAAAATATTGTCCGGTTCAGCTATCGGACGCTCATGCGAATGTAATAGATTTTACCCTTTGAAAAACGGTGAGCTGAAGGTAAAATTGTTTATTATATGCTAATATTGAATGTATTGTCAAGATGTAATAGCTGTGCGGGTTACACATCCCATAATTATCAGAAAAACCTCTTAATTATAATATCAATATAAGGCCGGCTAAAAAAGGCTTTCTTTTCGTACCCTGAATTTGGCCTCATTTGTGCCTGATAGACTGGTAAGATTGATAACTAAGTGTATATGCCTATCTCAATACCAATAAGGATTTTGATAGATTTTATACCTTGATTAATTGGTTAAAAAAACAATAAAGTATTATTGCCTTCGTTCAATGGTGGTGAGGTTGAAACCTGACTAAACCCTGGTTAAAAAAGGTTTAAGATAGCCGCAAGAGGTG
>JANPJC010000248.1:0-4698 GCA_031425315.1 Chitinophagales bacterium
TTCCGACAACCATCTTATTCAACAGAAATTAGGTTGGGCGCCAAGTCAGCCGCTGAGAGAAGGGATGGAAGCCACTTACAAATGGGTGAGTGAGCAGGCAGCAGCAAGGAAATTGTCAGCAGTACTGTAAATATCTCATGGTTTAACCAGCCGGAGCATTCAAATATTTCTATTCATAGATTGCCGGGACGATTTGTAGCAGTGCATTGTACTGTTAACCGATCTCCTGGCAAACTTATTTCTGGCATCATTACAAGGAAAACGGCTGTTCATTCACGATTGACGATTGACGATTCACGCAGTATGCGGCTGTTCACTTCCCACTTCCCACGTCATACTTCCCACTTCGAAAAGTGCCCTCCATGCCTATGTGGCGGCCGTTCTCTTGGGAGACCATTCTGCAAAAGCAATAAGTCTTGATCCGATCCGCTCCTTATTTCAACGACATTGATTCACGATTGACGATTGACGATTCAGGCCTGTATTTTCTCCTTGTTTATTAGTGTATTTTTATACCTGGAAATCAACACTAACTGAATACCTAAACTATAGCAGAAATTAATCAATACAAACCATCAGTAACGTTAAATCAGTTACCATTTGCCGTTTCAATTGTAACCGGTGATAAATTCCTTATTCAATCCGCTAATAAAAACCAACTGGGAGTCTGGGGACTAACTGATGAACAGATAGAAGGAAAATCAATCCTGGATTTAATTTCTCCAATATTTCGGGCAAAATTTAAAGATGCTGTTCGACTCACCATTCAAACAGGCAATGAACAAAAAATTGAGGGAATAATATTTACTTCAGAAAACGGTTATGGAGGAACTGCAAAAATGTACGATTTACATTTTTCAGTTCTTGCGCAGAAAGATTCTCTTCCGGTAAATATTCTTATTGTTAGTACTGATAGCAGAGATCAATATCTGCTGAAACAAACTGATCCGAAAGAAATCAAATTATCTGACAACAATATTGCACTGAAAGAAAGTGAAGAACAGTATCGCCTGCTCTTTCAGAAAATGGATCAGGGATTTTGTATTGTTGAAATTATTCTGGATGAAAATCGTCAACCAGTTGATTATCTTTTCCGGGAATCTAACCCGGTTTTTGAGGAACAAACCGGTCTAAAAAATGTCACCAACCGGACTGCGCGGGAATTAGTACCTGATTTGGAAGATCGATGGTTCAGGCTTTACGGCGATGTGGCTTTAACCGGCGAATCAAACAGATTTATAGAAGGTTCCGATGCAATGCAGCGCTGGTTTGACGTATACACTTTCAAAATTGGTGATGAAAATAGTTTGAAAGTGGCAATCTTCTTTAATGATATCACCCATAGCCATACAGTGTACGAAGGTTCAGGTCTTGGTCTTTCGCTCTGTAAGAAAATAGTTGAACGCCACAACGGAATACTGTTTGCGAAAGGTGTTGAAAATAAAGGTGCTGAATTCTCTATAATATTACCGGTCAGTCAACACTATGAAGAAATAATGTAAATCATATTGTAGACAGATTTCTACAATTGAGTGTCTAGAATAAATTATTCAATTGTTGATTCAGGAATATAGCAAATTTACATTCTTATTATTATGCTTTAATTAAATTTGTCGCTGGCCTGACCTATGCATAATTAAAACAGATTTGATGACAGTCATTGCTGGACCAGACAAACCTTTACTTGATTGTATCCTTCTACTCGACGATGACCTCGATGACCGGGAGCTTTTTTTTGATGCTGCAAAGTCAGTGCATTCTGCGATTAATGTGGTACTGCTGAAGAACTGGGAAGAGCTTTTTGAAAAATCGTATTTAACAGAGGCAACTCCCGAAGCCATTTTTTTAGATCTGAATATGCCAAAAAAAAATGGCAATGAATGTTTGAGGCTGATCCGGAAAGATCCTCAACTCAATAATATTCCTGTTATTATTTACAGTACAACTGTCAATCCAACAGATGTAAACGACACTTTTGAGCACGGTGCAGTTTTGTTCGTACGAAAATTTAACTCTTACGAACAAATGATTCTCCTGATGAGTAAAATTGTAAAAAAAGAAATTGAATTAAAAAGGCCTCCTGACAAAAATGCATATGTTGTGAATACAAATTTAGTACGATAACTACGGTCAGTCAACCTATCGAAATGAAATTAAACTTTATTCATTTGCCCCGGTTTGCTGAATACATTTTGAAATTCAGATTTTCAGAATATTTGTCGGCAACTAAACGGGTTTCATTAGAAGTTAATGTTCCATTATTGAAGTATTTTGAATCGATGCCAAAGGAGGAATTTGAAAAATTAACCTTTGAATCGGGCAAACGCTTTCTTTCAGCAATAAAAGACAATGAATTTGATTCTTTTATCGAACAAAGCAAGTCGTCATGGCTGAAAAACCAGTTACCGATTATTTTAAAGGAACAGGTTGTAGTGGAAGATATCACACTGGTGAATTATTGCAGGCGGCAGGCATTAAGAGAAATGGTGCTTTTTTTCACTCAGGATATTGCTATTGCCCTTGAATTATGCAGGGAGATTGATTGGTTTATGATGAAAAGCGACTCGACCTTTTTTAAAACATTTATCGGTATTCAACAGGAAAATTTAGAGAAAATAAACATATCGCTTTCAAATAGAGAACGACAATTGCTGGAAGCACAGAGTATAGCGCATATAGGAAGTTTCGAGTGGGATCTTACAGGAGCGGGATTGTCTTCTTTTACAAAAGAGGTGTACAAAATTTTTGAATTTGACCGGACGAACGGATTAGAAAATTTCCTGCTCGATGTCCATCCCGACGACCAGCAGAAATTGCGTTGTGCCATAAGTGAATCGCTGGTTACAGGAATTTATGACTGCGAATATCGCTATACCAGAAACCAGCGGCTGAAATATATTTGGAGCCGGGGTATTGTACATTATGAAAATGCCGTACCAGTAAGGATAGTTGGGACCATTGCAGATATTTCGGAAAAAGCAATGTTAATTGAGCAATTGAAAGAAGCGGAAGAACTGAACAAACAGGCACAAACGCTATCCAACACGGGAAACTGGAAATGGACCATTGCGGATCAGAAAATTGAGTGGTCTGATGAAATGTACCGCATTTATGGTTTGCCTCCTCAGTCTGAAAAAATAACCTTTGAGCGGTTCCTTTCATTTATTCATCCAAAAGATAAAGATCGCCGGCTGAAAGAAATAACCACGGCTATCGAAACGGGTATCGCAGCAGACTATAACATGAAGATTATCAATCCTGACGGTACAGAAAAAATACTTAGAGGTAAAGGCAAAGTACTTACGGATAAAAATGGGAATGCTTTGGGAATGGTAGGTACTTGTCAGGACATTACACTTGAATTCGGGCTATCGGCTGAGTTACTCAGAAAGAATCAGGAACTGATGAAGAAAAATAAAGACCTGGAATCTTTCAATTTTATTGCCAGTCATGATTTACAAGAACCACTGAGAAAAATTCAATTGTATGGCAGCAGGTTAAAATCTGAAAACGATGAATTATTACCGAAAAATATTTCGCATAATTTAAACCGGATCACCAAAGCTGCTGAATCACTCCAGGTAATGATAAAAGACTTCCTGTACTTCAGCCAATATATCCAGGTCGCAGAAAAAGAAACACTTACAGATCTTAATCAAGTGATTCGGCAGGTCATTCACGAATATAGTAGTCAGATCGCTGAGATTGGCATGGCTATTAATATTCTACCCTTACCGAAAATAATCGCCCGGCCAGAAAATATGTATCAGGCATTCAGGAGCATAGTCAGCAATGCAATAAAATTTCAACACCCTGAAAAAACCCCTATACTAAAAATCCACTCTGATATATTTGAAAACAATGGTACAGCTTTTCATCTCATCAGTTTCAGCGATAATGGTATTGGGTTCGAACAGAAATATAAGGATCGGATTTTTGAATTGTTTCAAAAACTTCATACCAAAGATGAATACCCGGGAAGTGGTATCGGCTTATCACTTTGCAAAAAAATAATTGAAGATCATAAGGGATTCATTGAAGTAAATGGCGAGCCGGGGAAGGGTTCAATATTCAATATATATCTTCCTCACACAAATTAATCCGATCTCCACCTCTCTCTTTCCGAACAAAATTATACTCACTTTTAGGTGTAATTCATTTCGCTCTTAAGGGTTTATCCTTAATCTGTAGCATCATTCACTACAGTTTAAAAGCATCTCCAATTACAAACGTATAGTATAAACTGGTATAAATTTAACAGTGTATTTTTTCTTCTACAAGTTGGAGAGTAAGTGTACAAAATAAGTTAGCGTCCTATTCAATATCCTAATCAATCTTACTAATGAAAGCAATCACAACCAGGCTGTTTTTTACGGTCTGTACAATGTTAAACCTGTCTGCGTTTTCCCAAAATACGCTTGACAATGCGGGTCTCACTGCTGCAACACCATCTTCAGCTGCATTCAGTTTGAGAAAGTTAAGCACAACCTATAACGGATTTCCAATTAAAGTTAGAAGGGCTTCAGATAATGCTGAGGCAAATGTGGCATTCGATGGCAGCGGTGGTGTAACAGCATCCTCTCTAATTACATTTACACCAGGTGTTGTAGCAGGATCATCATTTGGCACATCGCAAACGGGAACGATAACTACTGATATTGCACGAACCGGAACTATCACTATAAGACCCAATAAAAC
>JANPJC010000249.1:0-6044 GCA_031425315.1 Chitinophagales bacterium
CCCTGCAAACTCAACATTCTTAGTTATATCGTTCGCATAGGCAAATGTGTGAGTATTAATTAATACCTGATGGTTATTAAAGTGCTATCCTGAATTGATAGCATCTGAATGAAGCCGGTGATTTTCTAATTCAAACCGTTCCCACGAATCCTTCAAACAATAAATAGGTATGTCGCTAACTGTTCAATTTGGGGTAAGTACATGGTTGTGGACTTCTCCTTTTTCAAATGATTCAATTGAGCCATTATTCAGTAAGATAGCAGAAATGGGTTTTGATGCTGTTGAAATAGCAGTTGAAGATCCAGGACTTTTTGATGCTAAGAAAGTGAAAAAAGGATTGGAAAAGTATGGACTAAAGGCTGTTGTGTGCGGAGCATTTGGTCCGTCTAGAGACTTTACGCATGCCGATACCAGTTATCATGACAACACCTTCAGATACCTTGAATCCTGTTTCAAGCTTTGTGTGGAGTGGGGAACGTCATTTGTTGGTGGTCCTATGTATTCAGCAGTTGGTAAAGCCCGTTTACTTCCGGCAGAACAGCGGAAAATAGAGTGGGAGCTTGCCGTGAAAAATCTCCGCAAGGTTTGTGAAATGGCTGGTGAAAAGGGATTGTATATCGCACTCGAACCATTGAACAGGTTTGAATCCGACCTGGTGAATACAACTGCAGATGTTGTACGTATGATTAAAGATATCGGCCATCCATCAGCTAAAATAATGCTCGACGGATTTCATATGAATATTGAAGAACCAGATATTGAAAAGGCAATTGTGTTGGCAGGTGATCAGCTGATTCATATGCAGGTTTCTGAAAATTTCCGCGGTACACCGGGCGCTGGACAAAGTAACTGGGCTGCATATAGAAAAGGTCTTTCATCAATAGGGTATAAAGATGTGGTGAGTATTGAAAGTTTTACAACTGATAACAAAGAACTTGCAGGGGCCGTGTGTTTCTGGACGCCAAAAGCCGAAAGCCAGGATAAGATGGCTGTGGACGGATTGAGGTTTTTAAAAGGGTGGACTGAAGAGTCATGAGTCTTCAGTCATTAGTTCTTAGTCTTGATATTTTTCTCATGGACAACTACCTGACATCTAAAAATGATTTTGTACATATAAAAAATATACAATGAGTAAAAAAATAAGGGTTGCTATTGTTGGATTAGGATTTGGTGCTGAATTTATTCCTATCTATCAACGTCATCCGGATGCAATTATGGCTGCAATTTGTCAGCGTAATGAAGAAAAATTGAATGCAGTTGGTGATGCGTTTGGAATTGAAAAAAGATATAAGGAATATGAGGATTTATTGAAAGATCCAGATATTGATGCTATTCATATAAACACTCCTATACAGTCGCATGCGGAACAATCCATTAAAGCTTTACGTGCCGGTAAACACGTGGCCTGTACAGTACCGATGGCTACTACTGTGGAAGAATGCAGACAAATTGTAGAGGCCGTTGAAGAAACTGGTCTTACTTATATGATGATGGAGACTGTGATTTACAGTCGTGAATTTTTATTTGTGAAAGAAATGGCTGATAAAGGCGAGTTGGGGAAAATTCAGTTTCTGCGAGCTTCGCACCAGCAGGAAATGGCTGGCTGGCCCGGATATTGGGAAGGCCTGCCACCAATGCATTATGCAACACATTGTGTTGGACCGGTATTGGCCCTGGCACAGAAAGACGCTGAATACGTTTCGTGTTTTGGTTCCGGCACTATCGATGAAAATCTTATTCCGAAATATGGTTCTCCATTTGCAATTGAAACCTGTCACATTAAATGCCGCAATTCGGATTTGTCTGCAGAAGTAACTCGTTCACTTTTTAATACTGCACGTCAGTATCGTGAAAGTTTTGACGTATACGGTTCAACAAAATCGTTTGAGTGGACGCAGATTGAACATGAACAACCTGTGATCCATACCGGAGAACAACCTTCGAGAGTAGAGGTGCCGGATTATGCACATTTACTGCCTGAAGAAATTCAGTCATTTACAACAGGAGGAGTGTATGATGCTTCTTCAAATCAACACTTGTCATTTATCCAGGGTTCCGGACATGGTGGATCGCACCCTCATCTTGTACATGAATTTCTCCGTGCATTAGTGGAAAACCGTGCGCCTTTTCCTGATGCCAGGCAGTCTGCAAATATTACATGTGTTGGTATTCTGGCGCATGAATCAGCCATGCAGGGTGGAAAGCTTTTATCTTTGCCGGAATTTACACTCAGCAAATAATACTGCCTTGAAATTGTAGCAGGTTAAAATGTTAACCGGCTACAATTTATATTTGAGTGTATCGCATGAAATCAAATTAAAAGTAGTTCATTGCAAATAAATTTATTTTATTGGTTGATTAGTCTTGGCAAACAATCCAATAAAAAATGGTAAGATTATACCTGAAAGGAAAACTTTTCTAATTACTTTTCAATTCAGTAAAAACAAGCCATGATGTTTGCATTCCGGAAAATTTTCTCAATATTTTTTGTGCTGATTTTCTGCATCTTTTCCTGCAAAAATAATTCCGTCGAAAAAACAGCCGCAGAAAATTCAGATACACTTTATAGCGGACCTCAGTTCAATGAGCACATCCGCACTACCGCTGCACGCACTCCAGAAGAAGAACGACTGGGATTTAAACTTCCTGAAGGATTTGAAATTACACTATTTGCATCTGAGCCGGATATTGGTAAACCCATCAATATTAGTTTCGATGCAAAAGGAAGGATGTGGGTGACGCAATCTTTTGAATATCCGTTTGCGGCTTCTCCAGGTAAAGGCCACGACAGAATCTCTATTTTAGAAGATACAGATAACGACGGGAAAGCGGATAAATTTACTGTGTTCGCAGACACATTGAATATTCCAATCGGCATACTACCCGTAAATGATGGAGCTGTTGCATACAGCATTCCCAATGTGATTCACTACACAGATAAAAATGGAGACGGAAAGGCCGACGATCAGCAAAAACTTCTCGGTCCATTTGAACATCGCGACACACACGGAATGGTTAATAATTTTGTCAGAGGGTATGACGGCTGGATTCATGCCTGTCATGGATTTACAAACCGTTCCACTGTGGCAGGCGCAGATGGTGATTCTATAAAAATGATATCAGGAAATACTTTCAGATTTAAACCGGACGGAAGCAGGGTGGAGCATACAACATATGGCCGCATTAATCCATTCGGACTGGCTTTTGATGAGAGAGGATATTTGTACTCAACCGATTGTCATACTTCGCCGCTCTATCAGCTCATTCGCGGTGGAGATTATTACCAATGGGGAAAAGAGGAAGACATGGGTTTTGCACCTGATATGAAACCAATGGAAGACGAAGCCACTGCGCTATCAGGAATTGCGTATTATGGCGATGTTCTTTTTCCGGAAAAATATCGTAGTAATTTTTATATCGGCGATGCTGTTTCCTGCAGGGTGTACAGAAATTCTTATTCTTTTAACGGAAGTAGTCCTGTTGGTAAAAAAGAGGAAAATTTTGTTTTAAGCGAAGATCCATGGTTCAGACCGGTTGATATTAAAATGGGGCCTGATGGTGCTTTGTACATCGCAGATTTTTATAATAGTATTATCGGTCACTATGAAGTACCGTTAGATCATCCAAAAAGAGATAAAATCCGCGGCAGAATCTGGCGGATAACTTATAAAGGCAAGACAAATCCTCTGCGGAATTTATCAACATCACCTATAGATCAATTAATCGCTACACTCAATGACGACAACATTGTTGTGAGAATGGCAGCAGCTGATCTGTTGGCAGACAGATTCGGAAAAGCTGCATTAACTCATTTGATTTTGAAACTAAACGCTGCGGGAAGTACTTCAAGAGAAAAAGTGCATGTTTTATGGATACTTCATCGTGTCAATGGACTCGATGATCGGCTTATCCGGCAGTTTGCAGGCGATAAAGATGAGTTAATCCGTACACATACGATGCGGATACTTGCTGAACGCAACGATAGTACAAAGAATTATTATGCAATGGTTCTGGATGCATTAAATGATAAAGATCCGCATGTAAATCGCGCTGCAACAGAAGTTCTTCCGCAGTATCCAGCATTGCAAACAATAGAAAAGCTAATTGCTTTCCGTAATCATGTGAAGCAAGAAGACAATCATATGATTTACAGTATCAGACTTGCCATGAGAACATTATTACGCACACCTTCCTTGATGCATGAAGTGGCCGCCAGGAGTTGGTTGCCGGACCAGGCAGCCGTTTTGGCAACTGTGCTTGTGGGTGTGCAAACGAATGAATCTGGAGAATTACTTTTTAAACATTTGAAATCACAACCAGTCGACGATAAAGAGTTATCCAAAGTTGTAACACATATTACAAGGTTTGTTCAGTCGAAGAATTTAGAGGAGGTTGTTTTACTGGCAAAAACGCGGAGTGCAGATAATACTGAAACAAACTGGAATGTATTTGTTGCTGTTCAAAAAGGTTTGTCTCAGCGCGATGCAAAAGAACCTCCGATAATGAATGATTGGGGTAAACAACTTGCTGTAAAAATTTTAAGTTTAAATAAGCCGGAAACCAAAAATCAGGATGAACTTGACCGTTTCGACGACCTGCAGGAATTTGCAATTGGTCTGGCCGGAAAATACAATCTTACTTCTTTAAAAACTGTTTTGCAAAAAATTGCTGAAGACACAGCTGCCTATGCGCCAAAAAGGATTACAGCATTCAGGTCGCTGATTAAAATGAATGAAGTGGAAGGGATTAGTATTGTACAAAAAAGTTTAGATGAGCCACTTGCGATTCAGGAGTGGAGGCGTCGCATTGTAAATTTACTGGGTGAGTTTCCCGGAAAGCCTGCACAGCATGTACTTTCATCAGTTAAAAATATTACACCGGATCTTCAGCAACCTCTTGCCATGGCTCTGGCTGCCAGTGAAGGAGGGAAGGAAATTCTTTTTGCGAAAGTTCGTAGCGGCGAAATTTACAGCCGCATACTTGTTCAACCTCAAGTGGAGGAAAGAATAATGCTCAAAATTTCAGCTAAACAAATGGTTTTGTTTAATGAATTCAGATCAAGTTTAACTGATATCAGCCGCGAAAAACAAACGATGATTAACGGGAGGGTTTCGGATTTTAATGCTGCACAATCAACACTTTCTGCAGCATCAGGCAAAGCCGTTTTTACTAAAAATTGTGCGCTTTGTCACAGTGTAAATAATGAAGGCGGAATGATCGGTCCTCAGTTAAATGGCGTGGGCAAATGGGGGGCGCAGGCATTATCAGAGAAGATTCTGGATCCCAACAGAAATATTTCTGAATCATTCCGTACTTATTCAATCACTTTAAAGAACGGCAAGGTTTTAAATGGATTATTGAGAAGAGAGGAGGGGGAAACCATTGTGTTTGCAGATGGTGGAGGTAATGAGTTTAGTGTTTTGAAAAAAGACATTCAGGAAAAGAAAGCATCGAAATTAACCCTGATGCCTGATCAATTTGAAAGTACAATTACGCCATCGGATTATAACAATTTAATGGCCTATCTTTTGACATTGAAAAGTTAATGCAAACGACATGTTTAAAATACAGAGAATATTTATAATGCTTTTGATGTTGATTGGATTTAGTACTTCGGCGCAGGTTCCAAAAGGGGAGAAGCTGCCATTTACAAAACAGGTTTTAAGCAATCAGTTTTTGTCAGAAGGGGTGTCTGTAGGCGATGTTAATAAAGATGGAAAGAAGGATGTGATGGCGGGATATTTTTGGTTTGAAGCGCCCGACTGGAAGCAGCACGAAATCTTCCCGGGTCGCGTGTATGATCCTACAAAAGAATACAGCAATTCATTTCCAAATCTTGCAATGGATGTAAACCAGGATGGATGGGTTGATCAGGTGATTGTTGATTTTCCGGGTTTACCGGGCTTGTGGTTTGAGAATCCAAAGAATCAACCCGGGCCATGGAAAAAACATTTGATATGTGATTCGATGGGAATTGCAAATGAGTCGCCTGCATTTGTGGACATTGATAAAGATGGACGAATGGATATTTTGTGCGGAGACCC
>JANPJC010000250.1:0-2732 GCA_031425315.1 Chitinophagales bacterium
TCAACAAAGCGCAGCGCTTAAATTAATACCACTAATTTGGACACAGAGGGCCACAAAAAAAGTACAAAGTATGAAGTGCGAATTTCGAAGTAACAGCCGTAGAATATATTTTCCCGCCTCAGCGCCTTCCCGGCCAAATACTTCAAAGCGCAGCGCCTTTCCTATCTCAACAAAGCGCAGCGCTTAAATTAATACCACTAATTTGGACACAGAGGGCCACAAAAAAAGTACAAAGTATGAAGTGCGAATTTCGAAGTAACAGCCGTAGAATATATTTTCCCGCCTAAGCGTCTTCCCGGCAAAATACTTCAAAGCGCAGCGCCTTTCCTATCTTAATAAAGCGCAGCGAATAAAACCTTTCACTGATAAACCCTCACATAATCAACAATCATTCTCCTCGGCCAAATCGTTGTATCCACACCTTTTTGACCACCCCAGTTGCCTCCAACGGCGAGGTTCAATAGCAGATAAAATTTGTTGTCGAAAGGCCAGGCTTCATACCCCGATTTTTCATTGGCAAAGCGGAAGTAATAGTTGCCATCTATTCCGATCTTTACAGAGTCAGCGTTCCATTCAACCTGGTACACATGAAACGCAGATGAAATGTCCGGCACCATAACATTGGCCGTTTTTTGTGTACCGATAGAATGATGATATTTTTTACAATGGACAGAAGCATGAAGCCTGCCCTGGTCAAATCCAACATGCTCCATGATATCAATTTCTCCATCATCAGGCCATTTTAACGGTGAATTGGAAGCCAGCATCCATATAGCAGGCCATGTACCGCGACCTTCAGGTAATTGCGCCCGTACTTCTATCTTCCCATACTTCCAGTCTCCTTTCCCTTTGCTAACCAGCCGGGCAGAAGAATAGTCCCTGCCTTCCCACGCTTCGCGATGTGCTTCAATAATCAGGTTGCCATTTTCCACCCTGGCATTCTCTTTTCTTTTGGTTGTGTAATATTGCAATTCGTTGTTTCCCCAACCATGTCCTCCCGAGTCGTAGTTCCATTTTGTAGCATCTGGCAGTCCGTCGGTATTGAATTCATCTGACCACACTAACTTTAAAGGCTTGCTGCCCGCGTTCATTCCTGTATACAATATCCAAACGGCAATTATTATCAATAAAGTGGCAGCTTTTTTCATATGCAATCTTTGATCTGAAGGTAAGAAATGTAGTGAATGTTGTAAATGTTTGTGTTTCCCAACAACCATTAAAGATAAGCCCTTTGTATGCAAACCCTTATCCACAGCGACGTCAGAAGCATAGTCAGCAAATCGGGTAAAATTATTTAACAGCAGTTTTGGATAGAATGATTTCCTGCCTTACTTTTGATCCATGATCAATTTTGTACATAACCACCATCATCTTTTTCCCGACAGGTAAGCCGGTGATGTGATTATTACATTTACTATATCAGGCTTACGGAAACGTAAGCTTTTTTTTTGCCCGAAAAATTATATGCATGACCCAGCAAAATCTCAGAATTGCAATTCAGAAATCAGGACGATTATTTGAAGATTCAGTACAACTGTTAAAAGAATGCGGAATTGACCTTAGAAATGTAAAAGATAGACTCCGCACAGAGTCGGATAATTTCCCATTGGAAGTGTTTTTTCTACGTGACGATGATATCCCTCAATATGTGGAAGATGGTGTAGCGGATATTGGAATCGTTGGCGAAAATGTGGTGTACGAAAAAAACAAACATGTGGAAGTTATTGAGCATCTTGGATTTGGTAAATGCCGGTTATCCATTGCTGTTCCCCGCGGCCAGGATTATCCCGGCATCAGCTGTTTGCAGGGAAAACGAATTGCTACCAGTTATCCGTATATGGTCACTGACTTCCTGCGGAAAAATAATGTGGAAGCTGAAATACATGAAATCAGTGGTTCGGTTGAAATTGCTCCGGGCATTGGTTTGGCTGATGTGGTGGCAGATCTGGTTAGCAGTGGTAGTACATTGTTCATGAATGGACTGAAGGAAGTGGAAACTATTTTGCAATCACAAGCCGTACTGATCAAAAACAATTCTCTTTCTGAGCAATCATTGAACCTCATCAATAAATTATTGTTCAGGATTCAGGCAGTAAAGAAAGCCAAGCGTAATAAATATGTTTTGTTGAATGCACCCAATAATAAACTTCAGGAAATTATTTCATTGCTACCCGGGATGAAAAGTCCTACAGTATTGCCCCTTGCTGAAAGTGGCTGGAGTAGTGTACATAGCGTGCTGAGTGAAGATCAGTTTTGGGAGTGCATTGAAAACCTGAAAGCTGCCGGTGCCGAAGGGATATTGGTGGTTCCGATTGAAAAGATGGTCATCTGAAAAAATAAAATATGCAGGTATATAAATATCCGGATCCAAAAGAATGGCCTTCTCTATTGCAAAGACCGGTGATGGAACAAAAGGGACTCGAAAATACTGTCAGGGAAATTTTATCTGAAATTAAAATTGATGGCGACCACGCATTGGAAAAATATACAAGGAATTTTGACAAAGTGGAACTGGAGAGTGTGCAGGTAAGCACAGAAGAAGTTAATGCAGCTGATAGAGACCTGGATGAAGGACTGAAGAAAGCTATCTTACTGGCATATTCCAATATTAAAAAATTTCATGCAGCACAGGTGACCCCGGAGCTGAAAATTGAAACTATGCCAGGTGTATTGTGTTGGAGAAAGTCGTTACCAATTGAAAAAGTCGGTTTGTACATCCCGGGAGGTACGGC
>JANPJC010000251.1:0-14921 GCA_031425315.1 Chitinophagales bacterium
ACTGCTCACTGCCCACTGCTCACTTCCGAAATTTTGCCATATTACCAGCTAAACACTATTTTCGATTATGGCATTACTTCAGGTAAATGATCTGCAGAAAAGAGTGAATGACAAGTATGCTGTTAAAGATGTTTCTTTTACTGTTGGAGAACATGAGAAACTGGCTATTGCAGGCGAAACCGGCTCCGGAAAAACCACGCTCCTGAAAATGATCGCCGGACTCATTCAGCCTGATTCCGGCAGCATTTATTTCCAAAATACCAAAATTCCTGGACCCGAAGAACAGATGATGCCCGGACACCCGAAAATCGGATTCCTCTCTCAACATTTTGAACTGAGGAATAATTATCGCGTTGAAGAGATTATAGAATATTCAAATAAAATTTCAGATCAGGAGGCCCTGGAAATATTCAGAATCTGTGGCGTGGCGCATTTACTTAACAGGTATTCCAATGCATTGTCCGGAGGCGAAAAACAACGTATCGCCTTGGCCAGGTTACTGATTACTTCTCCGCAACTGCTTCTGTTGGATGAGCCTTTTTCAAATCTTGATGAAATCAATAAGAAAAATATTTATAATGTTTTAAATGATATTAGTAGTGAATTAAAAATTACAACGATACTGGTTTCACATGACCCCGCCGAAATTTTATCATGGGCAAACAAAGTAATAGTAATGAAAGAAGGTGGGATTGTGCAGGAAGGTTATCCTGATCAGATATATTTTGAACCCGGGAGTGAATATGTCGCAGGTTTGATGGGAGAGTTTAATTTACTTACTCCTGAATTGCAGAAAATCTTTGGCCTGGACAGACAGACTAAGTTCCTCCGTCCACAGCAAATTAAACTTTGGAAAGATAGGATTAACTCACCCTCCGGCATAATTGAACAAATTCGTTTTCATGGAAGTTATTATAGTATTACTATACATTTGTCGGGATCACAGTTAATCGTTTATACACCTGAAAATCAATTTAAGGCCGGAGATAACATCAACCTCAGTGTTAAACAATGATTCAAATTAAAAGTCTCTCAAAGACTTTCGATTGATATTGCTTTATCCATTAAGTTTTTTGATAGTTCCACCCGATGAAGTTTTATAAAAGCTTGCGCTTGTAATTATTAATTCTGGTATTTAGATTATATTCAATTCATTTTTTTCAACAGCCAATTTTATATTATGTTCAGGTCAATATTTTTGTCGACGATTTTCATGATGGTAGTTATTTCCTGCGACAATTCAAAGAAGGCGAGTGTTGATACAGGTAATCAGGCCGTCGAAATAAAAGAGACTTATTGGAAGTTGACTGAACTCCGGGGCGTGGCAGTACCGACTCTAAAAGAAGGAGAAAAGGAAGTTTATTTTCGTTTACGTAACGAAGGGTCAAAGGTAGAGGGGAACGGCGGATGTAATGGCTTTGGCGGTACTTATGAAATGAGCGAAGGGAACAGAATTCGTTTTTCTAAAATGATCAGTACAATGATGTATTGTTCGTTGATGGAAACTGAAAATGCACTTTACAAAGTTTTTGAAGCAACAGATAATTATGCTGTGTCAGGCGATGTTTTACAACTTAATAAAGCGCGTATGGCACCACTGGCTAAATTTGTTGCCGTAAAGGATAAATAGTTCTTGTCTACATGATGTTTTTGGTAAAACCTGCATTGAATTAAACACGTATCGCGTGAATAATCTCCTGTGGGTTCGTTTTTTGCACGCGATATAAAAATAAATTTTCCCGAACTTCAGCCAGGTGTCAGACACTTGAACCACGCGGAGGGTTTCAACCGCGGCGAAAGTGTCTGACACCTAACGCAACTCCCCATTTTCGGTTATTTCCTCACGATTTTGGTTATTCTTCACGCAGGATTTTGATACGAGTTTCGTATTGTTAAAATGACAAAATGAAACGGCTATTTCCATCTTCTCTTTTTAAATGGTTAAATGAAATATTTCTATTAATTGTTTGCAACAGCGGAATGCCAATACCCGATTTCAACAATGTATACGACAAACAAATTTTGAAATCTTTAATTAATTTTTATGCCTGGTCCAATTGAGTTATTAAAAGATCCTATCACACTTGCCATCTTCGGCATGTACATCGCTTTAATGATTTGGGAAGCTGTTTTCCCGGGCAGGGAATTGCCAAAGGTCAGATTTTGGAAAATCAGGGGAATCGCAGTTTTTTTCGTTTATTTTTTTCTCTCTTCTTATTTGCCTTATTGGTGGTCGGCACTTCTCCCCGGCAAACAAATGATTGATCTGTCTGTCCTTGGAAATATTGGTGGAGCTATGGTCGGGATTCTGTTTTATGAATTTGGAATGTATGTATGGCACCGCGCGATGCATAACAATAACTATCTCTGGCGGATGTTTCATCAAATGCATCACAGCGCTGAACGACTGGACACCTATGGGGCATTTTATTTTAGTCCGCTCGATATTGCGGGCTGGACTGCTTTGGGTACTATTTGTTTCTCTGTCATACTGGGATTAACAGCGCAGGCAGTTACCATCACTTTGTTGGTGACTAATTTCTTCAGCATTTTCCAGCACGCAAATATCCGCACACCAGTTTGGCTGGGATATATCATTCAGCGTCCAGAAAGTCATACAGTACATCATGCAAAAGGTATACATGGCTTCAACTATTCTGACCTTCCATTATTTGATATGCTCTTTGGAACATTTCGCAATCCTTCTACTTACAAGTTTGAAACAGGTTTTTACAATGGCGCATCATCAAAAATAAAAGACATGCTACTGTTTAAGAATATAGATCGCACTGAACAGCAGCAAGACAAATCAAAATAGAAACAATCTTAAAACCAGGAAACGAAACACGAATTATTCAGTATCCTAAATACTTAAAACACCTAAGCGAAGATTCAGATAGGTGTAAAATTACAGCCGGCGGAAAGGAATTTCCTCCGGCCTTTTCTTAATTTACGGCTTTAACGAATATTAGTTTGCAGTAACTCCTTTACTCATCCTATTTTTGATGCATCAACCTGTTCAATGTTCGATAACCTTCTCTTTACTGCCTCGCCCTTAAATTGGTTCCTGATTTGCCTGGCATCCTTCATCATCGGCCTTTCTAAATCCGGACTTAAAGGTTTGGATATGATGAATGTTGCGCTGATGGCAATTGTTTTTGGAGGAAAAGCTTCAACGGGCATTGTATTGCCCTTGCTTTGTATTGGCGATATGGTAAGTGTATGGTTCTACAATCGACATGCGCAATGGTCACATTTTTGGAAACTGATGCCATGGATGGTAATAGGCATTTTACTCGGAGTTTTCATCGGTAAGGATTTGAATGAAGTGGTTTTCCGAAAAATAATGGCCGTTATTATCATCATCGTTGCGGTGATAATGATTTTACTTGAACTCAGGAAATCCTTTGCACCACCAACTAATAAAATTTTTGTATGGGTAATGGGATTGATTTCCGGTTTCACCACAATGTTGGGTAACCTCGCAGGCCCTTTTGCGAATATCTATTTTTTGGCCATGCGGATGCCAAAAAAAGATTTCATCGGAACTGCAGCGTGGATTTTTTTAATCATTAATTTATTCAAAATGCCTTTCCAGATTATCTTTTGGAAAAACATCAATTCGCAAACCCTGTTGATTGACCTATATCTTTTACCTGCCCTTGCCGCAGGATTTTGGCTGGGTTTAAAAATTGTAAACCGAATCAGGGAAGAAGGTTATCGAAAGGTCATCCTTGCACTCACTTTAATCGGCGCCGTTTTTATCTTTCTCCGGTAGTTGTAGATATTTATTTGGATGAAAGTGTCTCCTCCCTGCTGGTTTTTTGACAGTATATAGGTTTGCAGCGATTTTATTTTTTCAATCTGGTTTTTAGTTTATTTTAGATGGAATCATTTAGCGAAAAGGTAATATATGTCAGCTTATGAAATAGAAATTATACTTAACCGACAGCTGGCCGACTGTTTGTCGATACCAGTTTTTATTACTGATATTCATGGCAACCTGATATTTTATAACGAGCCGGCAGAGGGAATTCTGGGAAAGCGTTACGAAGATACCGGCGAGATGCCTGTTGAAATGTGGGGTACAATTTTCAAACCATTTGATGAAAATGGAAATGCACTTGCTCCTGAAGAATTACCACTGGTGAAGACGCTCCAGGACTGTACTCCTTATCATAAAACATTCTGGATAGAAAGTCTGCAGGGGAAGAAGGAAAAAATCTCTGTTACATCCTATCCGATCATCGGCCGTAATTCCCGGTTCCTGGGAGCAGTGGCCATCTTCTGGACACCGAAAGAATGAAAATAACCATTAGGGGTGTACGTGGTTCCATACCCACCTCCGGCCCTGAAACAGATATTTATGGAGGCAATACATCAAGCGCACTTGTATTTGATGAAGGTTGGTTGTTGGTATTAGATGGAGGATCCGGGCTGCAGCAATTTAAAAATGAAGACAAGCAGGGGGTGAAAAGAATCGATGTATTGCTTACACATCTTCATCTTGATCATATTCAAGGCCTTGGGTTTTTTAAAGCATTGTTTGAGCCGGGAATGGAAGTGCATATTTACGGACCGGCTAGTAGTGCCGATTCACTGCATGCTCGATTAAGCAGATATCTTTCCCCACCATTATTTCCTGTGCGCATCCGGGATCTTCCCTGTAACCTGATTCTGCATGAAGTGGAAAAGAGCTCTTTTGAAATCGGACCATTTAAAATTGATTCTGATTACGTGATTCATTCAGGGCCAACTGTTGGTTTCAGAATTGAAAGTAATGGGGCAGTGTTCACTTATATTCCGGATCATGAACCGGCACTGGGTCTTTCGGGAATGATAAATGATGTTAAATGGATTTCAGGAATTGACCTTGCCCGCAATGCAGATATATTATTGCATGATGCGCAATACACTTCAAAAGAATATAAGACGCGTTATGGCTGGGGGCATTCCTCTATGCGCGATGCCCTTCAATTTGCCGCCATCTCTAAAGTAAAGCGTTTATTGCTGGGTCACCACGATCCTTCACATAATGATGAGAAACTGGAGGCTATGTTAACTGATATGAAAAAGCAAACAGAGTATCCTTTCCCGTTTGAACTGGCTAAGGAAGGAATGGTGATAGCGCTATGAGCGCTGCGCTTTTTTTATTTGCCGGTGAGACGGAGAGGCAGGAATAGAAGTTTTGGAAAGGCGCTTTGCTCTGAAGAGATTCAAGGAGATAGATAGACCAGAGCATAAATGCTAAAAATTAAGTGGATAAAAATATCCTTCTATAATCTTTTGCCGGGAAGTCGGTCTGGCCTCAGGCGAGACGGGAAGATTCGGGAATTATTTACTTAATGGTCAAGGTCATTTGTATTGGCTGTTCTCTACTGTCTACCGTCTACTGCCTACCGTCTACTGTCTACCTACCGTCTTTGTATTGGCTGTTCTCTACTGTCTACCGTCTATCTACTGTCTTTGCATTGGCTGTTCTCTACTGTCTACTGTCTACCGTCTACCTACTGTCTTTGTATTGGCTGTTTACTTCCCACTTCCCACTTCCCATTTCCCACTTCAAAAAAATAGCCATAAGCCCGGAGGCTTACGACTACTTACGGATGGTGGTGTTTTCTATCTTAAATCTAATTTTTCAGAATAGTAAATTCCACACGACGGTTCAGCTGCCTGTTATCATCGGTGTCATTGGCTACAACAGGTTTGCTTTCGCCATAACCTTTAGAGATAATACGAGATTCGCTGATTCCCTTAGAGAGGATATATGTTCGTACAGATGCTGCCCTGTTTTCACTCAGTTTAACATTGTAGTCATCAGTACCACGGCTATCCGTATGCGCACTCATTTCAATTTCTATAGCCGGATTTTCACTCAGCAATTTCACCACTCTGTCAAGCTCTACAAATGATTCAGAACGCAGATCCCATTTGTCGAAATCGAAGAACACATTATTCAACCGCACTACCTGCCCGATTTCTATCGGTACTAAATAGAGGTCCTTATGAATTTCCTTATATCCGACTTTAATCAATGAATCCAGATTCAGATTTTCGGAGATTGCAAAAAAGTGGTCCGCTGTGGCACGGATACTATAGTTCTTGTCATAGGGTAAAACGATTTTGAAGGCGCCGTCAGTAGGGTCTGATTGCCCGTTGCCTGCCACGGTTCCATCAGGCAAAGTTTCATATACCAGTTCGGCGGTAAGCGGTTCTTTTGTTTTTGCATTATAAACATTGCCACTTACCAAAACAACTGGTTCAGGTCTTTCTTTCTCTAAAAGTTTAACTCTCACTATATCACTTTCCCCAAGTGAATTCATTCCTGACGCCAGATAAGCAAATTCACCGCCTGCATCCATAGTGAAAAATGCATCCCAGTCTTCCGTATTAATCGGACTACCAAGGTTTACAGGATCACTCCACTTTTGCCAGGATTTATCTAATCTTTTCGTCATCCAGATATCGTTGTCGCCCAATCCACCCGGGCGGTTACTACTGTAATATAATGTTACACCATCTGCAGCGAGATAGGGTGCCAGCTCATTGGTTTTGGGATCATTGATTTTTTTACCAAGGCTTTTCGGTTCCGACCATGTGCCATCGGGCATGAGATGACTCACAAAAATGTCGTTATCATAGCTCTCCATTTGCGGAGACATATAGATCAGCAATGTTTTGCCATCATGTGCCATGGTTGCGCCTGAAGCACGTCCACGATCGTAGTTGCCATAATTTTTGATGAGCAGCCTTTCGGGTTTGCTCCAGGTTCCGTCTTTGGTTTTTTCACTGGTACTCAATCCATCACCCAGATATTCTCCATCAACAAAAGAACCTTTCAACAATAATTTATTGTTGTCGGGACTAATCCAGTACACAGCATTATAATGAGCTGTATTTAATGGATAACCCATATGTCTTGCGTTTTGCCATTTCCCTGAACTATCTCTTTCCGAATACCAGATGTCTTGCGAGTTCCGCACAGAGCGATATTTTGTATTGGCCGGATGATCTTCACAAATGAAAAATAGCCGGTTGCCGTCAGCTGAAACCGTTGGCCTTAACTCAGCCAATTCAGAATTCACCCTGAAACCCAGGTTTTCTATTTTTATAATGGTATTAACCTTAAGTGTAAGGTCTGTTTGAGGTTTTAATATATCTCCTGTAGTATCGTTTGCCATTTGTGCAAACAGGGGCGAACAAATGGAAACGCATGCGGCTAAGTACAAAATGGCTTTCACAAGAAGGGTTTTATTCCGGATATAACGGAAAATAATGCCGTTTCATATGCACTGCCGTAATGATAATCTGCTGAAACCCTTTGCTGCTGGCTGTTATAGGCTTATACATACATAAAGCTTTAAATAGTATTAAAAAATATTTTTTAAATACTTCCTCATACATTACTAACAGTTGCGCGAACACGAAATAGGTTAGATTATCGCTTTTCATTTTTTCTGCTATTCAGTAACCCACGCATTGTATTGGAAAGAAAGAGATTTTGTTCTGCGGAAGAAAATTGTGATGACAATGTTGCATTGGTGCCTCCAATATAATCCATATCATTATGCCCGATATTATATAAACGATGCGGTATTTGTTATTTGTCCAGGCTACAGGGTAATATCCTTTAAACCATATTTCATGTTAGTGCGAAACCGGCAAGCAATGATGAGTTCTCTTTCACTTCTGGGAAGAGTAGGGGATGCAGATAATATAGGAGGTGTTGTCACATTTCTTTGTACCGGTGATGCATTGTGGATTAATGTCTAGCGGATTGAATTAAGTGCCGGTATCAATCTTTAAACTGTCAATATTTTAGTTCAGCCAATCAAATTTTAATAAATGAAAACTGAAAAAATTTCATTTTTATTTGTCATTTTTTCTGTTCCATATCCATTGGCACATTGATTGATTTTCGGTTTGTATCATATAAAAATAGGAGGTAAATATGAGTACAAACCAGATCATGAAAAAGAATAACGGCTCGCCTATTCAAGGCCGTTCCATGACCAATTGGGTTGACCAGATTTTACAGGACAACCTGAACCGTTTTTTTAATGATGACTTTTTCACCAGCGGGAGCAAAACTCATTTCCAGGTGCCTGTTAATTTCAGTGAGACAGATCAAAGCTTTGAAATGGAACTGATCGCACCCGGATTACGCAAGGAAGATCTCAAAATCAATGTAACCGGGGATGTGTTGAGTGTATCTTATGAATCAACTGAAGAGCAAAATGAAAAGAAGGAAAACGAACAATGGCTGAGAAAAGAGTATTCGATGCAAACCTTTTCGAGGAGCTTTAAACTGGATGTTACAGTTGATATGCATAATATCAGCGCAAGGTATCAAAATGGAATACTCTACCTATCGCTTCCCAAACAGGAAAAGGCGAAAAGAATATCAAAATCAATTGATGTACAATGAACAAAGGCCCCAATCGGGGCCTTTTAAATTATTTTAACAATTTCACAGCAACCGCACTTCGACCCCTCGGGGTATTCTCTATTTCAAATACCACCTTATTGTTATCCTTGATGGCATCAACTAATCCGCTGAGATGCACATAATAGTCTTCTTTTGTTTCGTCATCTTTAATAAATCCGAATCCTTTGGAAGCATTAAAAAAGGTCACAGTTCCTTTTCTTTCCAGCTCTTCATCTGACAGGGGTGCTTGTTTGGGTACACCCAGCTGAATGTCTTCAGCGTTAACTTTTATCGCTTTCGACGGATCTGGTGGAGTGGATGAAAGATTCCCATTCTCATCAAGATAAGCCATCATACTGTCCATTCCCCGTCCATCTTTAGAATGTTCTTTTCTCTCGAGCTTTTTCTCAAACTTGGCTTTTCTTTCTTTTTCTTTCTTTTTTTCTCTTTCTTTTTTATTCCATGATTCTTTTGATTTACTCATTGAAGGCGCTGTTTTTTTTAATGTTGATCTGGTGAGGAATGTTTGCAACAGGAAGAATAGATGCAAATTCAAATCCAGGGACAATAAAGATACGAATTCTTTGGCGAATTGCCATTTTAGCCTTGAAAGGCGCTATTCAGGTATAATTTGCTAAGTACGCAATCACAAGACTCTTAGCGCTGTACCCCAGTTTTAACAAATTAAATATCTTTAGTCATATGATATAAATGACTACCTTCCGTTAGCAATCATCATGTTGCAGACGCATTCTGTATTATCAACTGTAGTGGATTTTAATAAAAACAAACACTTCCACCGTCTCCAGATAACCGCCTGTTTTCATTGATCTTGTTTATTGTATTAAAATTTTTTCTATGAATATTTATGTTTCGAATCTGAGTTTCAGTACTAATGACGAAGGGCTTCGTGAATTATTTGAAAAATTTGGTGCTGTTAGTTCAGCCAAGGTTATTTTGGATAGGGAAACCGGCCGTAGCCGTGGATTTGGATTTGTTGAAATGTCATCTGATGATGAAGCCAACAAAGCCATTGACGGTCTTAATAATAAGGATTTTGGTGGAAGAGCAATGTCTGTTTCCGTGGCAAAAGAAAAAAAGCCAAAGTCGGATTTCAGAAAGTGGTAATTTTTAATTTGTTTTAATTTGCTTTTTTGAAAGATGTATGTTTTGATGAATATCAATTAGTGCATTATTCATTAATTAATTAAATCGGATTGTATTTCATTAACTACTTGTGTTAATTACATAAAACCCTGCAGCGATCTTCATCGTTGCAGGGTTTACTTTTTATGTTAGTTACAATAACAGGTTACCTCTGCGATAACTTTTGCAGTTTTAAGGTTTGCTGTTTTGTTGCAACGGGCATTGGATTCAGGTAATTTTTTACTTCCGCATACCCTTTATACAATGGGCCGCTCAATACTGTTTCTTCACCTTTTCTTTTCACAGTAAGCGCAAGATTTGGGATATCTGTATTATTCAGGAAATATTTTTCCCATAAATCACTCAAATTGTTCTCATCCACTTTAATATCATTGACAGCGAGAAACTGGTCGCCATCCTGCAGGGTAAGGGCGTTCTTTTTATCTACTTCTGTAAATACGAAACCTTTAGACTCTTCGTCGTATTTAAGGCCCATTCTTCCAACAAAATAAGCCTCAATCTTTTTCTCGGGACTAAATTCGTAACCCAGTCTTGCAAAAAACTCCTGGTAAGGAAGTGGCCTATCACCATTAATATAGTTGTCGATAAATGTCTGCACCCCGGGGTGGGAAGCAGCGACGAATTCCTGCAGAAAAGTTGAGTCATTGAATGGTTTACCAGGTCCATATTTTCCCGCAAGATCAACGATTACTGATTTTAAATCTTTTGTATCATTGGTTTTTTCCCTGATGTCTATATCAAGCATAAATGCTATCAGTGCCCCCCGATTGTAAACGCTGTTGTATTTCTTCTGGTACTCATCTTCCAAAACGCGCAGGCTCATAGTAGTCATGGCAAAATCACCATGTTCCTCCGCCTGTTCGATCTTCTCCTGCATATTGCTGAAGAATTTCTTTTGATTAATGAGTCCGCTGGTGAGCTGTACCAAATTGGAGAAATATTCTGTGACACCCTCGTACAACCAGAGGTGGCGCGACATTTTGGGGTTCACAAAATCAAAATATTCTATTTGCTCACTGTGCAGATTTAATGGTGTGAGAATATGTAAAAATTCATGACTTGCCACATCGTTAACCATTGTTTTCAGCTGTGTTTCAAACGTCATCTCAGGAAGAAAATACAGTGACGAGTAATTATGTTCAAGTGCACCATATCCTCCGCCACTACTCTCCTTAGGTGCGATTGGATTCTCCGGATTGTCGAAAAAGAATAAGAACTGATAACGGTCAACAGGAAGACCATTGAAAAATATTTGCAAAGCTTCCGCCATCGGCCGCAGATAACCACTGATTTGTTTACTGGTCACTTTACCGGTTACAGAGTAAACTGATACGTTGATATTGGTATTGCCAATAATAAATGAAGTGGTATCTGGAATATTGTAAAACACAGGGTTGTCGGCGAGGAACACGTAATTTTGAGCCGATAATATATCCTCTTCACTGGTTTTTCTTTGTACGGGCATATTTGTGCTCGCATAGAATTCAGCGGGCTTGGCAACATTCACTTCAAATGGAAGTTGGCTATACCCCTCAAAGTAACCAAAGAAAGCATGCGTATTAATGATTACATTTTTTCCGGCGTCAATATTGGAGCCGCCTGGCTGAAAGATAAAATCTTTATCAGGCGAATCCCATGTATCATTTACTTTATAAGTGATACGGTTTATTTTTTGTGCATTTGCAATTGAATACTGGTAGCTATTGATTTTTTTAGTTTTCAGCTCTTTTCCTTTTGCATCAAAAACTTTAAAATCGTCAATATATTTTCCGAAACTTTTTTCGCTGTAAGAGCCAGGAATTACCCTTGGAAAAGAAAAAATAATCTGTTTTTCCTTTATGCCCGGAGTAATAAGATTAATTGAAACTTTATCATCTTTAATGTTTTTCAGGTCGGCTGAATAAACATATTTGTCCTGTGCGTTTACAATAAGTTGAATTGAAATCAATGCACATAACAATAATGTTTTTTGTACTAATGCGGGCGTTTTCTCCATGTGTTTATTTAAAGGGATTAAAAATAGCGCTCAATAAGCTAAACTTCAAACCGATGGACATATTTAATCAATACAGCGCTTAAGTTTTAACAATTTCTCACCTGTGCTCTTAATAAGCTTGTTTTGTATGGAAAATTACTGCAGCGTAATATAATACAATCAGCAACGTTTATTTAACCGCAAAAGTGCAGAACGCAGATACACGATTTGTTTAACTTTGGATCAAAGTCGGATAATGGCAGAAATGAATCTTGATTTTGATAACATTTTTTTTATAGGCGTTGCCGGTACAGGTATGAGTGCGCTTGCTCAATATCTGAAAGGGATTGGAAAAAATGTCAGCGGTTCCGACAGATATTTTAAAGCAGGCGAATACAATGCCCTCCGTGAAAAACTGGAAGCAGAAGGTATCATTTGTTGGGAACAAAACGGTGAAGGGATCAATGCTTCCACCCAGTTGGTGGTAGTGTCTACTGCAATTGAAGAAACGGTTCCCGAAGTTCAAAAAACCAGGCAGCTTGGCATACCTATCATCAAACGGAGTGCATTACTCGCAAGAATAGCAGAGACAAAAAAAACAATTGCAGTAGGCGGTACTTCCGGTAAGAGTACTACCAGTGCAATGTTGTACGACATCCTTGAGGAGGCTGGATACGGCCCCAGCATAATCAGTGGTGCGGGTTTGGTGAGCTTAATTGAAAAAGGGAAAATAGGCAACGCTGCAGTAGGCACAGGTGAGTGGCTGGTGATAGAAGCAGATGAAAGTGATGGTTCAATTGTTGAATATCATCCTGAATTGGGATTGTTATTGAACATTGATAAGGATCATAAGGAAGTAGATACATTAATGGAAGTTTTTACAACCTTTAAGCAAAATAGTCAGCGATTTGTTGTTAATCAATCTCATCCATTAGCTGCTACATTATCGGGAAGCCGGAAAAATGATTTTTCGACAGATGCCGCTACTGATGCAGGGTATATTGGAAGTGAATTTAAACAGGATGGGCTTCAGGTTAATTTTAAAATCAATGGAACTTCCTTTCAGATTCAAACAGTTGGCAGGATAAATATGGAGAACGCAATTGCTGCAGCGTCTGTTGCAAATCAATTGGGTGTTTCATTTGACATTGCTGCCAAAGCATTAGCTGAGTATAAAGGGATATATCGGCGACACCAGGTTATCGGCAAAAAGAAGGGGATATTATTGATCGATGACTATGCGCATAATCCGGTGAAATGTGCAGGTTCAATACAGGCATGTCAGCCGCTGGCACCGAAAGTTATTGCCTGGTTTCAGCCTCACGGATATGGCCCAACGAAGTTCTTACGGCAGGATTTTGTTCACGAAATCGCAAAAGTGCTCCGACCAACCGACGAGATATGGATGAGTGAAATTTTTTACGCGGGAGGAACCGCGGTGAAGGATATTTCTGCCGCCGACCTGATAAATGACCTGAAACAAAAGGGTAGTGAAGCGTTTTTTGTAGAAAACAGAAACGGGTTAGTGTCAGCGCTGCGTAATCATTTCACTGATGATTGTGTGTTGCTTTTGATGGGCGCGAGAGATCCCGGTCTGGAGCAATTTGCAGCGCAGGTTTGGGATACTATTTAGTGTTGAAAAAATAAATCAGGAATTCAGCAATGGTTTCATTACTGGCAGATATAAAATTGTTGGTCAATACAAGGGAAAGTTCTCCATTGCTACGCGGAACTGCTATGAGAGATTTGCCTGTTATTGAAAATGCATATCTGATTGTAGATGACGACAGGATTGCCGAATACGGAAGAATGGAAGACCTGGGCATTTTGCAGCTGTACCGTTATAATGAAATTGTGCATCTGCCGAATTCAATTGTAATGCCTGCCTGGTGCGATTCGCATACTCATATGGTTTTTGCAGGCAGTCGTGAAAATGAATTTGTAGATAAAATTAATGGTTTGACGTACGCTGAAATTGCCGCGGGAGGGGGAGGAATTTTAAGTTCAGTAAATCATATCAACGAAATTTCTGAGGATCAACTTTTTATTCTGGGTTGGAAAAGATTGGGTGAACTCAATAGAATGGGGACGGGTGCCATTGAAATTAAAAGCGGTTATGGGTTATCGGTAGAAGGAGAATTGAAGATGCTTAGGGTGATTAAAAGAATCAAAGAAAAAGCCGAGATACCGGTAAAAGCGACCTTTCTCGGGGCACATACTTATCCTGTAATGTACAAAGATGATCATGAAGGATATATTGATTTAATCATCAATGAAATGCTTCCTGTAATTGCGGGTGAAAAACTTGCGGATTATATTGATGTTTTTTGTGAGAATGGTTTTTTTTCAGTGGAGGAAACGGAAAGGATTTGCAGGGCTGGTATGGAATATGGATTGAAACCAAAAATCCATGCCAATCAGTTGAATTTATCTGGCGGTACACAGGTTGGTATCAGGTTAGGAGCGATCAGTGTGGATCATCTTGAAACAATGGACGATGTGGCTATTGATCTGCTGGCTGGTTCGGATACTATCGGCACACTGCTGCCTACCGCGGCATACTTTTTACGAATGCCTTTTCAGCCCGCCCGTCGATTGATAGATAAAGGTTGTGCTATTGCAATTGCCAGCGATTATAATCCCGGATCGTCACCAAGTGGAAATATGAATATGGTGGCCTCTATGAGTTGTATTCAAATGAAAATGTTACCTGAAGAAGTAATCAATGCCGGCACTATTAATGGTGCTCATGCAATGGAACTTGGAGATACCGTTGGATCAATTACCGTTGGGAAAAAAGCAAATCTTATTGTGACCAAAGCGGTTCCATCACTTCCATATCTTTTTTATGCATTTGGTGAAAATCATATTGACAGAGTAATGCTTAATGGCGAGTGGACTTGAAAAAAGTACGAAGTACGAAGGGCGAGGTGGGAAGTAAACAGCCGATACAACAGACAGTAGACGGTAGACAGTAGAGAACAGCCAATATACAAGTGAGCAGTAAGCAGTGAGCAGGCAACAGCCGTTTACTTTGCGCCTGTATTTAATTCACTCATTGACCTTCAATGATGAGATCTCGCTGCTTGGTGGGAAAAATATATTCCTGATAAATCTATATGTTTGATTAAACTCTACATATCTCTTTTATTTTCATCAGCTTATCAATATTCAAGTACCCTTCAATAAGCGATCTATATTTTGGTGCAACTGCACTCTATACGTCGCAAGATCTTTTTTAACTTGATAAAAGGTATACGTATTCTATTTTATAGGGATCTACAAGTTTTTACACTTGTGTCGCAATCAATGGTTAACGTTTATACCTGATGTTTGACTTTGAATAGTGAA
>JANPJC010000252.1:0-7552 GCA_031425315.1 Chitinophagales bacterium
TTGGTTCAGTACATCCTTTATAAAACAACAGATTATTTTGCATTGCTGTTACGACAAGCATTCCAAACGGATGCATATGTCAGATTTATTAAACACATTTAAAAATTAACTTGACGCGTATGGCCTCAGGCGAGATCGCACATCGTACTTCGCACTTCTTTTGCTCTCCCCGGCCTAAAGGCCCGGGCAATTTAAATTGCCCGACAAACAAATAACCTCATAACCAGAATCATCACGAACGAAAGTGTTTTTGCATTGGCTGTTTACTTCTCTCGCCTCAGGCGAGATTGCAAATCATACTTCGCACATATTTTGCTCTCCCGGCCTAAAGGCCGGGGCAATTGAAAATACCCGACAAACAAATAACCTCATATCCAGAATCAGCACGAACGAAATTGTTTTTGCATTGGCTGTTTACTTCTCTCGCCTGAGGCGAGATCGCAAATCATACTTCGCACTTGTTTCCCCTCCCCGGCCTAAAGACCAGGGCAATTGAAAGTGCCGGCAGAAAAACAATCGCATAACCAAAATCACCTCGAACGAAAGTGTTTTTGTATTGGCTGTTTACTTCCCAATTCGCACTTTGTACTTCATACTTCAAAAGGCTGTTCACTTCCAACTTCGCACTTCGAACCTCGCACTTCAAATTATTCCTTTGTGAATTTTTTATTAACTAATTGTAAGCTCTCAGCAATTTAGTTCAGAATAGCCAATCAGAATAGATTTTTGCCAAACTGTGTCCTTCATAAAAATCTAGTGATATGATTCAGGTAATGTCGCGGAAAAAGTATCAAACTTCTATTCCTTTAAAATTGATATGGACTTTCTTCATAGTATGCTGCTTTGCTCAATCAATCCAGGCGCAGCCTTCGTTTATCATATTTCCATTGAACCGGATCGACGAAATCGCCAGAAAATACCCCGACTCAGCATTTGTTATGTTGAAAAAAAATATGGCCATCCACCAACAGAATGACGATAAGGAAAGTGAAGCGATCTGTTTGCAAAAAATGGGCAAAGTATTACAGTACGCTGGCAACTATCAACAGGCAATGGAAAAATTGCTGATGGCAGATGAGATATTCAGGTCGATCGGAAACCAAAAACAGCTTGCCGAAAATTTAAGTGAGCTCGGCACTGTATGTTACAACAATCAACAGACTGAAGCAGCGATGAACCATTTCAAGGAAGCAGGCTTTATTTACCGCGAACTAAATGATGAAGCAGGAATGGCAAAAATTTACGGGCAAACAGGTCACTTGTTTGAAAAACAGTCCAGGTATGATTCAGCCTTCGCTTACCAACGAATTGCTTTGCATTATGCAAAACAGAAAGCCGGTGATCAAACGCTATATAAAATTTATGAAAACCTGGGTAGTATCTATGAAGACCTGCTGCAATATGATTCCGCCCGGTTTTATTTTACATTATCACTTTCCGGTTTCCAGCAATCAGAAAATTTTGTTGATCAGGCTGAAGTACTAAACAATCTAGGCGATATCTACTACAAGTCAGGTGACTATGCTAATGGGTTAAAATATGCTTTCCTGGCGCATGATATAGCAATAAAAACGAACGAACGTTATCAACTTCAAAGTGCCTACCGCGATATATCGCAAAATTATTTTGCACTGAAAGAATATGACAGCGCCTATACCTATCTTGAAAAAAGCAGGGCTTTAATTCAATCTATATATGCATTAGAAAATAGTCAGCAGATAGCCCTGCTCCAGGCTATTTATGATACAGAACGAAAAAATAATGAAATAGAACGCCTGAATGCCCTGCGCAAAGCAGACAATGTCCTTCAGTATGGTGCATTGATGGTTTTATTGTTGGTAGTAATGATGGGCCTTTTGATTTTTAACCGGCAAAAATTAAAAATCAAAAGCGAAAGATTGGTACATGAAAGAAACCTCGAAATCTTCGAAACGCAAAAAGGATTGATGGAGTCAGAATTGAAACGTAAGCAACTCGAGGAAGAATCATTGAAACATCAGTTAGAAATTAAAGGACGCCAGTTATCTTCTCATATCCTTCATTTGATACAAAAAAATGAAGTAATGGAGGAAATTAAAACAGGTCTAACCGAAATAATTAAAGATGATAAGCGGGATCAAAAAAAGCAACTCAGACAAATCCTTCAGAAAATCACGTTCAGTTTTTCGCAGGATCAATACTGGGATGATTTTCGTTTAATATTCGACCAGGTACATCCTGAATTCATTCCAAAACTGCAACAGCTTTGTCCATCACTTAGTGCTACTGAACTCCGGTTGCTTGTTTTATTAAAGATGAACCTTGGATCCGCCGACATTGCGATGTTGATGGGAATCACTGCAGATTCTTTAAGAGTAACACGATACAGAATTAAAAAGAAACTTAAACTGGAAGGCGAAGAATCACTGACATCCTTCACACAGAAAATCATTTGAAATCGCCATTAAGATTAACGTAATGTTCCGGTAATAATTTGGTAATGGATGGTTTGGAACAATACAACTTATTGTGATTCAAAACATTAATGTACCAGGAAAGCTCATTGTTGCCCTGTTGTTTACGTTAGAAAAATGGTTGTTGCTGTTTTGATTACGCGTGAAAAGTAACTGGTTCTCCTGATCTCATCAATTTTGGACACGAACCGAAGATTATGAAAAAAATACTCGTACTGATTATCACAGCGTTCTTCTGCGGCCAGGTTATCGCGCAAACTTCTGCAGCAAATGCATTGATTAAAGGCAGTATAGCTGATGCTGTCAATTTAACCTCCTTAAGTGGCGCTTCCATTCGCATTGAAGATGGCAGCAATGGTACTATGTCCGATCTCAATGGGGTTTTTAGTTTTTATACCCGCCCAGGATCATACAAATTACGGGTTAGTTATCTTGGATATAGAGATACGCTCATCAGTATTAATGCAGGGGCTGGTGAAGTTGTTAGTGTGAAATTTCTCCTGTACAGCACTGCCACACAGTTAAGTAATGTAATTGTGTCGGGGTATTCACAGGGACAGGCAAAGGCTTTGAACCAGCAGAAAACAGCTGATAATATTAAGAACGTTATCTCTGCCGACCAGATAGGTCGTTTCCCGGATCCCAACGCAGCAGAAGCATTGCAGAGGGTACCGGGCGTGAATATCGAAAGAGATCAGGGTGAAGGACGGTATGTTTTGGTGAGAGGGCTGTCTCCAAAATTCACCAACATTAATGTCAATGGCGAGCAAATTCCTTCACCTGAAGCTGATGTCCGTTTTGTTGCTCTTGATGCAATTCCCAGCGATCAGCTGGCGTCGATTGAAGTCAGCAAAAGCCTTACGCCCGATATGGATGGAGATGCAGTAGGCGGATCGGTTAATTTGATTACAAGGAATGCCGGCTCGAAATATGCAAGAATCAACGGATCAATTGTTGGAGGTTATAATAACCTCATGAAACAACCCAATATCCAGGGGCAGTTACAATTTGATAAACGATTCGGTAAAAAAGAACAGTTAGGGGTAATGCTTAATGCTAATTATTATCACAATCATTTAGGTAGTGACAACTGGGAACAAGCTCCTGCGGATAATGAATTAGAGCTCAGAGATTATGAACTGGTAAGAACCAGAACAGGTTTAAGTTCTACGATCGACTATAAATTCAATGCAAGAAATGAAATTTATTTCAGAACACTTTACAGCAGGTTTACAGACAGAGAATGGAGACGCCGTTATGTGTTTATTCCTGATGATGAAGAAATTGAAAAATTGACGAAAGATAGATTTGAATCACAGTCGATCACGTCGCTTAACCTCGGTGGCAAACATAATTTTAACTCCTTTTATCTGAATTATGAGGGCCAGTATTCATACGGCGAACAAAATACGCCTTATGATCATGAACTGGGATATATAGGAGATATCGCCTCTTCATTTAATTTCAGCAATCCCAAATTTCCATCGCTGAATGCACCAGGTTATACTGACAATACTGCTTACTCTTTCGATGGAGTGGAATATGGAGAAAGTCTGGCTAAAGATCGAAACATTACCGGCAAATTTGAAATCGGGATCCCCTACAAATCGGGAAATTCAAACGGATTGGTACGATTTGGTGGCAAACTCCGCATGAAAACAAAGAGTTATTCCATCGTTAACAATTCATTTGAATCAGATGGTGGCGTACCAGAAGCCAATGCATTTGAAGAAGACAATGTGAAAGATGAATTTTTAGGTGGACGTTATCAATTGGGCCGGCCACTCAATGTGACTTCCTTCAATAGTTTTTTCAATGCTAATCCCGGTTTATTTGCGCTCGATGTGGAATCAAAAAATATTGATGAAGCACTTGAAGCGTTTACTGCAACGGAAGATGTTTATGCTGCTTTCGCGATGGCTCGCCACCAGTTTAAAAAGCTGATGGTACTTGGCGGTTTGAGATATGAAAGAACAAAAGTAAATTATTCATCAAAGGATGTTGTAATTGATGCTGCAGGAGATTTGAAAGAAATTATTCCGGTTACAGGCGGCACCACCTATGATTTTTTACTACCGCAAGCCCAGATGCGATATGAAATTAATCCCTTTACAAATCTGCGCGCAGCAGCCACCTATTCTTATGCCCGGCCAAATTTTGGTGAAATCATTCCTGCACAGGAAATTAACGAAGAAGATAATGTAGCCAATTTAGGAAACCCTGACCTGAAGCCAACCGGAGCGCTCAATCTGGATGCAATGATCGAGCGGTATTTCGGCAATGTGGGAGTGGTTTCTGCCGGCGTTTTCTATAAAAGATTGACCGATTTTATTTACAGGAGAGTAGAGTTTTCAGCCCCATATCCACGTACCGGCACGCCTATCATTGACAATATTGATATCATTCAGTCTCAAAATGGAAACAATGCCAATCTGGTTGGGCTTGAACTTGTTTATCAAAGAAAATTAGATTTCATACCCGGAGTTTTCAAAAACCTGAGTGTATACGCCAACTACACTTATACATATTCAGAAGCAAAGATTCAAAGCCGTGAAGCCAATAGCAGCAAGCCTGATGAACAAGAAACATTGAGCTTGCCCGGACAGGCAGATCATGTAGGGAACCTCGCACTTGCATATGAAACAAAAAAGTTTGTTTTGCGCGTTGCGGCAAATTTCAATGGTACTTACCTGAGTGAGTTAGGGGAAAATGCAACTGAAGATCTTTATGTAAAAAACAGGATACAATTAGACATCAGTTCAAGCTACTCAATTGACAAACGCTTTAGAATTTTTGCAGAAGTAATGAACATCACTAACCAGCCATTACAAACTTATCTTGGTAACAAAAACATCTATGCTCAAAGAGAATTCTATTCTTTCTGGGCAAGAGTCGGATTGAAATTTGAATTTTTTCCGGGTAAATAGTCCACCTACCTTTTACTAATTCAATGAAAAATAAAGTTATGAATTGCAGAAAAATATTTGCCACATTATGTATTGTTATCGCGATAGCAGGTTGTGACAAAGAGAATGATAATCTTGTAAACCCACTCACATCAGAACAATTTCCACAAGTAATCACATTTGATGACGAAGGTGATGGTGACCTTGAAGATGCTGACGAGTTTTCATTTGTATTGAAACTCAATGATCGCGTGGATCCTGAAGGCAGCGAACTGGGAGGTAAAATTATTCCATTGAAAAGCGATGCTATCGTTTCGTTTGAAATAAAGGAATTTGAGGGATTTAGTAATACAGCCGACTATATCCTTGATGCAAAAGCATTTTTTGAAGTTGATGACTGTACTACATCAGAGGATTTAGGTATTGACCTGGGTTTACTGTTTGATCCGTCCACAGGCAAAGGAACTGTGCGATTTCCTGCAGACGTAGAAGAAATTGAAATTGCTTTTGAAACGGATGAAGACTATTTCGATGATAACGATTTAAATGATAGTGAGAGGTCGATTACTTTGGTGATTACCAAAGTTGAAAATACTGCAGACAATGTAACCTTTAACAGTTCAGCTGAATTTAAGTATGAAATACTGGACGACGAAGCGATCCATGGCGATTGGGAAATGGACATATCTAATGCTGCCCAGTTCGACGCTTTCAAAAACCTTTTCAGTCTGGTAAACGAAGATATCGCTGACCTTGATGCCGCAGATGTTGAAAAAATTGAAATCAGTATTGAATACAATGAAGTGAAGGTCGTGATCGAATTAAAAGAACTTGAAGAAGAAGATGATTGCGGCAATATTGAACTGGTGAATAAAGTCATTGAAATTGAAGCCGAAATTGAAGAACTGACCACCCAAAGCAAAAATGGTGAAATCGAATTTGTCGGAGAGATAGAAAAAGACAATGGTGGTGTGGAAGAGTTTGTTTATAAAGGGGATTTTATTATCACGGGGTCTGTGCTGCAGTTGGTGTTAACTGGGGAATATGATGGTACAGAAAATGGGCCTGAAATTTTAGAATTTGAAAAATAAATGAAAGTGAAAAAAAATCCAGGCATAAACTATTTGGTAAGCGCTCTATCTATAGTGTTATTCAGTTGTGGTGCGGGTGATGCTATCAATATGAAGGAATCTGATTCAGCCATCGTGTATATACCTCAGATTATACAACCGTTCCTGATTACCGATACCGTTCCTAATGACACCGATGATCCCGCAATATGGATAGATAGTGTAAATCCTGCCAATTCATTGGTTATCGGCACAGACAAAGATGAAAATGGCGGACTATATGTATTTAATCTCGAGGGGAAAATGGACACTGCCAGATCTGTGCGAAACCTGAAACGCCCCAATAATGTGGATGTGGAATATGGGATGGCGCTCAAAGGAAAAAAAACAGATATTGCTGTAACCACTGAAAGGCTGACACATAAAATAAGAGTGTTTTCATTACCTGAAATGAAACCTGTTGACAATGGCGGTATACCTATGTTCGTTGGCCAGACGGCGGAAGGGTATCGTGATTTAATGGGCATTGCATTATATAAAAATGAAGCCGGAAAAATTTATGCAATTGTTGGTCGAAAAACCGGGCCGGTTGATTCGACATACCTATGGCAATACGAATTAGCAGATAATGGGAAAGGCATAGTTGTTGCAAAATTGGTGAGAAAATTCGGACAATACAGCGGCAAAAATGAAATAGAAGCGATAGCAGTAGATGACGAATCAGGTTATGTGTATTATTCAGATGAAGGTGTGGGTGTTAGAAAATACTATGCTGATCCTGCGAAAGGAAATGATGAACTTGCACTCTTTGCCACGAAAGATTTCATTGAAGACAATGAAGGGATTTCTATCTACAAAACCGTTGAAAAGGCAGGGTTTATACTAGTGTCAAACCAGCAGGATAATAGTTTTAATATTTACCCTCGTGAAGGAATTTCCGGTGACCCTCATCATCATCCGTTGTTAAAAAATGTAAAAGTTGCTGCAACAGAAAGTGATGGAAGTGAAATTACTTCCCTGCCATTAAACGATAAATTCAAACATGGTTTGTTTATAGCCATGAGCAATAATAAAACTTTTCATTTTTATAAACCGGAATTGATTTTGGGAGATAGTCTTTTGA
>JANPJC010000253.1:0-30992 GCA_031425315.1 Chitinophagales bacterium
AAATGTGATTTCAATTACTGATGGTCAGATATTCCTGGAATCGAATCTGTTCCTTTCGGGCATTCGTCCAGCCATCAACGTTGGTATATCTGTAAGCCGTGTGGGTGGTAATGCGCAGATTAAGTCAATGAAGAAGGTGGCAGGTACATTGAAACTTGATCAGGCATTATATCGTGAGCTGGAAGCGTTTTCTAAATTTGGTGGCGACCTTGATGCTGCAACCAAATCTGTATTAGATAAAGGCGCGCGTAATGTGGAAGTATTGAAGCAAGGTCAATATCAGCCTGTATCGGTAGAAAAACAAGTGGCTATTATTTATCTGGGAACGCAGGGATTACTCGGAAAAGTACCTGTCAATAAAGTAAAAGCATTTGAGGAATTGTTTTTGCTGGAGATGGAAAATCATTATCCTGAGATTCTTGGTGAATTCAAAAAAGGTAATCTTCCTGAAGATGCAATGAAAAAAATGACTGAAGTGGCGAATAGTTTGATGGTTGCGAATTTCTAGCAGATAATTATTTTAGAAATAGGCCGCCCAACATAATTTGTTGGGTGGTTTTTTTTTGGGCATTGCCTCCGGGGCTATTGAACGAATTCGAAAAAGCACTTAGTAAAAAAACTATAAAAATTCGTAGTATCAAGATTATCATAGACTAATGTGGAATTCCTACACAATTTTCTTTTAATGGTAATCGTTTATATCAATGCATACTGCTGATATATATTAATCATTCTTAAAGGTTTGCACTTAGGCTTATACGTTAGTGTACATTTTTAAGATAAATATTGAAGCAGTTACCATCCGCACCCTGTAAATTCTACATCCAAATCTTATTAATTACTATTCAACCCTGAGTGATGACTCTTTTTTTAATAAAGGCTCTGAGAACTAACAACTTTCTGATTATTTCTTTCCTGTTATTTTCTGTTGTAAATAATTCCTGTAATTCATCTCATCGTGATTCCATCAATGAGGAAAAATCGAATGATATTGAAGAAGGAAAAGAAGAAAAAGAGGAAGATGGAAAAGGTGAGGCTTATCTTGGATTTGAATTGTGGACAGAAATGCGTGGGTATCCGGATAAACAAATGGACCCATCTAAATTTATTCCTGGTTTTGAGCGATCATTAAAAATGAACGCCCGCACTATTGAAAAAGAAAAAGGTATTCGTCTTGCAAATACCTCTCCGTGGGATGAGTTGGGACCTATGAATTATGCAGGTCGCGTATTGAGTATAGCGTTTCATCCAACGGATGCTAACATAATGTTTGTTGGAACTGCAAGTGGTGGATTATGGAAAACTACCAATGGTGGTACAGGTGCAGCAGATGGAATAAACTGGACATTTGTGCCAACTGGATTTCCTGTTCTTGGCGTAAGTTCAATTGCAATTAATCCTTCAAATGCTGATGAGATATACATTGGCACAGGTGAAGTTTATAATACTAATATCATAGGCGGGGGATCAACTGGTGCTGGTCATATACGTTTATTCAGAGGAACCTACGGAATTGGATTGTTGAAATCTACTAATGGAGGTGCAACCTGGTCGAAAGTTTTAAATTTTAATAACAGCGCATTAAAAGGTGTAATGGATTTGGCCATACATCCTACAACTCCTTCAACTGTATTTGCGGCGACGACAGATGGTGTTTACCGCACCACAAATTCGGGAGCTAATTGGACTTTAATACACAACGTTGTCAATGCACATGATCTGCACTTTAAGCCAGGAAACCCTAACATTTTATATGTAGGTAGCGGAAATTTTGGTTCTGCCGGCGCGGGAATTTATAAAACAGTGAATGCGAATGCTGGAAGTCCTTCATTCAATAAACTGGCAGGTGGATTGCCAGCTACTATCACAGGCAAAATTATGCTTAGCATAAGTGCCGCGACTCCGACTAGGATTTATGCAAGCATTGGACGACATCCAGATAACAGTGCAGATGCAACCGGATTATATATATCAACAGATGAAGGAAGTTCATGGACAGCCACTGGATGGATTGGTGCCAATTCTAAAGTGACTACTCAGGGATGGTATGCCCACGATATTGTGGCACATCCCACTAATTCGAATATTATTGTTTGGGGTGAGCTGAATACATGGCGATCAATAAATGGCGGAACGAATCTCACACAGGTAGGATTTTGGAATAACTGGAATGTAAACAATGTTACAGTAGGCACTACTATGGAGGGTATCAATGATAATTATGTCCATGCAGATATTCATCGAATGGTTTTTTCACCGCATAACTCAAATACATTATTTGTTTGTTCTGATGGTGGAATATTCAGAAGTACAGATGGAGGTGCAAATTACCAGACTCTAAACGGTGGATTGAATACAGCACAGATCTATTCGAATATGGCAATTCATCCTACAAATAAGAATTATATGCTGATTGGATTGCAGGACAATGAAGCAACAGTGTATGAAGGTAATCCTGGTTTTCGCCGCATAGGAAGTTTGGGAGATGGTTTTCACTCTGCAATTCGACCAACTAATGGGCAGATACAGTTTGTAGAGTCCTACTATTTTAATTACAGGAGATCAGCAGATGGCGGTTCCACATTCGCAGGTGGTTCAGGTGCAGTAGCTGAGTTGGCATGTTTTAATGTACCGTTGGTTTATAGTCTGCAAGCAAACTCAAACAGAATGTATGCGGGAACTATATTTTTTAAAAGGTCGAGCGATAACGGCAGCACATGGACAAATCGGACACCTGCTATATCAGGGGCCAACAATCCCATAATTTCAATGGTTGCTCCGAAAGATGATACGGTTTATTTTTCCACTGCGCCGGGTGGAGGTATTAGAAGTAAACTGTGGCGAACAACAAATGCCACCACTGCAACAATTGGAAATATAGTATTTACAGATATCAGCGCCTCATTACCTGATCGATATTACAGTGATATTGCAGTCGATCCGGTTGATGCAAAAAGAATTGCGGTGACCTTATCAGGATTTGGAAGTTCACACGTATATCTTACAATTGATGGAGGAGCAAATTGGAGCAATATCGGTACGGGGCTTCCTGATGTTCCAGCGAATTCTGTAACATTCGATCCGCAAAATCCATATATAATATATATAGCAAATGATCTTGGTGTGTATTACTCTTATGGTGTTCCGATTGCAGGTTCTGCTCCTCTGGCAGCTACTACTAATCTCACCTGGGTAGCATATAATGAAGGTTTCACGGATGCGATTTTGGCAAATGATTTATTAGTTACCCCCGGTCCAAATCGAAAGTTGAGATTAGGTTCATATGGCCGAGGATTATGGGAAAGAGATATGGTGCCTGAAACCCTGTTGCCTTCGAAAATTGTTTCACTTACGGGTGTACGAAGAGATGGCAAAAATCAACTCAACTGGAGAGTGGAAGAAGAAACTAACGTTAACAAATACACGATAGAATATAGTGTTGATAATAATGAGTTCAATAAGGTTGGAGAATTAAAGGCAATTAATGCATTGTCGGGAAGAAACGAATACAATTTTGCTCACAATGCTGATGTTTTCTCCACTGCGTACTACAGGTTAAAGATAATTGACAGAGACGGTAGCAGCCAGTACTCCGATGTGGTGAAAATAAACGCTGATAACACCAAAGCGGGTTACCGTGTTTATCCTAATCCGACATCCGGATTAGTGAAAGTAAACGTACCTGTAACCAAACAAACCATAATTAATTATAGAATAGTGGATATGAGTGGAAAGGTTGTAATGAGTCAACAGGTTTCACTCAGACCCGGATTGCAGCAGTTTACCGCAGACATGACATCCCTTTCACCAGGCAATTATCGAATAATACTGGAAGGTGATCGAATAAAGTGGAACACGGCTATAACCAAAATAAAATAGTAGTTACCTTTTACAAAGTCATTAGGTGATACACTGATCCAATCCTATAGAAAACTAATCAGGTTATCCCTTAAAATTCAGTAACAATGAAAACCTTTATGCGCTTTCGCGCGCTCTCAACACTGAGATACTTATTTATTTTAATAGGTATTCTATCATGCAGTCTCACGGTATCTGGGCAACTTGTTTGCGATGGCACCACTGTGATGTATGGAATGTTCAATAATTTTACAGCACTACGCAACGAGATCCGCCCCATCAACTATACCACCGGGGCGGTGGGCCTTGCTGTGGGAGGAGCCACTTTTAATATTCCCTATACAGATATCAGCTCTCCTGCCAATGGATATTACGGCAGTACGACTTTATCGGCTTCTGCAGCATCCAGCAGATTATATTACATGAATCGTGACTATAATGGTAAGAGTGTTTGGATCATGAACCCAATCGGCGGCACAAGAAATACGCTGGAAAATCTGACTCAAGCCGCATTGAACTCTAATTGGTTTGTAAAGCTTGCAGTAAGGAATACAGACAACAGAAATTACTCACTAGCTACTCCGGTAAAAACTGGTAGCAACAGGTATCGGACAATGCCAACGAAGATGATTCGGTTTCCGGCGTTGAACTGCGCTGGTGCAGATTGTGGTAATGGACAAGTTGTGGACATGGGATCTATTCAGGGGTCTGCGAGTTTTTGGGCGTATTTTTTGTACAATGGAGATATAGCCTTTAGTACAAATGGAGATATGTATCTATTTGGATCAGAGTTAGATACTGTAACTAGTCGATATACACGCTCCAGAATTTATCGTATCGCTGCAGCAAACATTCCTGCGACGCCCAATCCGGCTAACGTTATTTCAATTCAATATATAACAGATATATCTGGCCTGGGTCCAACTATAGGCGCAGATTCTGTTACTATTACAGGCGCTGCATTTGATCTGGCGGGAAATTATTACCTGTCTACCAATGATACATCCACAGTATGGGAAGGCTCTTATTTGTATCGCGGAAGCGCGATAGGTGGAACGTCAAGTCCTGTCACAAAAATTGCCACATTTGGAACAGTGCCATCAGGATACAAAGTCACCGACCTTGCCAGTTGTACCTACCCAAACATTCAGGTACTTCCAAATTCCTTATTCAAATTGTCTGCGGATAAGGATGGTTTGATCTCAACATTAACCTGGGAGGACAAGTTGTCAATAGAATCCCGATATTACCTTATTGAACGAAAGCTGGATAATGAATCGGATTTCACAGAAATCTCCACGGTGGATGCATCGGAAATTAAGCAAGATGGCAAATTTCATTTTAGCGATGAAAGGCTACCTTCAAATTACGAAGTAGCACTGTATCGGGTGAAATCTATACTTGTTAATGGTACTTACGCATATAGTAATACAACGAAAATTTCCGGGGATATAAGTGGCAATAGTTTTAGGGTCAAAAACAATCCATTTGGTGATCATATTCAAATGGAAATTAATGCCGCCCGCACTGGCAAAATGGATATAGTCCTGTACAATGAAACAGGTATGCTGATTATGAAAAGAACCATACAGGTAAGCAAAGGAAGAAATCAGCAATACCTTTCAAATTTAAGCTACCTGAAAAATGGTGTTTATGTTTTAAAAGCTTCCAATGAAAACGAGCAATTCATTCACAGATTAGTAAAGCAATAGTTTCACCTCATATCAAAAAATACCTCCCGAGCGGAGGTATTTTTTATATCTTTTTGGTTTATACCATAAACTACTTTATGTTTGCAGCTCATCTTTTTTATATGATCAGGTGCCTGACAATTTTAGTTTTTACATTATTTGCTGTTCCGGGAATGGCACAAGTGGTCATCAGCGGAAAGACTTTAGATAATAAAAGAAAACCACTGGCAGGTGTAAGTATTACCATTAAGGATAGTTATGATGGAGCGACCAGTGATTCTTCCGGCTCATATAAAATAAGTACAACAGAAAAAGGGGCGCATGTTCTTATTGCCTCGTACATTGGTTATCGCTCTGTTGAATTACCTGTTGAAATAGGCACAACTGATATCCCGCTGGAAATTGTAATGAAGGAGGAAATCAATGAATTAAAAGCGGTGGTTATTACCGCAGGAACATTTGAAGCCAGTGATAAAAAGAAAGGTACAGTTCTGGATCCGATTGACATTGTTACCACAGCCAGTGGAAACGGAGATGTAACTGGCGCATTAAAATCTTTACCTGGAGCCCAGCAGGTTGGAGAAAGTGAAGGCCTGTTTGTAAGAGGTGGTACCGCCGCTGAAACAAAAATATTTATAGACGGAACGCTGGTGAATAAATTTTTCTTCAGCAGTGTCCCCAACATCGCGCAAAGGGGCCGTTTTTCGCCTTTTCTTTTTAAAGGCACTGTGTTCAGTACTGGAGGTTATTCGGCGTTGTATGGACAGGCGTTGTCTTCTGCTTTGATTCTCGAATCAATTGATCTACCTGATGAAACTTCAGCCAGCCTCAATACTTCTGTTATAGGCATCGGTGGTGGGTATCAGAAATTATCGAAAGATAAAAAGTCCTCATGGGGAGTTAGCTACGATTATACTGATCTGCGACTGGCTTTTGCGTTAATCAAACAAAGGCAGGAATATGATAAACCGCCTGTTTATCATACCGGAGATGCAAATTTCAGGATCAAAACTTCCAAAACAGGGATTTTGAAATACTATGGATATTTCAATACTAGCGATCTGAAATTATACACCAACAGTATTGACACTTTGGGATTCAAGGATGGATTCAGGATTCAGAATTTTAACATGTATCATAACCTTGCCTGGAGAGAAAATCTTGGGAAGAAGTGGAAGATGCAGGCTGGCGTATCATACACCAATAATAAAGATGATATCGAATCAGGTTTATATACCATGGATAAAAAACCAGCAGTTGTAACAGGATTGGAGTTCAAAAACTTTAAACTAAATCAAAAAGGAAATTATTTCAATGCTAAGCTGGTTTTAGAAAGAAGATTTAATAGGTTGAATATGATCAGGTGGGGAGGGGAGTACAATTTCAGTGAAGACAAATCTGAATATGCTGCGGAAAACAATGTAACTTTTTCATCGCAACTCAATGAACATATGAAATCATTGTTCGTTGAAACAGATCTTTATATTACGAACAACATCGCAGCCAAAGTTGGTGGACGACTGGAACATTCTTCACTGCTTGAAAAATTCAATATTGCTCCCCGCATTTCACTGGCATATAAAACCGGTAAACAAAGTCAGGCATCTCTTGCCTACGGTATATTTTATCAAAGCCCCGAAACTAAATATCTACCATCTCCTGTGAATCTTGGTTTTACAAAAGCAACTCACTATATCGCACAGTATCAGAAAACCGGAAACGGGCAAACATTCAGAACAGAGTTGTTTTATAAAAAGTACGATGATCTTTTGAAAACATTTGTATTTAATAATCTTGAATCTGCTACAGGTAATGGTGGGTTTGGAGATGCAAAGGGTTTTGAGCTTTTCTGGCGTGATAAGAAAACGATTAAAAATTTCGACTACTGGATTTCATATTCATTCCTGGATACTAAAAGAGACTTTTTGAATTTCCCGTCCGCAATACAACCCAGTTTCGCAGCGAAGCATACCGCTTCTCTGATTTTAAAGAAGTTTGTTACAAAATGGAAAACAGGATTTAATGCTGCTTACAATTTTGCAACCGGGCGTCCGTACTATCTTATTTTAAACAACAATCAAACAGGAAAGCCCGAATTTTTTGACAGGGGAGTTGCTCCGGATTATCATAATGTAAGCTTCAGTTTAAACTATATTCCTGGTATCGGAAAACAAAATGCAAAAGCATTTGCAGTGTATGTTCTTTCGGTAAGCAATATTTTTAACATCAACCAGATTTTCAGTTACCAATATTCATATAATGGTTATCGTAAACAACCGGTTGTACCTGCCTCCCGCATGTTTGTATTCATTGGTGCTTTCATAAGTTTCGGTGTCGACAGAACAGAAGATGCAATTAATAACAATTTATAAATAAAGAAAAAATGAAAAAGTTTAATGTCTTAACGCTTTTATTAATGATGATGTCAGTGTTCGCCAATGCACAGAGTGAAAAATATGTAAAGGCAATGGAGCAGAGAATAGCTGGAATGGGAAATGAAATGAATGCCGACAAATGGCTTGAGACTGCGAATGGATTTGAACGTATTGCTGATGCAGAAAAGACGCAGTGGCTCCCATATTATTACGCAGCATACAGCCATGTGATGAGAGGTTATTCGCTCAGCAATGGACAGCAGGGAAATTTTGCAGATAAAACAGATCCAGAAGCTGATAAAGCAGAGGCCTTATTGGCAAAAGCAGAAGCTTTAACTAAAGACAACGCAGAAATTTTTATCATCAAAAAAATGATAGCTTCTCTTAGATTGTCTGCCGATGGGATGAACAGGTGGCAAACTCAGATTCCTCTTGGAACAGAAGCAATTGCCAATGCAAAAAAATTAGATCCTGAAAATCCAAGAATACCACTGCTTGAAGCACAGGATAAAATGTTTACGCCTGCAGAATTTGGTGGAAGCAAGTCAGAAGCAAAAAAATTGTTCGAAGAGTCAATCAAAAAATTTGAATCACGGAAAGAGCAATCATCTATTCATCCTTCATGGGGTTTGCCACAGGCGAAATATTTTCTGGACCTGGCAAGCAAATAATATATCTACCAGAACATTTAAGTTAAAAATATGGACACATATAGTGAAAAGTGGAGCGGCGAAGAAAGCTTAGCGATCATACAGTCAATGATAAAAAGAGCCAGAAATGAATTTGGCGAGAATGGTCATCTTTACCTGATATGGGGCTATGTGGTGTTGATTTGCAGTGTTGTCCAATTTGTGTTATTGCGTTTTTTTAGGTATGAAAATCATTCATTGGTTTGGATGTTCACGTGGGTGGCTTTAATATATCAGATCATTTATCTGACAAAAAAAGCTAGGAAAAGAAAAGTGAAAACCTATACGGCAGATACGATACAACAGATATGGATGGTGTTCGCGGTGTTGATGATAATGATTTGTTTCATACTGGGTTTTCAATTGAAGGGAGAATCTGTAAGGTTGTATGCTCCTGTTATACTGTGCTTGTATGGGATGCCAACATTTCTAACAGGTCGCATTTTACAGTTTAAACCATTGATACTGGGTGGAATTATTTGCTGGTTGTTATCGGTGCTTTCATTGTTCCTTTCAAATGATTTTCAGATATTGATGTATGGAGTAGCTGTTATCGCTGCATGGATCATTCCCGGGTACATGTTGAAGAAAAAGTTTAACAGTATTGCTGATGACTGATTTTAAAGACCTGGATCCTGTATTACATTCTCAGTTAAGACTCGCAGTCATTTCTTTGCTCATTAGTGTGAAAGATGCGGACTTTACTTATCTGAAAGAGAAGACTGATGCAACCGCAGGTAATTTAAGCGTACAACTACAAAAGCTGAAAGAAGCCGGATACATTGAAATTGAAAAATCATTTCGAGATAATTACCCATTGACGAATTGCAGGATTACAAAGCAGGGCATCAAAGCATTTGAACTATATGTAAATAATCTTCAATCTTATCTGACAATAAAAAAACCGTCCCGTTAATACGGGACGGTTTTCTGTTATAGTTGATAAATTAAGATTTGATAAGATGCACCATCATTCTGTCTGAACCATTCACAACAACTTTCAGAAAATAATCGCCGGGTTTCAAATCCCTGCTTCCGGCAATCGCAAATTGATTGATTCCGGTTTTTCCTTTTTCTTTCTGTTGCAGGATGATATCACCTTTTTCATCAGTAATATTCAGGTTAATAAATGCGAGTTCACGCAGTTGAACATCAACCTGTATGTCGTTGATATTTACATTTGGTGTGGCTCCAACCATGATAACGTCTCCACCTTTGTATGTTTCAACTACAAGCGTTTTTGAATATGAAGTGCTGCCATCAGCGTGCATCATTTTCAAACGGTAACAGTTTGTAGCCTTGGGAAAATTATCAGTCCAAAGAAATGAGTTGCTTTTGTCAACAACTACGCCATCAGTTTTTACCGGAGTAAAAGATTCACCATCTCTTGATTTTTCTACTGTATAAGATACAGGTGAATAACCATCAGCAGCTTTCCATTTCAGCGCCACTTTTTTATTTTTTGTCATTTCTCCCCTGAAGTCGGTCAGACTGTTCTTTCCTAAATCGGTATAGGTTGTCTTAATGGTGAAAGATGAAGAAATAGTGTTCTTGGAAAATTTTGCGTTAATGCTTGTAATTAAAATAATAGCGAGAATTAAAGTTCTGCAGAATTGGCCTGCACGTTTTGAAAATGTAGTTTCCATGATTCCATGATTTAAAAAAGGTAAACAAATAAATGTGTGGTTAAGCGTTCATCAGTGGAATTGGAGAATAATTAGTCAGAAATTTTCAGAGTGAGAAATAAAGGGGGCCATCCTGGAAAAGAGGCCCCGTTTTTAATTTACAACCTCTAAAAAGTGTCTTTGAAATTCAGTTTGAATTTGTGATTTATATTTTTCGAAATTCGATTCATCAATATGTTGTGAAATAAAAAGGGGAAGGGAGCGATGTTGCACCTGGTTTGGATGGAATGAAGAACTATTCCCCAAACAAAAAATGGTAAAACGTAAGCACCTGTTAAACAACTCCTTTATATTTTGTGGTTATGTGTTGTCTGATCAGGTTATCAAGTGATATGGAGGGAATCTGGATGCGTATGCGGTGCAGACTTTTTTCAGGCTTTTTAAAGGAAGAGGAATATTATATTGAAATTACTATCTATCTAAACTGTTGTGGAAGTGGATTCAAGAGGTTTTCCGGAGGAGAGTGTGGAGTGATCAATTGTTGACCGTAGAACAAATCAACAAAAAGCTTCTCATATTTGCAAGTGATGTCGCTCTTTTATTTTGCCTCCATTACTTAAATCGTTGATTAACAAAACAAGTTAACTGAAGCGTTGTTATGCATTTTCGTATCATTTCATAATTTCTTCTATGGTTATCGAGGTTAGCGGGCTTTCAAAACAATTCAAAGGCATAAATGCTGTAGAAAACCTTTCATTCGGCGTTAAACCTGGTGAAGTGTATGGGTTTATAGGGCAAAATGGAGCCGGCAAGAGTACGACTATCCGAATGTTGCTGACACTGATAAAAGCTACATCAGGCGAGATCAAGGTATTCGATAAACCTTTGGAAGCGAATCGTATAGCCATCTTGAGGAGAACCGGTGCGGTAATAGAAAAGCCAGATCTGTATCAGTATCTCACAGGAATGCAGAACCTTAATCTGTTTGCAAAATTGAACGGGTTACGCCTGACGCGGAAAGAGTTGAATGATAAACTTGAAGAGGTAGGGCTTTCGAAGAGAGGAAATGACAAGGTGAAAGTTTATTCACAAGGTATGAAACAGCGATTGGGAATTGCTGTTGCTATAGTACATGATCCGGATTTAATTATTCTTGATGAGCCTACTAATGGCCTTGATCCGCAGGGCATCGTTGATATCCGAAATCTTATCCTTCACTTGAGCCACGATAGAAAGAAAACTGTTTTTATTTCATCACATTTACTAAGTGAAGTGGAACAGATTGCTGATAGCCTGTTGGTAATCGATAAGGGCAGGAAGGTAGTTGAAGGCCCGGTGAAGTCATTGATTGATCCGGAGCAGGTAATACTGGAACTTGAAACTACTGACAATCTAATTTGTTTTCAATGGCTGCAGAATACTCAATGGAAAGAATTTCTGGTTCAGCACTCATCTTCCACCATTTTAATGAAGATGCGCAGGAAAGATATACCAGTATTGGTTTCGCAAATTATTGAACAGGGAATTGGCATATTAATGTTAAAACCGATGAATGCATTGGAGCAATACTTTCTTTCACTCACTAATGGAGCAGCAAAATGATCAGTTTGATTGGAATAGAGTTATTTAAAGTTTTTAAGAAACCACGTACTTACATTTCATTTGCTGCTATAGCAGCGATTGTTATTTTAATTCAGCTTGGATTTTACGCAGAAGGTAAAAATTATCTTGGCTTCGGATTGCAGGCGATCTCAGAAACATTTATGCTGGAGGGTAAAATTCTGAATGGTTACCTCGTAGCATTTATAATTCTGCAAACCTTATTGGTGCATGTTCCGCTGTTAATCGCATTGGTAGCTGGAGATATGGTTTCCGGCGAAGCAAATATGGGCACCCTGAGATTGTTATTAACAAGACCGGTTAGCCGAAACCGTTTGTTGCTGAGTAAATTTCTCGCCGCGATGGTGTACACTGTAGCATTGCTGTTGTGGATGGCTATCTGGAGCCTGTTTGTATCTATTTTGGTTTTTGGTACAGATGATATGCTTATTCTTAAAAGTGAAGTGATTACACAGATATTGGAGAGGGATATTTTATGGCGATATGCAGCTGCGTTTTGCTTTGCCTCACTGGCAATGATAACGGTGGCGGCACTGGCTTTTCTGCTCAGTATTTTTGCTGAAAATTCTATTGGCCCTATTATGACTACGATGGCTATTGTGATAGTTTTTACAATACTTAATACATTGAATCTGCCACTGTTTAACCTGGTGAAGCCTTATTTATTCACCACCCATATGCTGGGCTGGAAAGGATTTTTTGATGTTCAAACAAATGCGGCTAATGAACAGATTGTAGGTTCAATAGAAAATCTGCCTGCTGTAATGAAGTCTGCAGGAATATTATCTGTTCATATTATTTTATTCATTGGCCTTTCACTCTGGTTTTTCAGGAGGAAGGATATTACTTCGTGAAATGTGAATCGTGAATCGTGAAACGTGAATCGTGAAACGTGAATCGTGAATGAACAGCCGGTTGTGGTATAGTCAATAGGTGAATAAGTCAATAGGATAATTCTGATATGGCCTGAGGGAGAGCAAAATACCAAGAGAGAAGTAACTACTGTTTCCTGTGTAAATTTTCAACTGAATATCAACAGTCATTAACTGTATTGGCTTGTGAACATATAACTTAAAACGTACAACGTAGAACTGTATTGGCTGTTCTCTATCGTCTAACGTCTACTGTCTGTGTATGGGCTGTTAACATACAACTTAAAACTTACAACCTAAAACTAAAAAGGATCGCCATCAAGGCGATCCTTTATTTAGAATTATTATTTGAGATTAAGCATACTTTGTTAGTCCGGGTGTGGCAACCTGGTATAATCCATTGCTATCTGGTAACACAGGTGGTGCAGCTGCCCAATCAAAGTTTTTAGGAGAAAGGTCAAGCCCTGCATTCAACACTTTGTCCCATTCCAACACCTGGCCCGAATAAGTTGCCATTCTTCCAAAGATGGCTGTCATTGTGGATTTAGCGCCATTATCAGCATCAGCAAATTTGTATTCACCTTTTGCGATTGCTGCAAATAGTTCATCATGCTCACTCTGGTAGGCATCATTTTCCTTTTTCTTATCGAACTGATATAATAGTTTCCCTTTGTGATCAAGAATATTGGCATCGCCGCAGAAAATTTTTCCTTTGGTTCCCACCAGTTGTTCATCAACCTTTGCCATAGTATTTTTTATATGCCGGCACTGACTGTTAAGGATTGAGCCATCTGCATAAGTGAATTCAACATAGTGGTGATCAAATATTTCTCCATATTCCTTCCCCTTTCTTACTTCGCGACCACCCATTCCCTGTGCCTTTACAGGATAGCCACCTTTGAACCAGTTGATCACATCAATATTATGAATATGTTGCTCTACGATATGATCTCCGCATAACCAAACAAAGTAATACCAGTTTCTCATTTGGTATTCCATTTCTGTTTGACCGTCTTTCCGGGGCTTCACCCAAACTCCGTCGTTATTCCACCAGGCCTGCGCTGATGTGATATCGCCGATTAAATCTTTTCTTTTATATAACTCCTTATATGAATTTTGATAGTGGCGTTGAAGGCCCACCACGACGTTAAGTTTTTTCCTTTTGGCTTCTTCTGCTGCCACCAAAACTCTTTTCACACCTGCAGGATCTGTTGCCACAGGTTTTTCCATGAAAATGTGTTTACCCTGTTTAACAGCTTCTTCAAAATGCATCGGTCTGAAACCAGGAGGGGTTGCCAATATCACAACATCAGCGAGAGGAATGGCTTTTTGATATGCATCGAAGCCTACAAATTTTCTTTCTTCGGGTACATCAATTTTACTTTTTAAATTCCCTGAAACGCCGGAATCGGATAAATCATCGGAGGTAAGACTTTTATAACAATCGTCGAGCCTGTCACGAAACGCATCTGCCATCGCAACAATTTTTACATTCTGTTTAGAAAGCAATGCCTGCATTGCGGCTCCGGTGCCACGGCCACCACATCCGATCAATGCAATTTTTATCGCCTCATCTGCACCTGAAAAGTAATTGGCTCTGGAAAGTAATGGCGCCGCCATTAATCCTCCTGCTATTATACTGCCATGCTTAACAAAGTCACGGCGGGAGGAAGAAGGTTTGGAAGAATCGTTCATGTTATTTAATTTATGTATGATTTGTACTATTTACCGAGGTACAATTTATAAAAATTTTCGGCTTCTGCTTTGTTTGGTTGCTTTACCGGCCTTACTATCCTGAAACCTACGAACGCTCCGTCTGTAAGCCACCACCTGCTTTTAGGCACCTGTGGATCTCTTTTATTCCATGCCGGCTCTGAATGTTGCCTGGAAGCGCTACGCAACGCCTCAGGGTTGTCAACATAACTTCCGCCTCTTACACTTCTTGGATAGCGACCGGCGGGAGGAATTAAAGGATCCGGTTTAGCGGCGTTAATCGTATTAAAATATTTTTCATCATATTGGTCCAACGTCCATTCTGCAACGTTTCCTATCATATCATACAATCCCCAGGCATTAGGCTTTTTCTGTCCCACTTTATGATACTTTTCCGCACTGTTAGTCTTAAACCATGCATACTGAGCGAGGATCTTGCCGTCATTGCCATAATAATACTGAGTTTTTGATCCTGCCCGGCAGGCATATTCCCATTCAGCTTCTGTAGGCAACCGGTAAAAAACGCCGGTCTTCTGGTATAGCCAGCGGCAAAACATCATTGCAGCATCAACACTCATACTATTAGCTGGAAAACCACCTTCTTTTCCCATGTTCCAGCTCAGATCGATATATTGAGTGGTGGGGCGGGTAACGGCATCCACTTTGGAACCCCGTTCAAATTTATCATCGTTGAAGAATATACCAAACTGATCGTGCGTAATTTCATAGATACTCATATAGAATGGGGAAACAGAGACTACGGCCCCTGGCTTTTCGTTGGCATTGGTTGAGGACGCATCACCCATTTTAAAGCTGCCACCGGGTATAGCAACTAATTTCAAAGGAATGGTTGTGCCTGGAATTACAGTATCAATACTTTTTCGAATCACCGCCTGGCTTCTAGCGGTAAAGGGTAAACGAAGAAGCAGGATCACTACAAAAAATAATATAGAAACTCTCAATGCATTTTATTGCAATTTAAAACAAATCAATTGCGATACATAATGAAATTATAATAAATAATAGGGCAGATTTCGACGCCTCTCTGTTTATTTAATGACTATATTGTATCCCAAAAAGATACGTTTATGCAACGTCGCAATTTTCTTCAACGCGCTTCTCTGGCTGGCACTGCCTTACTGACCGGGAATATTCTCAGTGCTGCCGAAAAACATACTGCATCGCTGGCGGATAAGACTTTCAACCTGAATTACGGATTTCATGATGGCATGTTTGCCAATCATGCCGGGAAGAATTTTATAGATCAGATAAAATTTGCACATGATAAAGGCTTCAGATCTATCGAAGATAATGGGATGATGTCGAGAACGGTTGAGGAACAGAAGAAAATTGGTGAGACATTGACATCATTGGGAATGCAGATGGGCGTATTTGTTATAACCACCGACGGATGGCACTGGAAAACTTCACTTGCAACAGGCAAAGCTGAATGGAAGGACAAAATGGTTAAAGATGTGACAACGGCCGTTGAAGTTGCTAAACGCTGTAACGCTAAATGGATGACTGTGGTACCAGGTAATTTTGAACGCAGTCTGCCAATGGAGTATCAAACGGCAAATGTTGTTGACGCACTGAGAAGGGGGGCTGAAATTCTGGAAAAGAACAATCTTGTTATGGTGCTTGAACCATTAAGCGATAATCCCGATTTATTTCTAAGATACTCATCCCAGACTTACCTGATCTGTAAAGCAGTGAACAGCCCTTCGTGCAAAATTCTTTTTGATATGTATCATATGCAACGTAATGAAGGAGACATAATCAATAATATTAATCGTTCGTGGGAGGAAATCGGATATTTTCAGATAGGGGATAATCCGGGAAGAAAGGAGCCCACAACCGGTGAAATGAACTATAAAAATATCTTTAAGCATATTTACGACAAAGGATACAGAGGCGTAATGGGGATGGAGCACGGGAATGCTAAGCCAGGTAAGGAAGGTGAATTGGCGTTGATTAAAGCATACAGAGAAAGCGATAGTTTTTTATGAGATAAATTTTAACGCATTTTAAAGAACCAGAAAGCATGGTTTTTGTTAATTGCCAGTAGGGTCTTTTAACAAGAGGCGCTGAGATTAAACTGGTGAATGCATGAATCAATTTTGTGGTAAAATAATCCGTCCCGCGGTACTATTATTTTTTACAGTTTTTACGTTGCAGACCCAAGCTCAGGACCCATCTGTCCTTTTACAAAAAGTGAAAGGCAAAATGGATCAGGTACAGAATTATACCGCATCTGCAAAAATGAAAACCGATGTTTCATTTATGAATGTGCCGGTATCCGATGTTAATGTTTATTATAAAAATCCTGATCAGTTTAAAATAAAAAAAACCAACGGTATTTCCATGATGCCGAAGGGCGGTGTGAGCGTGAATTTCAGCTCACTCATGACGCCGGGTCGCTATGTTGCGGTACCTTCCACCGACGTTACCATCGACGGCAAACTCTTAAAAGTGGTAAAATTGTTGCCAACAGATGAAAAAGGTGATGTGATACTGACTACTTTATTCATTGACGAAAAGAATCTTTTGATCAGTAAAGCCGTGACCAACACAAAAGAAAATGGTACTTACGAAATGGATTTACGGTATGGACAGTTTGCAAAGTGGGGTTTACCAGATAGGGTGATTATCGTATTCAGCACCAAAGATTATAAGTTGCCGAAAGGAATCACATTTGAGTACGAAACAGATGCTAAACCTGTGAAAGCAAAAGCTGATCCAGGAAAAGGGAAGGTGGAGCTGACTTATTCATCTTACTCCATCAACAAAGGCGTTCCTGATAACATATTCAGCAGTAATTAACCTTCCAGATCAATACGTTCATCCTCGACATTGGCAACTACCTGAGCCGCGATTTTACGTAGCGGATTTTGGTGTGCTTCGGCATAACCCATTCTTGAATTAAATATATCAATGCATCGGTACACAGCTTCCCTGAAAGAACTTTCGTCGGCCTGGTTTTTACCTGCGATGTCAAAAGCAGTTCCATGATCAGGCGAGGTACGAATTCCCGGCAGCCCGGCAGTATAGTTAACACCTTCTCCAAATGCTAAAGACTTAAATGGTATTAAACCCTGATCGTGGTACATGGCCAATACGGCATCGAATTTTTCATAATAACCTCTGGCAAAAAATGCATCTGAACTATAAGGTCCAAAAACCATCAGGTCATTTTTCTTAGCCTCAATTATTGCGGGCCTGATAATCTCGTCATCTTCCCTGCCTACTAACCCTTCGTCGCCTGCATGGGGGTTGAGCCCGAGTACTGCAACTCTTGGTTTATCAATTCTGAAGTCTTTTTTAAGACAGTCTTTTAAGATTCTCAGCTTACTTAAAATGGCATCTTTGGTAATGTATTTCGCCACTTCGCTTATTGGTATATGTTCGGTAACCAGGCCTACCCGCATATTTTCTGCTGTCATTAACATCAACACATCATTGGCTCCGAATACATGTTTTAAAAATGGCGTATGTCCCGTAAATGCGAACTGATCACTTTGCACATTCTTTTTATGAATTGGCGGAGTAACAAGCCCCTGTATTTTGTTTTCCTTCAACGCCTGTACAGCCGCAGTTAGCGAGCGTATGGCATAACTTCCTCCTGTTTCATTTAACTGTCCGGGGGTGATTGCAACATCTTCCTCCCAGCAGCTAAATACATTTAACTGCTTGGGATTGAGCTTGTTGAGTTCCCTGATATTATTAAAATTCAGATTATATTCGGGTAGCGATTTACGGTAAAAATTGATCACTTTATTAGATCCGAAAACGACAGGGGTACAAAACTCCATAATTCGCTGATCAGAGAAAGTTTTAATGATCAGTTCCAACCCGATTCCATTAAGATCTCCTGTTGTAATACCGATCACCGGCCGTATTTGTGGATTAATCATGCAGTCAATTCGTTTAAGCGCATAAAGTTACACGTAAAACGCTACTGTTTGGTGTATTTTTGAAACGGTATGTATACACTCAAAAAATCTCTGGGTCAGCATTTTCTTATCGATGACAGTATTTCCGTAAGAATTGCGGAAGCACTAAAGGAACGATCATTTACCCAACTACTGGAAGTTGGACCAGGTGGTGGTGCATTAACCCAACATCTGATTCATTTGCCTGGAGTGGATTTTAAAACAGTGGAAATTGATGAAGAGAAAGTAGAATACCTTTTAAAAACTTACCCTGCGTTGAATAATAAAATTATTACAGCCAGTATGTTAGAAATGAACAGACCTTTCGAAGGTCAATTTACCGTAGTTGGAAACTTCCCTTATAACATCTCTACTCAAATTGTTTTTAAAATCATTGAGTGGCGCAATGAAGTGGATACAATGATTGGAATGTTTCAAAAAGAAGTGGCTATAAGAATAGCAGCGAAACCTGGAAATAAAGACTACGGAATTCTCAGCGTGCTGGCCGGGGCTTTTTTTAATATTGAGTACCTTTTTGAGGTCAGCGAAAATGCTTTTAATCCACCACCTAAAGTGAAGAGTGCAGTGATCCGTTTGGTAAATGCGGGCAATCCTTTTCAGATAGAAAATTATGCACGTTTTTTATGGCTGGTTAAAACATCATTCGGGCAAAGAAGAAAACAATTAAAAAATCCATTGAAGTCATATTTTTCTTCAGCAGATTTACAGGATCCGATTTTTACCAAAAGAGCTGAGCAGTTGAGTGTTGAAGATTATGTAGCATTAATGAAAAGAATCAAATGAAAGGAAAAGTATTAATAACTGCCAAAGTACATCCTTATCTGAAGGAGACGCTGCTTAGGAATGGTTTCGAAGTATCAGACGATCCTCAGATTTCAAGGGAAGAATTAAAAGTGTCAGTGGTTGATATTGTTGGATTGATTATTACAACACGATTAACTGTAGATAAAGAAATCCTCGATATTGCAAAGGAATTAAAATGGATTGGCAGATTGGGTAGTGGAATGGAGCTTATCGATGTAGAATACGCCGTGTCTAAAGGGATTAAATGTGTAAGCAGTCCTGAAGGGAACAGAAATGCAGTGGCAGAACATACGCTGGGTATGTTGCTTTCTCTTATGCATAAAATCAGTTCATCCCGATCAGAAGTAGCAAATGGCAAATGGATAAGAGATGCCAACCGGGGCACTGAACTAACCGGGAAAACTGTAGGCATAATTGGTTATGGAAATACCGGTAGTAGTTTCGCGCGTTTACTGGCGCCATTCAATGTAACAGTTCTTGCTCATGATAAATATAATTTTGGATTTGCAAAAGACTATGTGCGTGAAGCAGGTTTTGAACAGATAGCAAAGTATGCAGATGTAATAAGTATGCATCTGCCGTTAACACCAGAAACTTTTCATTATGCCGGCGAAGATTTTTTTGCAGCATTAAAAAACAAACCTTTTTTCCTAAATACTTCGAGGGGTAAAATACATCATACCGAAGCCATCATCAATGCGCTTGAAAAAGGGTTAATCAGCGGTGCCGGATTAGACGTTCTGGAAAACGAAAAATTAGAAACTTACGATTCCGCTGAGCAATCAGCATTTAAAAAGTTGATGAATTACCCAAATGTTATCATCACGCCTCATATCGCAGGATATAGTCATGAAGCTTTTTATTTGATGGCTAAAGTTATTTTAGATAAACTGGGAATCAGATAGGCTGATCACTTTTTTATTGGGAAATGCTAACCCTAACGGTTACCAACAAACTTAGTTTTTACTTTATTTGGATTAATTTTTTGATTAATTTGTATTACGAAATAATCAAAAATTAATCCTGATTTTTATGAAGAATTTCCTCATATTAGTGATCATGATTGCATTTTCTATGTCCTGCACAAACCAGGCAGAAATCAAAGAATCTGCTAATGATCTTTCAACTGTAAAAGAAGCTGCTGTAATTGAAGAACGCAAGGTTGAATATCCTTATGAAGCAAATTTTGCGTCAGACTGGAAGATTGGCAATCCGGAAAATGCAGTAAAAGTTTTAAAGCTATATAAGAATCTTGTGGCAGATGCACCCATAGATTCTTCTATTAATTTTTTTGCAGATTCTCTTACTTCTATTTCTTTTGACGACAAAATTTTTACGGGCAGCAGTAAAGATTTTCTGGAGAGGGTACAAGCATTCAGAGAGCAGTTCAAATCACTTGATGAAGAAGTGATTTCCTTTGTTCCATTATATTCTCCATCAAAAAATTTAGAGCAGGTATCCATCTGGATCAGAGAAAAAGGTATACGGTTAAACGGTAAAGCTGATTCAACCGTTTATCAGGAGAACTGGCGTTTTAACAACGAAGGAAAAATTAACTTTCGTTCAGCATATGCCAGGTATAGTTTTTAGTTGACTTTTAAATATTTTAATTATTTTTGCCCCTGCGGCAACGCTTCGGTCCTACTGAGGCGTTGTTGTTTTTTTATTTTTAACCCCGAATGGGAAATACTACAAGAGGGTATTATGAACGACTTAATCTATGTAACAAAAGAAACACTTGAACTCATGCAGGCTGAATTGCATCAGTTGAAAAGTGTGGAACGTCCTGCGGCTTCACGCGCTATAGCAGAAGCAAGAGAAAAAGGTGATTTGAAAGAAAATGCTGAATATGATGCTGCCAAAGATGCACAGGGTTTATTGGAGGCACGCATCAGCCGGATGGAAAGTGAAATGGCCAATATCCGAATTATTGAAACAAGTTCGATCGATACAAGCAAAGTATCAATTCTTACCAAGGTGACGATTAAAAATTTGGCAACTAAAAAGTCTGTGACTTATCAGATCGTTTCTGAAAAAGAAGCTGATCTAAAATTGGGAAAAATATCAGTGACTTCACCGATTGGTAAAGGACTATTGGGTAAAAAGGAAGGTGATGTCGCGGAGATTATTGCACCGAATGGTTTGATGAAATTTAAAGTGGAAAAAATTACGATCTGAGACAAACTATTCATTTGAGCCCGGACTTGTTCCGGGCTTTTTTTATACAAAGGGGATATCTTTGCGGACAATTTCAATTCTATGTCTGGCATTTTCAGCAAAATAATCAAAGGTGAAATTCCATCCTATTCAATCTCAGAGAACGATTTATTTTTTGCATTCCTTGATATAGCCCCTTTAAAAATGGGCCATACACTTGTGGTGCCCAAAGTAGAAGTGGATCGCTTCTTCGATTTGGGAGATGAATACCTGAATGAAATATTACTGTTTTCCCGGCCATTAATAAATGCGATTGAAAAATCATTTCCCTGCAAGCGCTGTGGTATTGCAGTTATTGGTCTCGAGGTGCCACATGCACATTTGCACCTGGTGCCGATGAACAGCGCCGATGACCTTAATTTTACACGTAGGAAACTTTCGCCTTCTGCAGATGAGCTTTTGGCTGCCCAGCGAAAAATTAAATCGAATCTATAATCAGAATGGAAAAAAAAACGGTAGTGGTGCCAAGACCACTTTTGGTCACCTGGATTTGTATTATACTTTTTTTGGCGGGAATTTCGAATATCATCTATTCGTTTACAGGTGCATTTGCAGGATTCGGTGTATTGTATTCGGCGGCAAGCGTTTTGCTGATTATCCTTTTTTTTGCCGCGTTGTCAGGCATTTGGGCGATGGAGAAATGGGGAGTCGTTCTCTTTACTATTCTCCTTGGGTTAAAGTTTGCACTGGATATATTTGTTAAAGCTTTTAGCTGGTGGGAATTGGCGCTGCTTTTTGCGCTGGTGGTTTTTTGGATCAACAGGAAAAAAATGCAATAAATTATCTGACCCTTTGCGGGTTATTTCTTACAAAATCTTCCCAGTTGTTTTTCTTTTTAGTGGCCGGTGCAGCTATGGTGGCGATAGTAGACTGATTGAAATGGTGGCATATTGCCACTGCCAGAGCATCCGAAGCATCAAAATATTTCCCTTTGTCGGGCACTGGCAAAATGCGTTGTATCATTTCCCATACTTTTTGTTTGTCGGCGTTACCATTTCCGGTTATCGCCTGTTTTATTTTTTTGGGTGAATATTCTGTTACAGGTAAGCCGCATTGCATAGCTACTGCAATTGCTACTCCCTGAGCCCGGCCAAGCTTAAGCATACTCTGTACATTCTTTCCAAAAAATGGAGCTTCAATGGCCAATTCCTGAGCTTTGTATTTCGTTATGATTTCATTAATCGTATGATGGATGATGGATAGCCGTTCAAACATATCTTTTTTACCGTTGAGTTTAACCACATTCATCTCTATGACCTGCAGTTTTTTTCCTGTTATGGATAACAGGCTGTATCCCATAATCACAGTACCGGGGTCTACACCTAAAATTATTCTGGAGTTTTCTTGCAAGAGCAGGTTATTTTTGAAGAAGATAAATTGTACAGGCTGAACAAAAATATCAAATTATTCCTCAACTATTTCCTGGGACCAGTGCTCTTTGTTTGGGTTTGCTATAGTGTTTGGAAGCAAATCAGTAACCAGCCTGATCTTGAGAAACATTTGCAAAGTATTTATCTGGAATCAACTGGAGGAGATTCCTGGAAATTGTGGGTTGTAATGTTATTGATGTTGGTCAATTGGGGAATTGAAGCCCGCAAATGGCAGGTACTGTTAACCAGTCTGCAGAAGATTTCATTTTTGCAGTCTTTCAAGGCTATTTTATCCGGTGTAGCGCTTTCATTAAATACTCCAAATCGAATAGGGGAGTATGGAGGAAGAGTACTTTTTATTCCTTCGGAAAATCGAATTCGGGCCATTTCATTGACTATTGCAGGAAGTTTCAGTCAATTACTTGTTACACTGTCTCTTGGTGCAGCCGGATTGTTTTTTTTATCTGATGAACTTGCTAAAACCGAAATGTTCAACGCACTTCGTATATGGATTGCAGTATTGAAAACACTGGTGATCTTTGCCGTTGTAATAGGGTTTATCATTTATTTCAGATTGAGCTGGTTGATCAGAGGAGTTGAGAAATTACCGGGTCTGGAGAAAGTAGTGAAACATATTGCAGTACTGGAGAATATGAATGTTACAATATTGTTAAGAGTGCTTTCTCTTTCTTTAACAAGATTCATGGTTTTTATTATTCAATATGTTCTTATGTTACAATTGATGCAGGTGGAAATAAGTTGGTGGCAGGGTTTTTGGTCAGTTTCTGTACTATTTTTGCTTTTAGCTACTATTCCTACAATCGCTTTGCTGGAGCTGGGTTTGAGATGGGAATACAGCATCTTACTCTTCAGTTTGTTTAGTACAAATATTGTTGGGATGTATGCAGCAGCGACTGGAATATGGTTAATCAACTTGGTTTTGCCAGCAATGGCAGGCAGCCTTTTTATGTTGGGCATAAGAGTTTATAAATTAAAATAGTACAACTGATAACAAGTTAAAATTGTCAATAGAAAGAATTTTGCTACTGTCACAAACGTTTACATTGTTTGTCAGACATCTTGCAGGTTCAAATAAACGTTCATGAAGAAAATCCTGTTAGTAATATTGTTTGCTTCGTCTGCCATAAGGTTAAGTGCGGGTAACGATTTTTGTGGAGTGGCAAACAGGGCGTTTTCCTCGGGAGAGGTCATAACTTTTAAAGTGTTTTATAATGTGATCGGATTGTATGTAGATGCCGGCACAGCGAGCTTCTCAGCGGGTATGGTGCGATACAATAATAAACCTGCCTATCATATTGTTGGATTGGGGACTTCAAATCCTACATATGACTGGATATTTAAAGTACGTGACAGATATGAATCTTATGTAGATACAGGGTCATTAAAACCGTTGAGATTCATCAGGAATGTTGATGAGGGCGGATATAAAAAAACGGAAAATGTACATTTTAACCATGATAATCAAACAGCTGTCTCTACACAGGGTACATTTAAAGTGCCACCTTGCGTGCAGGATGTTTTAAGTGCTGTTTATTTTGCCCGGAATATCGACTTCAATAAATATAAACCAGGCGACAAAATTCCTTTTACAATGTTTCTTGATGACGAAGTGTATAACTTATACATCCGTTATATGGGCAAAGAAACTGTAAGAACCCGCTATGGTAAATTCAGGTCAATTAAGTTTAAACCTATGCTCATTAAAGGAACCATATTTGAAGGTGGAGAAAAGATGACTGTATGGGTTACTGATGACGGCAACAGATTGCCCTTAAGAATTGAAAGTCCAATTACTGTTGGTAGTGTAAAAGTTGATATGATGGGTTACAGGAATCTTCGTTACCCTCTCTCCTCAATGTTAAGCATGCGTTGATTGATTTTAAATTTCACTTAAAGCAAAAGTTTTTTCCAGGCGTATGCCTTTATCCGTCATTTGCAATGTGCAGCATTCAAACAATGGATCGTGTTCAAAAAAGAGCACGTAGTTGTTTTCAAACGCTTCTTTGATAAAAGATTTTTTTTCTTCAAGTGATATAAGGGGGAACATATCGTATGCCATCACATAGGGTATCGGCAAGTGTGATACTGAGGGTAAAAGATCCGCCATAAATACAATCGTTTTGTCTCTGTATTTTATTTGAGGCAGCATCATTGCTGAAGTATGACCATTTGCAATTCTGATTGAAATATTGTCGGAAAAAGGAGTGAGTTCATCATCATTTATAGCAATCATTCTTAATCTGCCTGATGACTCCAGTGGTAAAATATTATCTTTTAGAAATGACGCTTTTTCTCTGTCATTGGGATGTGTTGCCCACTGCCAGTGTTTTTCATTACTCCAGTAAACTGCATTTGGAAAAACAGGGATCAGCTGATCACCTTCCCTTTTAACAGCCCCGCCGCAATGATCAAAATGAAGATGGGTAAGAATAACGTCAGTGATATCATCTTCATTGAATCCTGCCTGATTTAATGATGCAGATAACGAAACCTCTCCGTGAAGATGGTAGTGCCCAAGAAACTTTGCATCCTGTTTATTTCCAATGCCTGTATCAATTAATATTTTTCTTTTACCATCTACAACCAACATACATCGCATTGCCCATGTACAAAGATTATTTTCGTCGGCCGGTTGTAATTTATTCCATATCTGTTTAGGCACCACCCCAAACATTGCCCCGCCATCGAGTTTGAAAAAACCTGTGTTAATTGAATAAAGCTGCATCTTTCTCTTTTGATGTGGCTGCTTTTGCATAGAGCAAAGCAAACAGCCCCAGTAAAAAAATAACTACCAGAGACACTATGGAATTACGAATATTTCCTGTAAAATGCTCAATAAATCCAAACAAAAACAAGCCGATAAATAATGCAATCTTTTCAGCAACGTCATAAAAGCTAAAGAAAGATGTGGTGTCTTTTGTATCCGGTACCAGTTTGGCAAACGTGCTGCGACTCATGGATTGGATTCCACCCATTACCAGACCCACAACCGCCGCCACAAAATAAAAGGTGGTTTGCGAGCGAACAAAATAAACCCAGATACAAACACCAATCCAGATTGATACTGCTATTAATAACACATTAAAATTTCCGATAAGTTTAGATAATTTACTCATCCCGATTGCCCCTGCAACTGCCACCAATTGAATGATGATAATAGTAATCAGCAACTTTGGTTCATCCTTCTGATCTGTAAAAATCTCTTTTTTTGCAAAACCCGCAGCTACAAGCATTACTGTTTGTACACCCATACTGTAAAGGAAATATGCAAAAAGAAACCGGCGCATTACCTTCATTGTCTTCACCTGTTGAAACACAAGTTTCAATTCGTGAAAGCCATTTAATAAAACATTTTTTCTTGCTTTTCTTACGCTCCGGCTCTCCAGCGGCATCGCCCTTAAAGTAATCTGAGCAAAACCGAACCACCACAATCCGACAAGTAAAAATGAAAATCTTGCAGCTATCGTGCGATCAGACGCGTCAAAACCTAAATGGCCAAGTATACCGGGATTTAATATTATCGCGAAGCAGATCAGCTGCAGTATCACACTTCCAATATACCCCAGCGCAAAGCCTTTGGCGCTCACCCTGTCGCGCTCTTCAAGGGGTACTATATCGGGCAGATATGAATTATAAAAAACAAGACTGCTCCAATACCCGAGGGCAGCTATAGAAAAAACTATAATTCCATATTCTATTCGTTGCGGCGTAAAAAAGAATAATGCACTACATGCGGCCGCTCCAAGAAAGCTGAACCAAAAAAGATATACTTTTTTGCTGCGGCGATAATCAGCAATAGATGAAAGTATTGGTGACGAAATTGCCACCAGCATAAATACCAGTGCCAAAGCATAATCCTGCAGAACGGTGTTGATTATTTTGATACCAAAGAAGTCGACATACGAAAGTTCGCCCGGTATTTTTGAACTGGTAATACCAACATAATATGCAGGAAATATGGTGGCGGTAATCACAAGGTTATAAGCACTGTTGGCCCAGTCGTACATTGCCCAGGCATTTTCCTGCCTTTTTGAAATATTTGCCATTTACTTTGTTTTCGGGAGCAGTAAGTTATGTAAACCAATCATGTTTACAAAACATGGCAGGTTTACGCTTACCCCTTGATGTAACCTGTGAAGATAAGAATGAGTAATACTATTCCTAAGAAGATGCGATACCAACCAAAAACCCGAAAGCCATTTTTCTGCAGATAGGTAATCAGGAATTTGATAGCGAGTATGGCAATAACAAAGGCAATAATACTTCCGATGAGTATGATATTAATATTTCCCGCGCTGAGCACTTCGGGTGAATCTTTATACATATCATACAGACTTTTAACGGTTGCGGCAAACATAGTAGGTACCGCGAGAAAAAACGAGAATTCTGCAGCCACCTGCCTCGTCATTTTTTGTTGCATTCCTCCAATAATTGTGGCGGCACTTCTGCTCAGGCCCGGTAACAGGATTGCCAATACCTGAAACAATCCGACTACAAGAGCATTTTTATTCGAAATGTCTGACTCAGTTTCGATAGTGGGATGATTAAACCATTTATCTACAAAAATCAGTATTACCCCACCGGCTAACAATACAAGCGCAATAACCAACGGTTTTTCAAGGATAGTTTCAATATAATCATTTAATAGTGCGCCGAAAACGAGCGCAGGAATAATGGCGATGAATAATTTTATATAAAAGGAGATGGTTTTAAAATCAAGAAATTTTTTCCAGTAAAGCACTACCACGGAGAGAATCGCTCCAAACTGTATCACGATCATGAACAGCTTAGCCAGCGGGTCGGTGTTGATTCCCATGAACGCTGATGCGATCGCCATATGTCCTGTCGATGAAATGGGAAGAAACTCCGTCAGCCCTTCAATAATAGCCAGTATGATTGCCTGAAATACATCCATAATGGAGTGTTAGTGAGGTATGTTCAATAATTAAGCCTGGAGGGAAATGGTAATCTATTGAATCCTGGGTTTCTTCATTATTGCATAAATCTCAATGATGAAGCCTATGATAATAAGAATTGGGGCAATCGTAATCCTGCGGGTACTATATACTTCATTATCGGCAAAGATATTAGGATCGGCACTCTTTCCGCCGGACATCAGCAAAATGCCGAGGATAATGACTACTCCGCCGATTGCCATCCACATGAAGTTTTCTTTGCCAAATAAACTGTTGAACTTTTTTTCCATACCCTTAGAATGTGCCGCAAATTACAGGAAATACATGAACCAGCAAGCCCTGATGCCGGTTAAACCATCATTAATAAAGATCGTCGAGCTTCATCTTAAGATATTTGGTTACGCTGCGATGGGTGCTGATAAAAGTTATTCCTATGCCAATTAAAATCATTGCAAGAAATAGCAGCGCAAGGAGGGTATTATCGCGTAACACCTTGATTTCAGGGAGCCACCATTTTTCTACCGCATAGATGATCATACCAATCGATACAATGGCAATGATGGCGCTCATCAGTCCATTCATTATCGCTTTCTTATCAAAGGGCTTTGATATAAACCACCTTGTGGCGCCCACCATCTGCATGGTTTTTATCAGGAACCTGTTTGAAAACATTGCCAGTTTGATGGTATTATCTATCAGTATAATGGCGATAAGTGATAAAATGGCTGATAATGCGAGCAAAAAGATTTCAATCTTCCTCACCACATTGTTGAGATTGTTAACTACAGCATCCGGGTACTTTACTTCGCTCACGATAAAGTGCTGACTGATATCGGTAATAATCATAGCCAGGCTATCTTTATTAACGTACTCCGGGTCGAGGTAAAAGTCTACGCTGGCAGGTAAGGGGTTATAATCCAGCACCTTATTCCAATCTTCATTATTGTCGCCAATGAATTTTTCCTTCGCCATTTCCTTAGTTACATATTCCACATTTCGTGCATATTCACGTGTGGTCACATAATTCTGGAGGGAATCTATTTCTTTCTGAGGACTGCCTTCACGGATAAAGGCATGTACCTGAACACTTCCCTTAAAGTAATTTTCGAGCTTGCTGGCATTAATAGTGATCCAACCAAGCATACCCAAAATGAACAGCACAAGGGCCACTCCAAGGATTGCCATAAAATAAGAGGGCTTGCTGCGTTTCATCGAAGTTTTGCTGATCTCACTCATTTCGTATGGGATTATCTGGATATTGCTTTAGAACGGGAACGAAGGATGCGCGCAAAAATAATGATTTTGCGCTGTTTATGTATTTTTGCCACCTTCATAACGCAGGCAGGCAATTAAAAATTTTTTTTACCCGGCCTTTTTAACATTAGATTAAACAGATTTTTATACACATGGAATATCAATTCAGAGCGATAGAAAAAAAGTGGCAGGTGAAATGGCAGGAGATGAACAGCTATAGAGTCAGCAATCTTTCTGACCGGCCTAAGTATTATGTGCTGGATATGTTCCCTTATCCAAGTGGCGCCGGGCTGCACGTGGGACATCCGCTAGGTTATATTGCCAGTGACATTTTTACCCGGTACAAGCGGTTGAAAGGGTTTAATGTTTTGCATCCTATGGGCTACGATTCATTTGGACTTCCTGCAGAGCAATATGCCATTGAACATGGTATACATCCTGCAGTTTCAACTGAACAGAATATAAAGAACTTCAGGTCTCAGCTCGACAAGATTGGATTTTCATACGACTGGTCACGGGAAGTGAGTACCTCAGACCCTTCCTATTACAAATGGACCCAATGGATCTTCTTACAACTGTTTGACAGTTGGTACAATCGTAAATCGAATAAGGCAGAAAGGATCAATAAATTAATTGAGGTTTTTAAGAAAGAGGGTAATATCAGCCATCCATGTCCCGGCGATAAAAATGTACGATTCACCGCTGATAACTGGAATGCTTTTGGAGAAAAAGAGCAACATGATATTTTGATGAATTACAGAATTGCCTTTTGTGGATATGGCGAAGTAAACTGGTGTGAAGCATTGGGGACAGTACTTGCCAATGATGAGGTAATTAATGGCGTCAGCGAAAGAGGCGGTTTTCCGGTAGTGAAGAAAAAACTTCGGCAGTGGTACCTCCGGATTACCGAGTATGCAGACCGTTTGCTCGAAGGTTTGAATAGTATTGACTTTAGTGACAGCATGAAAGACATGCAGGTAAACTGGATCGGCAAAAGTTTTGGCGCAGAAATGGATTTTGAGCCTGAAATTCCTACCGGCAAAAACCCGATAAGGGTATATACAACCAGGCCTGATACCATTTTTGGTGTTGACTTTCTCGTAGTATCACCTGAGCATGAAAGTGTAAAGGATTATACCACACCTGAACAGCAGGAAACCATCTCAAAATATATTGAGTATGTAAACAGCAGGAGCGAGCGGGAGAGGATGGCGGAGAAAAAAATCACGGGTGCTTTTACCGGTTCGTATTGCAGACATCCATTTTCGGAAAAAAGAATTCCGGTATGGATCAGTGAGTATGTATTGGCAGGTTATGGTACCGGTGCGATTATGGCCGTACCATGTGGTGATGAACGCGACCATAAATTTGCCAGACATTTTGATTTACCAATAACTAATATCATTGGCAGTTTTTATGATGGCAACGAAGCCAATCCTACTAAAGATGCGATACTTGAAAACAGTGGTTTTTTGAATGGCTTGGTTATGAAAGACGCCATTGCAGTGGCATTGGAAAAAATTGAAGAAGCCGGTATCGGAAAACGGCAAACCAATTACAAAATGCGGGACGCTGCATTTAGCCGCCAGCGTTACTGGGGGGAACCGTTTCCAGTGATCTGGAAAAATGGCATCGCATATCCATTACCGGAAGATCAGTTGCCCGTGGAGCTACCTTACATGGATGAATTGAAACCGGGCCCTGATGCAGAAGGCCCTTTGGCTAACTTATCTGAATGGGCAAATTACCAGGACGGAATCAGAGAGGTTAATACAATGCCGGGATACGCAGGAAGCAGCTGGTACTTCCTTCGTTATATGGATCCCAAAAACAGTGATAAATTTTGCAGCAGGGAAGCCAGTGATTATTGGGGACAGGTAGATTTGTATATAGGCGGCACAGAACATGCTGTAGGGCATTTACTGTATAGCAGAATGTGGACAAAGGCATTATTTGATTTGGGATATATTGGCTTTCAGGAGCCTTTTCGAAAATTGGTCAATCAGGGAAAAAT
>JANPJC010000254.1:0-2451 GCA_031425315.1 Chitinophagales bacterium
TGGCCGGACTTTGCTGTGCTTATGAATTGATGAAGAAGGGGCATGATGTAACAGTATTGGAAGCTTCCGGCAGGCATGGAGGTCATATCTTCACTGTACATGATGGTCTTTCAGATGGTTTATATGGCGATTTTGGTATGGAGCATATCGCTAAGCCAGGATATAAAATATATCTTGAATATGCCCGGGAACTGGGACTTGAGGTACTTCCTTATCCGAGGCGCCGCAACGTACAACGACGCATTGATGGTAAATACTACACAGAAGAAATGTTAGCTGATCCGGTTGTGCTAAAAAAGTTTGGTTTTAATGAGAGAGAAGTAAAGTTCCTCTCCGCGAATGCGTGGGGGGAGTTACAAACTTTGTATACAGCACCGCATCTTGAAAAGTTTACCGACGAATACCAGCCTTTTGGTGTTGGTTATGATGACTACGATAAAATTACGACGGCTGATTTTTTCAAAAAAGAGGGAGCTTCAAAAACTGCCCTGGGCTTCCTGGGCGGTGAAGGTGAATCAGCTTTATTCAGTTTATGGTATGCTGCTATTCTTAAACTGAGAGGAGTGCCGGTTTTTCCAACTGATATCCACCGCTTGAAAGGTGGCAACCAGATGTTGCCTAATGCATTCGCAAAAAAATTGGGTGCCAGGGTTTGGCTGAACAGTCCAGTTGTTGCGATTAAAAACAGCGACAGTGGCGTAACAGTTACCTGCAAAAAATTCAATGAAGAAATGCAGATGCAAGCTGACTATTTTGTCAATTGCATCCCGCTGCCGGCATTCCGAAGTATCCCGATACAACCGGCCATGCCACCTGAAAAGCAATACATTTTTGATAACCTCACTTACGATTCTTACTCAAGATTTGTGTTCCAGGCCAGCTCTAAATTCTGGCTTGAAGATGGACTTCCAAATATTAATTTATTTATCGGCCACCCAGATCTTGGCGATGTGTGGCATTCAGCAGATGAGGTGGATACCCATCGCGTGATTGTGCTGGGAACCGGCCCCGGTGGCGTTTCTCCGCAAAGAGCGTTAGCCGCGTTCAGAGCAACTTATCCTGGCAAAAAAGATACCATCGAGCTTGCAATTAGCCGCGACTGGACAAAAGAAACATATGCCTCCACTTGCGAAAGATTGCCATTTCCTGTAGGGACTTTAAAGAAATTCTGGCCGCACCTGATGAAGCCACATGGCCGCATTCACTTTGCAGGTGCTTATGCTGATAACCTGAACTGGGGCACTGAAGCAGCGACGAGATCTGCCAACAGAGTGGCGAACGAAATACACCAGGCCTAGCATATAATCTTGCAGAAAAATGAAGATGCAGGGAACAAGATTACATCGTACATTAACATTTTTGGGTATTGCGTTTTGGCTGATGACCGCCTTTGTGACTGCCGGCAAAAGAACAGTAAACACACCGCCCAAAGTATCCATTTCCAACCCCGTTGCTGAATCAATATTTGGATGGGAAGAAGTAGTGCGATACAAAATAAAAATTAATGACGCAGAAGATGGCAACTCGGAGTACGACGAGATCAATGCAAATGAGGTGTTGATGGAAGTGAGTTATTTCAATGCCATCAGCGAAGCAAAAGCACATATGGCCGAGAGGGAAAAAAATGTCGGAGAACCGGCAGGATTAACCTTGTTAAAAAATGCTGATTGTTTCTCATGTCATGCTTCAAAAGGAAAATTGATAGGACCATCTTTTGAATTGATTGCAAATAAATATGCTGCGAACAAAGCCACGATCGCCAAGCTTACAAGCAAGGTAATAAATGGGTCAACAGGAGTATGGGGTACTTTGCCCATGCCGCCACATCCAGCTATGACATCAACAGAAGTAAACGAAATAGTCAACTGGATTTTGACAAAGAACAGTAATCCCGAAATCACCATTTATCCGGGAATTGAAGGCTCTTTCCGTACGATGCAAAAGCGAGTCCGACTAAGTGGCGATGCTGTAATTGTTTTAACAGCCAGCTATTTAGATCATGGAGAAAAAGCGTCAAAACAAAACAGGAAGTATGGTCAGCATTCCGTGTTGATGAAAGCAGCTGAATAATGACATTATCAATTCATTTAAAAAAGAAAGTAATCAGAAATCATGGAAAATCTCACTACACCTGCTTCAGCTCCTACTGTTAAAAGTAATTTAGCAGCGTCACTGCCTGTTAACAGGATTGCGTCTGTAGATGTATACAGGGGATTTGTAATGTTGCTGATGATGGCGGAAATCCTTTCTTTGGAAACGGTGGCAAAGCAATTGCCAGGTAGTGCTTTCTGGAATTTTGTCGCATTCCAACAAAGCCATGTGGAGTGGACATGGCTGGCGCTGCATGATATGATTCAACCTTCTTTTACATTTTTAGTAGGTGTGGTTTTGCCCTATTCAATCAGCAGCAGGAAAAGTAAAGGCGCTTCTTTCAATAATGTTTTGTTGCAT
>JANPJC010000255.1:0-38937 GCA_031425315.1 Chitinophagales bacterium
CATTTAGTTCGCATTTACTTCAAAAGCTAAAACATCTGCAGTGCCTGGTCTTTTGCACCACATAGGTAAGGAGAAAATATTGGACTGAAATGAGTAACCAATGATTTCTCTCCCCTGTATGCTATGTTTTTCAAAATAGCAGGTAGTTAAATCATTATTTCATCAAAGTTCTCTTGGTACCTATATGGCTCAAAATGCAACCAGGTAAATAGTTTTTGACAGTACACTTTCGCATAAAATTGATAATTCTGTTATTCAAATTTGCGTTCAGTTTTTTATCAGCAGTTCTCTTTTCCGGCCTTGAGTATTAGTAATTTTAATTGATTTAACCCCCGATGAATAACGAAGGTGACGGGCCGATTGGGATAAATAGGAAGAACCGTAAAAAAATTCTCTTTTTTCTATTCTGCCATCCCTGTAAATTATTTCAGCTGCTTCATCATCAGGATTTATTGGAAGTGTTTGAAAACCAGACTCTGATAAAAAGAACGACATTCTTCCTTTATTTTGAGAGGCCACAGCGATAACTTTATTATCGCTTCCGTTTAATGTTACCAACGCCCTGGCATCACCCGGGATATATATCCCGCTTTGCGCTATTGATAAAGTAGCAAATTTCCCATTCCCTTCTCCCTGAAATACCACACCTTTCAATGCATCGGCCTGTCCTGCAGAAACATCTGTGCCATAATCGTTTCCTGAGATCATCACATCAACATTTCCATCTCCGTTCAGATCTTCTGCAACTATGGCTTTAACAGGTGACAACTGAGCCATTACGGGGAGCGGTGAAATCTCGAAATTTCCATTCCCTCTATTTTCAATCACTACACTTTTAAAATAATTGACCTCCAGAGACAGAGCTCCTTCCAATTGCCCTGGTGAAAAAACATCTTTGAATCCGGCATTTGCAAAAGATTTATAATCCGGAAATTTTTTCTTCACAAATGGAAACTGGTCTACAACATCATCGCGTGTATGCAAAGGAAATAACTCTGGCAAACCACTCCGGCTTTTGAAAAATCGGGCTGGGATACATTCATATAATCCATTGTCATCAAAATCTTTCCCATAAATAATCAGCGGGAATTTTTCACTTCCCCTATACAGTGAGTTTTCACCGCTATTACCTACAATATAGTCGGTGTCGCCATCCTTATCCAAATCGGCGCCTGTTATGCTGCTCCACAGGCCTTTCAGGTGGCTGATTCCAGTTTCATCAGTGGCATTCACATAAATTCCCTTCTCATTTCTTAAACATACTATTGGCATACATTCACCCGCAATCATTAAGTCCAGCCAACCATCATTGTTAAAATCTGTATATATCGCGTCGCTTACCAATCCAATTTCAATCAGGTCCTTCGCAACCAATGTGGTTACATCTGTAAATTTCACCTTTTTGTTTTGGCTATCATTTCTATAAATATAACTGCTGACTGCTTTAGGATAATTCCATGGCATCACCCTTCCGCCAACAAAGAGGTCGAGGTCACCATCTTTATCGAAGTCTGCAGCTCTGACACAAGATTTACTATTTAGATTAGCCGGGATCGCGGCTTTTGCAACAGTGAACAGCCCTTTACCATCATTTAAATACAGCTCATCCTGGTAAGAAGCATGGCCAGGTGGTTTTTCATACCCGCCCTTACACACATAAATATCAAGATCTCCATCGGCATCTGCATCAAAAAGCAAGATTCCAGCGTCGTATCCTATTGCAGAATCTTTTTTTCTATCTGAGAATTGCAAATTGCGTTGCAGGAAATTATTATTTTCAATTTGCAGCAACAATGTGGCAGGATGATCCGCATTACCTCCAACGACTATGTCATCTCTTCCATCTTTGTCAATATCTCCTACTGCCAGTGCAGGCCCTGATTCAGAAAATTTATGGGGTAAAAGTCTTTGTATATTGAAATCATTAAAGTCCTTTTGATAATGTATTACAGGTTGAATGGAGTCAGTAATCGATGTGAACATCCTTTTTTCCTGCTGACGTAATACTGAAGAAGTATCAATAAATTTTGCTGTTCGGATATCCAGGTGAAGGATCGAATCTGAGGCAACATTTTCAAGTTTTTGTTTTCTTCCATCAGGCCACAATACCACCAGGGAGTCAATCGATGTCAACGACCCTAATCCAAAATGTGGACCAAGTTGAACGGAAGACAGGTAACCTCTGAAATTGTTATGTTCATAAATCTGTTTTCTTTCATCGTAGTAGATGTATATAAACGAACCTAGTCCATTACGGTTCAAAGAGTCGCCACGCAGATTTATTTGTAAATAATGGAACTCTTCTTTTTTACGCTGATTTCTTAAATTATTTCGATATAGTGTTGCCTCATCATTAATATTATTGATAACGACATCCATATCGCCATCATTATCAAAGTCGGCATAAGCTGCCCCGTTCGAAAAAGAGGGTACTGTAAAACCCCACATTGTCGAAACATTCTCGAAGGTTAAATCACCATTATTTCGAAACGCATATTTTTTCAATTTAACTTCCGGAATTTGTTCCAATAAAGTACTCTTGGATGCGATAGATGATGATTCATTCCTGAAAGCACCAAAATCATGATCTGTAATGTCTTTAGGGAATCCATTGGTTATAATGATGTCGCGGTAACCATCATTGTCAAAATCAACAACTAAAGGTGCCCAGCTCCAATCTGTTTCAGCAATTCCAGCATAGTACCCGATGTCACTAAAGGCAGGATCAGCAGGCAGGCCGTTTATTATTCTGGGCCCGAGATTCAACTGCAAAACATTCCTGACATATTGGTGCTGCAGACCAAACTTCTCGAAATTTTTTTGGTAATTGTAATTGACGCTGTTCATCATTGTTTTCTTCCGGAAATTATCCTCAGGGTTCATATCCAATTCTATCACATCCTGCAGCCCATCATTATTAATATCAACTACATCCTGACCCATCGAATTATTGGAAGTATGACTAAAATATTCTTTTACCTTATTAGTAAATGTGCCATTATGATTATTGATATAAAGGATATTGTCAGGTAGAAAATCATTGGCAACATATATATCTTTCCAACCGTCGTTATTAATATCCGCAACACTTGCTGAATGTCCATATCCTTCAATGGTAATCCCCGCCTCCTTTGAGATATCAGTATAATAAGGATGGCGTAATTTTTCGTTCCAATCATTCCGGTATAATTTACCAGTGCTGGGATGCTCTCCTTTTATTTTTGCGGTTCTAAAATAGGAGGGATTTTCAGCCGGCGGAATAACATTGACGGTTAGATACATATCCAGGTCGCCATCATTGTCGCAGTCAAAAAACGATGCCATAGTAGAATGGGAATTGTCATCAAGGCCATATTCCCCTGCTTTGTCAGCAAAGACAGGCATACCGTCTGTTCCGATGCCCAAATTCACATATAAAATGTTTTCTCTTTCCTTTGGGTTATCGGCGATCGAATTACAAACATAAAGGTCAGTTAATCCATCATTGTTGATATCAACCACTGATACTCCTCTCGCCCATTTCCCTTCACCATTTGTATTTGAGCGATCGGTGATATCTTCAAACTTAAAATCACCTCTGTTTAAATACATTTTATTGGAAACCATATTTCCTGTGAAATAAACATCCTGTAATCCATCATTATTAAAGTCACCAATACCTACTCCCCCGCCATTATATATGTTGATCAGATCCAACGCGTTTATTGAATCATTTTCAATTATCCTGTTGTTAAATAAAATACCGGAATGGGATGAATTGATTGCAATAAATAATGGCTCATGTTGCTTACATGAAAAATACAGGCACGAAGGGAAAAATAGTATTATGATTCTAAAATATCGGAGTAGGATCAATTGAAAGTAGACAACACCGAAACTAAAAATCACATTTTTAACTCCAGTCAGGGTACAGTGATATATGTACATAATTACATTTATTCATTAGAGTAGACTGCAGAATTATTAATGATCCAATTTGGAATACTGAATAAAAAAACTTCTTTTGTTCATATAGCTTCCAATCTGTTTCAGATACTTCGCCATAAAACCGGTTGTAATAATGTATGCCGATGAGTTTGAAATTATTTTTGCTCCTCGCTGTTTTTGCCAACCGAAAAAAATATTGCTACTGCAAATTCATTTAATTAAGAAATATTTCATCAATGAATGAAAGGGTATTACTGCTTAGTTTTCCGTCATTTAATTTTGCAGGTATCAAAGTAATCTTCAATACTTTTACCCTCCTAGATTTAAAGTTTGTTTCAATCTGATCAATTTTTACAACTTTATTATTTGGTTTTTTAGACCTGATCCGCGAAATTATCTGACAATCATTTTCTGAATCCCCGCCATATATTTCAATTTGACCAGGATATCCTGCATTCATCGAAGGCATCATCAGAAATTGAAACATTACAGACGAAATATCTTTTGCTTCAGTAAATAACAGGGTCAATGTAACTGGCTGCTCTACTATGCCTGCCCATTTATCGCCGAAGGGACTTACTCCGCCTAATCGTCGGTCAAAAAAAGTCTCTTTACCCATTCCAGGAAATCTGTAATGAAGTGGCCCCGACATGAGTACACTATCGGGTATAATTTTAGCTTTAAAGAACGAGAATTCAGCAATCCCGCTACTGGACCATCCCTTTTTAAAAGCACGTGCTTTAATTACGGTATTATTATGATACCACTTTAATTCATTAAATACCGGAGATCGAACGCTATCGGGTTCAGATCCGTCAATAGTATAACGAATTTCAGCCCCTTTTATAACATGGTTCAATTTGATCTGTACACTGTCCGTGAAAACCTGAATGGGATTCTCAATCGTCACATTATTTAACTGTAATGGATTCGAGCCATCATCTACATAACCGGCAATCCATACTATCGAGGGAAATTTTTGTCGTAATATTTTTACTTCGTTCATCTCTATGCCTGTATTCCACAAGTATATAGTTTTATTATTACTAGCATTTTTTATTGACGAGTATAAATCCTGAAAATTTAATTTTGTACCAGATAAAGAGAGGAATTGAAGGTGCTTTAATTTTTCAAGTTGCGCTATTGCTGCAGAAGTTATTTGCGTAGAATTTAAATTTAAGCGGCGAAGGTTTTTAAACATCAGGATAGCCTGCACATCAATATCTTTTATCGGTAGTCTATCCAAGCTTAGCGAAACCACCTGGTCTTTCACAACATTTAATTCTTCGATTAAACTAATATTATATGCTGCGCTGTTGAAAATTCTTACATCCAGGGCAGGTGATGTTTTTGAGAATGGCGAAATCGTTCGATTTTTGTTATTGAGGTACTGAATATCTTCCTGACGAGCTGATGCAAATGAATACATCTCTTCTTCCTGGTCATCGGATTCAAATATTTCTGATGCCATTTTGCGCAAAGTATCCTGTAACGGCAGTTCAATAAGTTTTTTATCGAATGGCGCCCCGCTGTTTACCCACCAATACAATAGCTGTATTTCCTGCTCAGTCAATTGAGGATTCCCTGACGGCGGCATATGCTTACGATTATTAACCGGAAGATGAAGTCGTTCAAGCATCAGGCTCATTTCCGGTGCTCCTGCTACAAATAATCTGCCTGTTTTGCCACCTTTCACAATAGCACTTGAATCGGATAAGCTAAGCCTGCCCTTTTTTTTGTCGTTGTTATGGCAGCTATTGCATTTGGATTGTAGTATGGGCTGAATCAAATCATCATAAACCAATGCCTCTTCAAACTTTTTAGCGGTGGGCTCAATTGCTGTAAGCGGAGCGAGAATAAAGTTTTCCCCGTGGGTCAGTATCGCACCAAAATGCCCTGTCAATACGATACAACCTGCTGTAAAAAAAATAGCAAACTTTGCTACTTGCTTTGTATACCAGTGATATTCTCTAAGCGTATATATCAGAAAAGTAATTATCGACACTGACAAGCCTAGCCATTTATGCCAAATAAGTGACTTTTCATTATAGCCTCCTTCATTAGACAGAAAAAGCCCCATTATCACTGTAATTGCCGCTGATATCGCACCGGTAAAAAATAAATAATAAATTAAACCTTCCCTATTATGACCAATCCCAATTCGATTAGTGATACTTAAAAATTCCAGTATAAGTGCAAGTAATATAATGACTATCGGAAAGTGTAAAATCATTGGATGCATTCGCCCAATGGAAGTTAGCCAAAGCGGTAACGAAAGCTTATTTTCAAAAATGGTCAAAAACAATGCTAGTGAGTTAATGACTAACAGCAAATTACCTTCAAAATATTTTCTGTCTTTAACCTTCATGCCTTAAATGTATTTTCCATTCGGGTTCCTGTTAGTTTATCAGTCTACAATTTTCTTTAGCCTAAGGCGCAAAAAGTAAATTTTCATTTTATTACCGGCAATAAAAAATTAATCAAGTGACGACTAATAGCGGGGATTAAATTGCCATTCAAATTCAAGCCAGAATATCTTTTACCACATTACCACTCACGTCAGTCAGGCGATAACGGCGTCCCTGATGTTTAAAAATTAATTTCTCGTGATGAAGGCCCAGCTGATGGAGCACAGTTGCCTGAAAATCGTGCACGTGTACGGGGTCCGAAACAATATTGTAACCAAATTCATCTGTTTGTCCATACACTATCCCAGGCTTGATTCCACCGCCTGCCATCCAGATGCTAAAACATCGGGGGTGATGATCCCTGCCATAATTTTCTTTAGTCAGTTTTCCCTGGCTGAAATTTGTACGTCCAAATTCCCCTCCCCATATCACCAGTGTTTCATCCAGTAGTCCCCTCTGCTTTAAATCTGTAATAATAGCAGCGGAAGCCTGATCCACATCTTTAGCCTGAGCCGCCATTTCAATAGGTAGATTTGCATGAGAGTCCCACCCCTGATGGTATAATTGCACAAACCGCACACCGTTTTCAGAAAGTTTCCGCGCTAACAAACAATTAGATGCATATGTGCCAGGTACCAAACAATCAGGACCATATAATTTAACAATGCTGTCTGGCTCGTTGGTAACGTTAAATACATCCGGAACAGCCATCTGCATATTATAAGCCATTTCGTACTGCTTGATTTTTGTAACGATCTCCTGGTCACCGAATTCTTTAAATCCCAACTCATTTAAGCTGGAAATATTATCAATGAATTTCCGGCGCATGTCTCTTGTCATTCCTTCGGGATCATTCAAATAAAGTACAGGATCTTCCCCATTACTTAATTGTATCCCCTGGTGCATTGAATCTAAGAATCCATTCGACCACAATTTAGAATAGACCCCCTGGCCATTACCAATACCGCGCGAAAGAAGCACTGTAAATGCCGGCAGGTTTTTGTTCTCACTACCTAAACCATAACTCAGCCATGACCCCATGCTGGGCCGGTTGCCGTTTTGAAAACCAGTTTGAAAAAAAGTAAGAGCAGGATCATGATTAATCGCTTCGGTGTGCATGGATTTGATAATGCAAACATCGTCAACAATTTTTGACATATACGGGAATAAAGCACTTACCCACGCACCTGAATCGCCATATTGCTGAAAGTCAAAAAATGAACCTGCCAGGGGGAAAGATTTCTGATCGGCTGTCATGCCTGTTAATCGCTGCCCACTTCTAATGCTTTCAGGCAATTGCTGTCCAAACATTTCTCTAAGCTTTGGCTTATAATCAAATGTTTCCAATTGAGAGGGCGCCCCATTTTGAAAAAGATAAATAACTCTTTTAGCTTTCGGAGCAAAATGTGGCACACCAGGTATAAAATCTGAAATGTCATCATTATTTGTTTTAAAAAGATCAGGTACAAGTAAAGAACCCAGCGCGATACTGCCCAGGCCCAAACTTAGTTTAGACAGGAAACGCCTTCGATTCACATTCAAAGCCATCTGCTTCCGAATATCAAACTCCATCATCTTTTTTTATTTTGTTATCGACTCTTCCAAATTATATATTCCGGATATAGTGAGCATCAAAGCTGCTATGCTATTTTTATCCCCTGTTGTTGTCAACCGATATTCCCCGATTGCCAATAATTTATCCACGTTTCCAGGTTTTAATGACCTAAGCGTTTGTTCGTAATAGTTGACCAATAACCTCAATTCCTCCTCTTTGGGTTGTCTGCATAGAATGGATCGAAAGGCTGTAAATATTTTATCATCGACTTTATTTCTTTCTTCGTGTAACCGTACTGCAAAAACCCGGGACGCTTCCAAAACTGTAGGATCGTTCATCATTACCAGTGCCTGTAGTGGCGTATTCGTTTTACTTCTTTTCACTTCGCATTGATCCCTGGTACTTGCATCAAAAATGATCATCGAAGGAGGCGGTACAGTCCGCTTGATAAAAGTATATACGCCTCTTCGATAAATACTTTCTCCATGATCCTGCCTGTAAACTCCCAGGTTACCCACAATTCCTCCGCTTGATGCTGCGGCCTCCCAAATTCCTTTTGGCTGATACGGTTTTACGCTTGGGCCCCCAATTTGATTGACAAGTAATCCACTGCTTGCAAAAACTATATCTCTTATTAGTTCCGGCCGCATTCGCAACCGGGGAAAACACGATAGCAATTTATTTTCAGGGTCATGGTCAATTTTTTTTCTATTCATAACAGACGATTGTCTGTATGTAGCTGATGTGATGATCTGCTTAATCAATCGTTGAATATTCCAGCCATGTTCCATGAAATCCACTGCAAGCCAATCAAGTAATTCAGGATGTGACGGCAGGTCACCTTGCATGCCAAAATCGCCGGTGGATTTTACAATGCCGGTCCCGAAAAACTCCTGCCATATTTGATTGACATAAACCCTTGCAGTTAAGGGATTGCGTTTATCGAACATCCATTGTGTTAAACCCAGCCTGTTTTTGGGCAGGTGTTCATCAAATGGCAAAATAGCTGATGGTGTTCCGGGAAAAACTTCTTCTGCCGGTGCGTCATAGGCTCCCCTGTTCAACAAAAATGTTCTGCGTAAACTATCCCGCTCACCCATCACTGAGACGATCACTTTTCCGGTATCTTTTTTATTCACAAAGGACAAGACGCTTTTCACATCTTCATCGCTTATTTCAAGTACAGGCAATTTGGCTGATCGATAACCATGTTCCAGACCAGCTTCCTTTACATTATTGAAAAATGCAAATAACTGATAGTGGTCTTTTTGTGAGATGGGGTCATATTTGTGATCATGGCAATGCGCACATTCTACGGTCATGCTTAAAAGTCCTTTACTAAAAGTGTTGACCCTATCTGTTACATATTCTATCCGATATTCTTCGTCAATCACTCCGCCCTCTTCAGTAATCTTATGATTGCGGTTAAATGCAGTGGCTAATATTTGTTCTTTAGATGCATTGGGCATGAGATCGCCGGCTAACTGCCAGCTGACAAAATCATCGTACCGCATATTCTTATTGAAAGCATGAATGACCCAATCCCTCCAGGGCCAGTGCGACCTGTAATAATCATCCTGGTATCCATGCGAATCAGCATATCTTGAAATATCAAGCCAATGAAGAGCCATTTTTTCCCCGTAAGCGGGATTTTTGAATAGAACATCCACGATTTTTTCATAGGCATCTACATCATCGTTTGCTAAAAACTCCTCCATCATTTGCAATGTAGGAGGCAATCCGGTAATATCCAGGCAAACCCGTTTCAGCAATCGTTCTTTATCAGCAGGCTGGTTGGGAGAAAGATCATTCTTTTCCAATTGGTCAATAATGAAATAGTCAATTTCATTGATCACCCATTTTTTGTTTTTAATATCCGGTAAACTTACTTTTCGTGGTGCTATAAAGGCCCAATGTTTTTCGTATTCAGCGCCCTGTTCAATCCATTTTTTTATTAATTCGATTTCAAATGATTCCAGTTTGAGATTTGAAGCAGGCGGGGGCATCAATATACCGGTATCATCAGCCGAAATTCTGAGAAATGCTTCTGAAAGTAAGGGCTTACCAGGAACAATCGGATGCGCTGACGAATCATCTTTAAAAGCTTTGTATGCTTCCTCTTCAATATCCAGTCTTAATCCTGCCTCCCGCTTATTGGCATCGGGCCCATGGCATACAAAACATCTATCGGAAAGAATTGGACGGATGTGAAAATTATAACTCACTTTTTCAACAAGCTTAGCCTGTTTTTTATTGTGATCATCTTCCTGAAAACAAGATGGTATCAGACAAACAGTTATAATTAAATAAACAATGAAATAACTGGTCCTTTTTTTCATGGCAGGAATCGATAAGAATGAATGACTGAACTTATTACCAATCGGGCATCAAACAAAAAAAACAATTTATTATACTCCTGATCTGTTCAGGTTAATATGTAAAATACCCTTAAATCTAACGCTTAAAAAGACACTAATTTTATAATCACCATAGCCGGTGGACATAATAAAAAAGACTACGTTATCAGATGAGATATTTCTCATCATTTTGAAAGACACTACCTATTAATTTGATCCTATCTTCCAGATGCATTGGTGCTTTTTGTTAATAATACAACTCAGTGTTAATAGTAAGCAGGAGGTGCAAATTATTGTACCTCCTGCTATGTTCATTTTATGCAATGATCAATACCCCGGATTTTGTACTAAAACCGATTGTCCATCTTTTACACTGAGGTCAATTTGTTGCTGGGGAATTGGAAATATTTCAGTCTTCCCTTTTTTAAACGTAGCACCTACTAATATACTGTAGGTTAGTGGTACTCCAGCTGCCTGAGCACCCTTAAAATAATTGACAGTTGCAGCTATATGGGCATTCAGTTGATCACTCATGTACCCGGTTCCTTTGTCCCATCTCTGCAGATCAAAAAAGCGGTGTCCTTCTTGTGCAAATTCAAGCCTTCTTTCAAAACGAACTGCTTCCCTGGCATAGTTTTGCCCCAATGTTGCAAACTGACCATTGTACAAACTTATTTTGTAGTTGGCAGCAGGCGTATTAGTAAATCCTTTAGACGGATCACTATTGTCGATATAGGTGTAAACCCAACCTGCAGGATTAGCAGCACGGTTCCTCACCTGATTGACATATTGTTCTGCTTTGGCCAGGCTTCCTATTTCGACTTCCACTTCAGCCGCCCACAATAATACATCTGCAAATCGGATCATATTGTAGTTTATGGCATTGCCTGCACCAGCTTGCCATCCACCTGAAGCTTCACTTAAATTTTCGTTGGCTTTTGACGTGACATATTTCATGCCTAAATATGGCCCACCGTGAGATTGGTTGCGAATCCATGCACTACCAGCCATTACTCCCCAATCCAGATAGGGAATCCCTCTTCTGCCTACGGTGTAATCCAGTCTGGGATCCAATAATCCTGTATAGGGTGTAAATGGGTCCGCACTCGCCAGGCCAAGATCATTTTTTACATTGGCTGAATTGAAAGTTGTTATTAGAGGCAAACCGTTCGCATCAACCTGGAATGAATTGACGAGCGTTTGAGAAGGCTGGTTGAAGCCGCAGCATCTTGATGGACCTCCTCCCCATGCAAAATTTAATATAATTGGAAAATTACTGTTATAGCCGCCGGAACCATCGTTAACAGACATTTGTACCGAAAAAACACTTTCAGAACCATTTTTCTTTGTGGGATCAAAATTATCAAAAAAGCGAGGCATTAACGCATATTTAACCCCTTTGGCATTTACTCCATTTGCAATAATATCGTCGAGTAACACTTTTGCTTCGGTGTATTTATTTTGAAACATATAAACTTTAGCTAAAAATGCCTTTGCCGCCCAACTATTAGCTCTACCTGCTTCATTTTTTGTGGGCGTTAAATTATCAACTGCAAACTTAAAATCCGCTTCGAGCTTTGGCCAAACAGGCTCTGTATTGCCTACGATATAATCGCCGCTTTCAAAACTATTAGTTTCCATCATATATGGAATATTGCGCCATAATTTAGCAGCTTCAAAATGATAAACAGCTCTTAGGAAAATAGCTTCAGCTTCAATTTGTTTTGCTTCATCGGCTGTAAAACCCGGGTCATTTACTTTGGCCAATACTCTGAGCGTAGCGTTTGCCCTTGCCGCACCATCGAATAATGTCACCCATTTATTGTCAAAAGCAACATTAATCGGCGTGGGTGTGTAATTTTCAATTTCTTCCATAAAAGCTTCATCTCCAAAGTTAGAGCCTTTATACGTTTCATCACCTGCGAGATTAAAAACCCAGTTATCGACCGAACCATTCCACCATCTGGCATCTGCCGGAGTAGGATATCCATCCAGCTGGGAATACGCACCTATCAGCAATCCGTTAACTCCTCTCTCTGTTGCCAGCACGTCTTCATTCAGTACTCCTATCGGCGCCTTCTCCAGATAACTTTTCTTACAAGCCACCGGCAACAAGGCTAACAGCAAAAGTGAGCATGCCAGGATATAAAATATTTTTTTCATGTTTTGACGATTAAAAATTTTTCAATTTCAAAAAGATGCATTTATTCCAAAAAGAAATGTCTTTTGATTATTTGGATAGTTTCCATAATCCACACCAAAAACAGAACTGCTTCCGCCTATTTCAGGATCAAGCCCTGAATATTTTGTGATGGTAAAAAGATTGGTTCCCTGTAAGTATATCCGTAGATTACTTATCCCGGCCTTTTTCAAGACTTCTGCGCGGATATTATAGCCAAGCGACAATGATCGCATTCTAAAATAGGATCCATTTTCCAGATAGTATGAGTTCGGCGCACCTGAATTACTTAGAGAACTGGCGGCTTCGACAATGGGCACATCAGTGTTAGTATTATTTGGTGTCCATGCATTCAACAGCCGCTTACTTTTTGCACCTGTGAAAGTGCTGTAAAATTCAGTCCACCACCGCACCTGGTTAATAATTTCATTGCCATGTGAACCATAAAAAATAGCAGATAGATCAAAGTTTTTGTAGTTAAAACCGAGATTAATACCGTAGGTGAAATCTGGATTGGGATCTCCAAATATCACCCTGTCGTCTGGTGTTACTTTACCGTCATTATTTACATCCCTATATTTGAATCTGCCCGGAGCTGCACCATCCTGTAAAGGCGATTTGGCTACATCATCAGCACTTTGAAAAAGGCCGATAACATCATATCCAAAGAAAGAACTTACCGATTCGCCTTCTTTGTTCCGGATCAGATTACCGATCCTTGATGTACCCGCATCAAAAAAACCGGGGCCGGGTATTTCTATGATTGAATTTTTATAAGTAGTAATATTGGCACCTGCGTTGAAATGTAATTGCCTGTTGATACTTCCGCGATAATTAAATGCCAGATCAACACCGGTATTTCTGATGTCGCCGATATTGATGATCGGGGGTACCACCAATCCTACTACTGCTGGTATGGGTTGTGGGAAAAGTAATCCCTTTATTGATTTTCTGAAATATTCAACGTTAATATCTAATTTATTAAAAAGAGTGGCATCCAACCCTATATTAGTGACTATGTTTTCTTCCCAACTTGTATTTGGATTACCAATGCTTGCAAGTGCAAATCCCTGTTGTGCGCTTGTGGAAGAACCTGTAATATCATAATATGCCGATGAAGCTGAGCCGCCAAATAACGTATATGCATTATTTGGATTGATATTATTTTGAGAACCTAATATTCCATAGCTGGCTCTTAATTTCAGGTCATTGATCCAGTTCACTCCTGCCATGAATTTTTCATTAGAGATTCTCCAACCTACAGATACAGAAGGGAATGTACCATACCGGCTTTCTGAGCCGAAAACGGAAGAACCATCGCGTCGAATCGTGGCAGCAAGGAGATATTTATCATCGAACGTATAATCCAGCCGACCAAAAATGGAAAACAAGGTATTTTCATACGCAGAGCTGGTATTCGAAATATTTGATGTTCCATTACCCAATACCAAATAGTTAAAGTCTGTAGAAAAGAAATTATTTCGGCCCGCGCTCACCCTACGACCATAATTCCTTATCGCTTCCGTGCCAACCATTGCTTTTATACGGTGCCGACCTAAATCCTTATTGTAATTGAGTGTATTGGTCCATATGGTATTACTGTTATACGCAGAAGCTTCGCTGAGTGAATTGCTGGAAGAATTTCCAACTGAATTATTATAAGGAGGGAAGAAAAAACCCAGGTTGTATGTATTATTAAGATTACCACCGAAACTCGTACGAACAGTAAAGTCTTGTAAAAAGTCGACCTCCGCATATACATTACCTATGACATTCCACGAATGGTTGCGGTTATTTTTAGACCTCGATTGCTGCGCCACAGGATTCTCTGCATCACCAAGTGAAGGCCCTGCAAAAGTACCGCCATAATTCCCGGCAATATCATATACGGGTATAATAGGCATTATCCTGATAACACTTTGAATAGCCTGGTTTTCAGTTAAATTGACATACCCGCGGTTCTGCCGGTAAAAAAGAAAAACATTTTCACCAACCCTGATATTTTTATTGATTTTAAATTCAGAATTGATTCTGCCTGAATACCGTACAAGGTCAGTTGCCTTAAGTGTTCCTTGCTGGTTGAAATAATTAAAGGAAGCCATAAAAGTAGCTTTCTCAGTCCCTCCGCTCATGCCTAGTGTATGACTTGTTATCAGTGCCGGGTCAAATACTTCCTGAAACCAGTTGGTTCCCTGTTTATTGATTTTTTGGATCAGATAGTTATTGGCGGAGTTGGCCAGATCGAGATTATATTTTGAGATATCGACCGGAGGGCTTCCTGCTGCAGCTACGCCGCTAACACCCGGGCCAGTATAGGTATAATCGGGCAGTCCATTGGCAAACAGTACAGAAGTTGGGAAAGCAATTTTAGACACTCTCGCATATTCTTCTCCTTCCAGCAAGTTGAATGGATTTCCTGAAAGCGGAAGTTGCATTCCTGCGTAAGCATCATAAGAGAAAGTGGTTTTGCCCGCCTTCCCTTTTTTTGTGGTAATAACAATTACACCGTTGGATCCACGTACACCATATATTGCCGCCGCACCTGCATCCTTTAGCACCTGGATCGATTCTACCTCATCTGCAGCAATGTTATCAATGCTGGATTGAATGCCATCAACAATAATTAAAGGCTGAGTGTTGCCAAAAGATGTAATACCCCGTATAAAAATAGTACTCACCCCCCCAGGCGCTCCCGAGCTGATTACATTTACACCAGAAGCTTGCCCTTGCAAACCCTGCGCCGCAGAACCTGCAGGAATGGCTCTCACTTGTTTCATATCAACAACAGATACTGACCCAGTGATGTCTTTTTTGCGTTGGGCAGAATAACCAGTAATGACAACAGCATCTAAATCAGTGTTTGCAACCAATGTGATATCCAATGCTGAAAGACTTGAAATATTAATTTCCTTTGTTTGAAAACCGGCATTAGAAATTGTTAGGACATCGCCAATTTTTGCGGCGATCCGAAATTTACCATCAACATCGGCAACTTCATTAACGGTGCCGTTTTTGATGCTGATGGTGGCGCCTGATAACGGCTGACCACCCTGGCTCGATAAAATCCTACCCGTAAGAATTTCCTGGGCATAGGACAGTAATGATATTGTAAGCAACAATATCATGAAACATATTTTACGACTGTTGCATAATAAGAACTTCATGGCAATTAGTTTTGAAAAAAATATTTTTGGAAACTGTTTGTCAGCATTTATCAAAATACGAACCTAACTTCTGCTCCTGCAAAAGCTGTATTGACAGGTGAGGTTATCCAGGTGAAGAGCCTTGTCCGCAATAGATCGTATTCAGTTTAAATTTTTGCTTTCTGGAAATATTCATGCAGGTTAGACAAATGGCTTCCCATGATGGGCAAACGCTGGCAAATCGTTTTTTCATATTTTGTTGTTTTGGCTTTGACTTTTAAGAGCAATCAGTCATTTATCGGGCTATTCAATTCATTGTTGGAATCCATTTTTTTCTGCCTGATGAAACAATTTAAAATTATACTTAACCACCTTAATTGAAATTCTGCAGAAATAAATATACAACTTGTCTATACAAATATAATTAATACTTGTATAGACATGTAAATTAATAAAAAAAATTTCAAAAAAAATTTTAAATGAAAAAAAAGGAGTTTTTGGTTACACAGAATGAACCAGTTCAATTATTAAAAGACTATTTGAAATTAGCTTTGACGTTTGAGCAACCTGCAATCAATATAGGAACTGCGTGTATTTAATCGGGCCTGAGAAATTATATAGGCCCTGGTCACATTTTCAATTGTGAATGGGAGGTAGCTTTGCAGCGGTTATCAAGTTTTCCGGTTTAGTAAGTCCACTGTTCATAGCCAACCATTTCGCAGCTGCTTCACGAATCATTTCTAAATTATTTCCACCAACTCCGATGAGTGAATAATAGATACCACTTTCAGCTTCTTCATTCGGCAGTGCGAAAAAATCCATTCCTGCAGGAGAGAAGTGATTGGGATATTTTTGCAAAGATTCTTTATCAACTTCGTGTCCCTGGCTATTTAACCATCCTATAGGCCAATGATCCCAGGATTGACCTATCCATCCAACGCCACCAGTATCTATATAGCTATGGTCCTTAATCCTGGTAAAATCATGTCGAAAACCGGATGCATCGCCGAAAACACAAAAAGGTGAACCTTCCTTCATTGGCAATATAATGGCAACGCCTGCGGCATTTTCGATTTTCTGCCACGAACTTCCAACCCGTCTTGGAGTTGCAGTATACAGTGTGCCGGGATGATGTTTCCAGAATACGTCATACCTGTCGGGTGTAAAGGCGTTTAAAACCACAAGTGCATGATGTTCGCCTGTGTCTTCGTTTTTACGCAACACATCTACCCATGTTTTGCCAACCGGACACATTCCAATATTCTCAATCGGTTCGCGACTATGCCCATGAATATTATCAGCCAGGCTTGAATAAGTTTGTCGCCGTACAATATAACCATTTGGATAAGCCCAAAAATCTTCCACGCCCCGATAATACTGCTCGCCGGTAAATTGATTTACGCCAAAATATGTCCATCTCACCCACACTCGATCACTGCTATTTTCCATGATGTCTACATAGGTATTTCTCTCTCTTCTTCCAGGCGCGTTAAATAGTTCTGCTTTCCCTTCATTTCCTTCAAAAAACTGATAACAAACGCCAGCTCCGGATGGAAGTTCGATGATTGGGCAGTAACTGCATTCATGTGCGAAAATGAAGCGGTGCGAAAAGTTCTTCCAAAAAATTATAAAAGCCTTTCGTGGGTTGGCATCAGCATTTGGTGGATATTTTAACTCCCCATCATAGTTTCCAAATACGTAATCAGAAACCTCGACAACTGAAACGCCTTCAGAAGAAATATCTTTAAGCGTGTCCATTGTGAAAACCTTTTGTCTTTTAAATTGCCCTGAAACTTCAATCTTATTTATTACCAAATTAATTTCAACTCTTTCATCTTCTTTCAAATCAACAATAACCGGTGTAAATCCTTCCATTGATGTAACAGAAAGTTCATATGTTCCTGCGGCTAAATCTATAAACTCAAATTTTTCATTTGTTGAAGGCCAACCATCTGTAACCAGTACCCGACTTTCTTTGGAGTCTTTATTTAAAATTTTTACCTCCGAACAAGGAATATATATACCGGACCCTCCAACTACTTTTCCGGTAATAGAAGCTTTTTTTGCAGACATAGACGTTTCCATTTGCATTCAATGTTAAGATGAATTTTAAATCTCTTTTGGCATACCAATACCGGCACTTCTCTCAAAATTTGCAACACCACTTTCTCCATTAATCAACCATTGCTTCGCAATATTCCTGATAAATTCATCCCCTTTTTGTGACACTCCAATTAGTGAATAGAAAACACTTCCTTCCACTTCTTCATTTGGTAAAGCAAAAAAGTCCATACCAGCCGGCGAAAAGTGGTTAGGGTATAGTTGAAGCGAATCCTTATTAACCTCGTGCAATTGGCTGTTCAGCCAGCCTATTGGCCAATGATCCCAGGATTGAGATCCCCACCCTAATCCACCGGTATCTTTATGAGAATGTTCTTTTATGCGGGTATAATCATTCCTGAAACCCGACGCGTTTCCAAAAATGCAAAAGGCACTGCCATGCCTGGTGGGCAGTATTAATGCAACGCCTTTCGCATCGTTTAATTCACGCCATGATGCACCTGCCCGTCTAACATTTGAATCTACAATAGATTCAACTTTATGTTTCCAAAATACATCGTATCGGTTTTGAGAAAAGGCATCTAATACTGTGAGTGCATGATGTTCATTTGTTTGTGGATCTTTTGCAAGAACATCTACCCAGGTCCTTGATGCAGGACACATGCCAATCAATTCGATCGGCTCGCGGGAATAACCGTAAATATCATTTCTTAAACTTAAAAATGATTGTTTGCGAACAACCATTCCGCTTGGATACGCCCAAAAATCTTCTGTCCCTCTATAATACTGCTCTCCAGTTTCCTGATTTACGCCGAAATATGTCCACCTCACCCATACCCTCTGCGGTCCTGATTCAATGATATCGACAAAAGAATTCTTCTCCATGCGGCCAGGAGCATTGAACAATTCGGCCCGGCCTTCATTTCCTTCAAAAAATTGATAACAGACTCCTGCGCCGGAAGGAAATTCGAAAAAAGGGCAATAACTGCATTCATGCGCAAAAACAAACGTATAAGGAAAATTTTCCCATCTTATTATAAATGCCTTCCTGGGATTGCGATCTGCATTTGGAGGAGCATGTAAATCACCCTTATAATTGCCGAATATATAATCATTTACTTCGATTACAGAAACGCCTCCGGTTTTAATCCTTGAGAGATCCTTCATTTGCATAGCATGGGGCTTCGCAAAATGTTTGGATATTTTAATTTTTTTTATTCTTAAATCAATCACAGCTTTTGCACCCTTACTGAGTTCAATACTCTTGGGTGTAAAACCCTGCATAGATGGTACAGAAAGTTGGTAACTACCAGGCGCTAAACCTTTAAACTCATATTTCCCACTATATTCACTGACAACAGTTTCGATTTTTCTAGTGACGCGATTGTACAATTGAACAACTGAATGTGGAATATAAATATCTGAACCACCTAAAATAGTTCCCGCGATAATGCCTGTGCCTGTTAACGGTGACTCACTTTGAAACTGTTTCGAACCACTTTTTTCAGGCACCAGATAACCTTTTGATTCTACAATTCCTAAAACCCCGATGAATGCATTTGCAATAAAATCCCGCCTTTTAAACAATTTGATTTTTATCATAACATGAAATCAATTAAAAAGAATTTGAGATTGAAATTTCAAATAAAGTCTTACCAACTGTATTCAAATCCCTTTGCCGAACTTTTAATAGACCAAACAAATTAAAGAAAATTCTTGTATATACAAGTAATCTTAAAACCGATTCAATATTCTATGGACTCTTACAAAAATTCTAGTAATGCAACTAAAAAAAGCCAAACTTTGATATCTACAAATAAATTACCTGGGTAAATAATTTTTAATTTTAAAAAGGAATTGATTAAAGACATATTTCGCTGAAAACAGTCTATTGTATTTGCTTGTCAGTAAAGTAATAGAATTTTAGGCGGGGTGTTTTGAACTAATGTTTCTGAATCCGGTGTCGTATTAAATGACCCTAATGTCTTAATCAAATTACCCGGTCATTTCCTCCATCTACCGGGATCTGCGCTGCTGTGGTTTTTGCAAATAGAGGCCCGCAAAGTTCCGCAGCCAGTTCTCCAACATCAGCACTCCGTATTTCCGTTTTCAGCACATTATTTTTTTTATATTCATCCAGGCTCAAACCATAGCTTTTTGCCCTTTCGTTTAACACTTCATCCGTCCAGATTCCAGTGTCAAATACAGCGTTGGGATGAACAGTGTTAATCCGGATATTATATTTCCCCCACTCCAAAGCCGCTACCCTGGCCAGCTGTGTTATGGCGGCCTTTGATGCAGAATATGCCGCCGCACCAGGACCTGGTGCAGGAACATTTTTAGATCCGATGATGGCTATCCTTCCACCATTGGCAGCAAGTTTTAGGAATGGGAAAGCTTGCCGCATTAATATAAAATTGGCGTCAAGGTTGATGCTCATTACTTTTTGCCAATCTTTGGTTTCCAAATCTTCAATGGCTTTACTCTTGGGAAATATGCCTGCATTCAGTATAAGCATATCCACACCGCCAAAATTAAACACAGTGATTTGCAGTGCTTCATTGAGTTGCTGTTCATCTGTTATATCTGTTACTATTCCCAGGTAAGCATCAGTGCTAAAAACATCTTTCACTACAGGATTCAGATCAATACCAACCACTGCCGCACCTCTTTTCAGCAAAGACTCAACACAGGCTTTGCCAATACCAGAAGCCGCACCGGTAACAATTGCAACTTCCCCTGTATATGGTGGCAGTTTACCCGCTTTATTCAACTTTGCCTGTTCCAGTTCCCAATATTCCACATCAAAAATATCCTTTGCAGGTAGGGCTTTGTATCCACCTAATGCTGTCGCCCATTGAATAATATCAATCGTATGATCATAAATATCTGCAACGATCTTTGCATCTTTCACAGTGCGGCCAATCGCACAAATACCAAACTCTTTGTCGATCACTACACGCGGTGCAGGATCAAGTATTTTTTTTCTGTCTTTCGACAATGGCTCGTTCGCTTCAAAATATTTTTTATATGCTTTGGTATACGCTTCTACATCTCTTCCGATCATTGGTATTCTTTTGGTTCGGATAACATGATCTGGTGTTGCTGGCCCCTGGCTGGCGATTGCAGCCATATCGGCGCGATTGGCGAACGACATATTTTTATCATCATTGACTCTTTTCATTATCATGGGAAAACCAGCAGCGTTGCTAATGGCTTTTCGTAACAGACAAAATTCCACTGCATCGTTCGTCACTGATCCGTTGGCAACAGGTTTAGAAACACTTGTATTCTCGCTTAAAAAATCATTGGCCATACCAACGAGTTCAATCATTCTGTTGTAAGACTCTTCGGCTGTATTACCAAACGAAAACACACCGTGGTTCAACAGGATGATCCCGATCTTATCATGAGTCAATTCGCTCCGCAAAATCTCAGCACATAAACGGGACAAGTCAAATCCAGGCATGATATAAGGCACATACACTACTTTATCGCCATACAAATTTCTGATCAGTTGTTCACCATTCACTGAATTGGAAATAGCCACAACTGCATCTGCATGTGTGTGATCAACAAATGTATAAGGAATGATAGCATGCAAAATTGCTTCGACTGATGGAACAGGAGCGCTTGCTTTTGTAAGATGGGTGACCAACTCATTCACCATTGCTGAATCAGATAATTCGGCGAGATGAGACAGTTTTTCAAGATGCGCCAACCGTACCGGAGAAAAGCCCTGTTCAGAAATCGTTTCCAAATCCCATCCACTGCCTTTCACGTAAAGGATATCTTCTTCATCACCAACCAGGTTTTTTTCTTTGATTTTTACTGAGGTATTTCCTCCACCATGCAGTACCAGTGACTTATTTTGCCCCAATAAACGCGAAGTATGTACCCTTGCTTCAAGCAAAGATCGATTTTCAGCAATCGTCATAAAATATCAATATTTTAATGCAAAAGTCAAATAACAGAATAAAGATAGGAGACTAAACTTGTATATACAAGATAAATTTTAGAAATAAAAAAAGCGGACTTACATCCGCTTAACTATGCTATTTATGCTACTAAAAATAATCGTCCAGGTAGTAGTTTTCTGTATTGCAATATAACCAGGAGTAAATATTCAGGTCCTTTACATTGGTCCGAAGTTTTCTTTTCATATGGGCCAGCGGACTATTCAATTTCAATTTGAGGAGTTTGGATTTGTTCTTATCAGCTGCAATCGCCCAGATTTTTTGTTCGCCACCTACTACTTCCACCTGATAATGCTCATATAATACTTTAAGAAAGGATCTGTTTTCAAGGCTTCTGGAGGTAAACCTTGGAAGGTTGGTGTCGGAAAGAAATGTTTCCTCGTAAAGAATAGGAATATTGTTGATATACCGCAATCTTGTGAAGTAAATGCAGCCAGCTTCTTTTTCCTCAAAACTCAGCTGGTGAAGCAATTCGGCCGGCCATTCCTGCTTAACGGGTTTTTCAACAATTACGGTTTTCAAATTTTGATCTCCCACTCCAGCTGTAACACCACTAACTGATAAGATACCAAGGCCCCTTCTGGGTTCGGCGACAATACTGCCTTTCCCCTGTTGCCTCACGATGTATCCCATATTTGTCAGCTCTGATAGTGCCTGTCTTACTGTAGGCCTTGTAGTATGATATGATTTACATAAGTCATTTTCTGAAGGCAGCATTTCCCCCTTCTTAAATTCTCCCTCATCAATCTGCTTTTTGAGATCGTCTAAAAGTTTTCTATAAATAGGTGTTGATTCGCTCTTTTGCATTAAATAATAGTTATGGTATTTGACATTGAGCTAAAGTAATAATAAATAATAAATTCCTGTATAAACAAGTGCTGTAAAAAAAATTAAGTTGTATATACATGTATATTTATATTTGCATTGCTCCACTACCGAATATCTGTATAAATATGTTTTCAGTGAAAAAAATCTGTTATCAGTATGATTCAAACATTCCCAACGGTTTGAATTTGTTCGATTTGTCGATATAAATAGATCTGCATTTGTTCAATAAACATCAACGATTTGGTTATGACAAGTATTCTATATTCTTCGTTCTTAAAAGTTTTACTTAACCATTTTTGGAGTATCAGGACATTGTTTGTGTGCGCGGTTTGTATCCCTTTTCAATTGGGTTGGTCGCAGAATGGAAGTGGTTCCATAGCACCAATCGTAAAAATCCAATTTGAGCCGGTACATCAATGGCGTCCGCCATTCGGGCTTGACCGAGTGGGTTTTTCGACTGAGGCTGTGATAGAAATCCAGCATTCCGGAGGGCCAAGCTCTGATTATCAAATGATAGTGAAACAACAAGGTAAAACTGTCGCCAATAAAATACTCAAATCAGGTAAAAACTCGCCTGCAGTTATAAGGGAAGTCATAGCCTCAACAGCAGACGAAGTATTGATAGCAACAAAAGGTCGCGATGGCAAATGGCGAAATATTAAAACAGCTTCGCCGGATCATCCGGGTGAAATGGAATGTGAAGCCGCTGCAAGACCTGTAAATTTCTTTCATCCTATAGATCTTGGTACGATACTGGCCCCTGCTGATTGGCTATTGATAAGAGGAGGAAATGAAGCGTTTGTAGATTTTGCTTTGGTTACAAAAAACAATACTGAAACCATTTTTAAATTAAAAAGCTGGTATCAGTCAGACTCCTTGAATCCGGTGGTAACCACTTTAAATCCTACTCAGGGCAAAAAACTGCAAACTTCAATATTGCTGCCCGCGAGTTCATCCACTTTGAATCAGGATCAGTTGACTGTGTTGTTGACCAACAATGAAGGAAAAGAAATCTGGCGCAAAAACATACCGGTAATGCTCGTGCAGCAGCAATACAAATGGCCGGGTTTTGGTGCGGTAAAAACAAAACTCAGGTACGATTTACCCATTGTGAATATTGTTGATGGCAAAAACAAACCCTTCAATTATAATGGTGCGTGGAAAGAAGAAAAAGAGGACTACGTTGTATTTCTTCCCAATGGTTCGAGATGGGTATTTTGGCGGGGTGCAAGTTATATTCCGGTTTGGGTAAGTAAGTACAACACTGGCTTAAGCTATGAATGGGCTGAACGCATTTCTCCACTGGATGGATTTACTGATTGTCCGGAACCATTGATGGATAAGGAATTGAGGTATGGAAAAGTTGATATCATAGAGTCAACGCCGGCGCGTGTTCATGTAAGATGGAGTTATCAATCCTGTGATTTCAATTACAAAGTGAATGGCGATTTTGCGCAGGAAGACTACTATTTTTATCCGGATGGAAAAGGTACAAGAGTATTAACCTTAACCAGTTTGCCGGCTGCAGAATATGAAGTGGCGGAATTTATTTTACTGGCTCCGCAGGCTGCATTACCATTTGATATTATGCCATCTCAACCGATGGATATCATTTCTTTTAATACAGGAAAGAAATCATTGTTAACACTTCCCGAAACCGACACAAACTGGAAAAATTTGCAGGACCCGTTGATATACAGAATGAAAATCCATAAAAATGAACCACAGTCTGCTTTCAGTTTCAATCCATTGCTGCAAAAAAAACCATTTGCATTTGGTCCGTTTAAAGATAAAGGGCTTATTGTTACTCCCGCATATTGGGGAGGCCACTGGCCGCTGAGCCAGGGATTTAATACCGGCAGATCGATCAATGAATCAATCTGGTCGGCACCATCACACAATTCGTTGATCACCTGGGGAGCTAAGCGTCCGGAGCCCATCAGAACCAAAACCTTTGAAACTTTTGATGCGTTAGGTGTCAAAAAAATGATGAGGGAAGAAACATGGGTTTGGCTGATTGGAATGACTGATGAAAGTGATCAGCAATTACTGGAGACTGCGAAAAGTTTCGCTGCACCTGCAGTGCTTACTGTAGTCGGTGGCCGGCAGGAACCTGATGGTTATTCTTCCGAGCGGAGAGCATTTAAACTCATTGCAGAAAAGGAAAATATCCAGATTAATATTACGCCAAAAGAATGGTGCATCAATCCAGTTTTTGAAATCAAGCTTACCGATGGTGAACTACAAAACGTAACAATAAACGGGAAAAAACTTCAGCGGGGCGACTATGAGTGGGACGGCAATACGCTTTGGGTAAAAGCGAGATTGAATGCTAAAACATTGCTGCAGTTGAAATTTATAAAGAGGCAGGAGGCAATAGGCAATAGAAACAGCCAATACAGCGACTCTCCGTTCAACTCAAAACCTCCGCTTATCTCTGCGGCCGATAAGAAGTCATTAGTCTTCAGTTAAAAGTCTTTATTCAGAGCATAATTGTATGGTTGTTTTCTACTCTCTACCGTCTACTGTCTATCAACTTCCTCTGTGTCCAAACAGGCAGTAGGCAGAAGGAAACAGCCAATACAGGTTATAGATAATTCTTTAACAGCTTGCTGCGGAGATTTGTTATCTTTTTTTGCCTGTAAGTGGGGAGAAAAGAAACGTATCAAGGGAAATTTTTTACCGAATCTTACCGCCTTTTCCGCCTTCACTTCCTGCCAAAGCCTTACGGACAGGACGGCTATGTATTTACGAAGCTTTTCGCTTCAGTATAATGCTGCCAGTACAATTTATAATATAAAAAAATTAATCAAAGGAAAATACATCAGCTATTGTACTCCGTAATAAATTCCAGTATTTCATCCAAAGGTTTAATACCCGAAGTGGTTCCTATTTCCATAATACAGTGCGCACCAACCGCATTGGCAAAAGTGGCAGACTGAAGTATACTCCAACCATGATACAAACCGGTGATAAATCCTGCACAGAAAGAATCTCCCGCACCGGAACTATCTATTGCCTTTACTCTGCTGAATGAAGACACCATGAATCCTTCTTCATTAGCTGGCTCAACATAACAGCCTTCGGCATTCATTTTTATAATAACATTCTTTACTCCCTTTGAGAATAAAACTGCGGCAATAGCAGAAGGATTTGTTTGTCCCGTTAACTCGCAGCCTTCATCATAACTTGGCATAAACCAGTCAAGGTATGGCAGTGATGATTCGATCCTTGTCATCCACTCCCCTGTCGCATCCCAGGCAGTATCCATACAACATAATACGCCCTGTTCACCTGCGTACTGCAATAATTTCCGTGTACCTTCTCCATCGAATGAAGGCATCAGAAATGTTCCTGCAATCAATAATATTTTAGATTGACTGACAATCTGCTTATCAATATCATTAAAACAAAAATACTGATTAGCGCCGAGTGAATGAATAATTGACCGCTCACCTCCGGCATCAATCATCACCATAGATGCAGAGGTGGACATATCTCTGGCTCTTTTCAATCCGGCGACATTTACTTTTTCTTTTTGCAGCGTGTCGGCTACAAATATGCCCAGGCTGTCTTCGCCAATCCTGCCAATGATCCCAGATGGTACACCAATCTTTGCCAGACCGATGGCAACATTTGCAGCACACCCACCGATCTGTAATGAAATTTTATCAATTAAATTCAACTTACCTTTTTCAGGTAACTCATTAATAGTTTTACCTAAAATATCAGCGCACAAAATGCCTACACTCACCACACCTGATTTACCTGCATTCATAGTTCAGTCCAGTTATTGTACTATTGTAAAACGATTGATCCTAGGATCTGTAAATATATCCTGATCATCAGTACTTCGAGTAGAAAATTCCGACACCACCGCTCCGTCTTCTCCAGCCCTGAACCAATGTAATGTATCGGGCATAATCGTAAATTGCTCACCTGGTAACAGAACCACTTCATGCCTAACTTTCAGATAAGCTGCGTGTTCATTCAGTCCATCCAGTTGTCCATCGCTGTTTTGTTGCCCACCCACATAGAGATAAACTTTGCCCCATCTGCATCTGAATGTTTCTTCTTTTCCAGGAATGCCATTTATAGTGGGATGCAGATGTTCAGGACAGGTTTGTCCGGGAAACATAACCAGCTCTTTTGCACAAACCCTGTCGGTATTCACGTACACGAGCACTTCCAGTCCAACTCTTTCAAGATCACTTAAACCAAAATCAGCGACTTCAATATTCTCCACCTCGGCAGGTGTGATTACCAATCCAGCCTTTTTGTAATATTCAATGGCAATCTTTCGGGCCATATTTATTTGTAACTGGTTCAGCATAGTTCAGTAATAAATTACAGATTAAATTTAAAACAGAGAGAAAGGTTGCAGTGATGTAAAAAAACATTCTCAGTACAAAAGGAGTTCAGGCTCTTCGAGCATCTGTTTAATTTTTTGCATGAACGGCGCTCCCACTGCACCATCAATCACCCTGTGGTCGAAGGATCCCGTGATATTCATTATATCCCTGATCACAATTTCATTGTTCAATACCACGGGTTTTTTGCTGATGCCCCCAACAGCAAGAATACAACTCTCAGGCTGATTGATGATAGCAGTGAAATTGTCGATTCCAAACATACCCAGATTTGAAATCGTTATTGTTCCGCCGCGTTTTTCATTCTCTGTCAATTGGCTGCTTTTTACTTTTTCAATATTCTCAGTATTATTAATGGCAATCTCCGAAAGTGTTTTCAAATTTACTTTATGCACAACCGGAACGATGATTCCCGTTGCGGTGGCCACAGCCAAACCAATATTAACATCCTTGTAAACTTTCACTCCGGTTTCATCATAAGATGAATTTACAAGCGGCGAAGTTTTTATTGCAATCGCCACCACCCGCATCAATATATCATTATACGACAATTTTACATTGCCTGCTGTAAAATGTTGATTCAACCTTGTGCGCAGTGCCATCACCGCGGTCATATCAACATCAACACTAATAATATAATGTGGAGCAGTTGAAAGACTTTCCTTCATCCTTCGCGCTATCGTTTTTCGGATATTTGTATTGTCGATCAAATCAAAACCAGCTTCATTATTTACAATTTGTGCTGGCGCTTTTCTTGATTGCAGGAATTTGCGGATATCTGCTTTTTTGATCAATTGCCCTTCAGTAAATACTGCCACTTCTTTCAGATCAATATTTTCAACACGCGCAAGACTCTTTGCCAGCGGTGAAGCGAGTACTTTTCGAGAAGTAGGTGAATCAGTAATCGTCATCGGAATAGCAACTACTACATGCGGTTCTTTTTTCTCTTGTATTAACTGCTGTGCAGCCGGTTGTTTTTTCTCTTCCTTTTTCTCTGCTGCTTCCAGGTCACCGGCATTGCCAATCAATGCCACCACTTCCCCTACTTTCACCATCAGCGATTCAGGAAATTTCACATCCAGCAAAATGCCATCAGCAAAACTTTCCACCTCCAGTATTGCCTTATCAGTTTCAATCTCAAACAATATATCTCCTCGCTTAACAGTGTCGCCTACACGCTTATTCCATTTCAGAATAAGCATCTCATCTGTAGTTTGACCACCGGAAGGCATTAAAATTTTATTTAGCATGATTCTTTCAAATTAGATGAGCCTTGTTTTCACTACCTATTATTTTAATAAACTTCACTACTTCTTCTGTGATGGCCACTCTTGCGCTGCAAAGCATATCCATTTCACCACCTCTGCCAATCACATTGTGAGGATCCATCTGGGCTACATTATTTTTTTTGAAATAACAGTCGATACTATTAAGATAGGCACGCTTTAAAATCGTTCCCACATTCACTTTACACATTCCCAAAGCAATCGCTTCCTTCAAATCCTCTTCAGCGATACCTGTACCGCCATGTAATACCAGCGGCACTTTAATCTTCTTTTTTAATTCCCTGATCAAATCAAAATCAAGCTCTGCCTTGCCTGTTTCCAGCAAATGAACATTACCAACAGACACGGCCAGTGCATCTATGCCAGTAGCTTCTACAAATTTAATGGCCATATCCGGGTCTGTTTTTTCGCCCTTGCTGATTGTGTTACTGCTGATATCAGAATCCGGCAGATGACCAATCTCCGCCTCCACTGTAGCGCCAGAATAGTGAGCAGTGTCTACGAGGTATTTGTTTATGCGGATAAATTCTTCTTGATCAATATCATGCCCCTCATACATAATTGCGTTGAACCCCGACTGCAATCCCTTAACCAATAAGTCGACAGTATGCGCTTCATTCAACAGCAGGGCAACAGGTAATTTTGTTTGTTGTGCAATCGCTTTTCCCAGGTAACCGTAATGAACTATGTTTTCTTTGACCGCCCTTTTTTTACTTCCTATAAACTGTCCGCCAAATCCTATGATTACGGGTGAATTTGTTTGTTCAGCTGCATCAATCACTGCAAGAATCGACTCCATATTCCACGCTTCGAAATAACCCACAGCATAGCCGTTTTCAAGCGCATGATGCATTAAACTGGTCATTGAAACTAATGCCATATCACATTCATTTTAATTGTCAGGCTTTCATTAATTTTCTTGCCGATTCCACAATCCTAGCCGCTGAAGGCACAACGAAATTCTCCATTATCGGTGCAAAAGGAATTGGAACATCATAAGTGGCCACTCTGATGATTGGTGCATCGAGGTAATACAAAGCATCTTCAGCAATCTGTGCAGCAATCTCAGCACCCCATCCATTTCTGCGTGTGTTTTCTTCAACTATCATTAATCGAGAGGTTTTTTTGATAGAGGAGATGACGAGTTCGTAATCAAATGGTACAAGTGTCCGCGGATCAATCACCTCCACACTGATTCCCTCCTTCTCGAGTATATCAGCGGCTTCCAGTGCACGATACAACATCAACAGGTTAGCCACGATAGTGATATCAGTTCCTTCGCGGCGGATCACTCCCTGGCCAAATGGAATCAGGTATTCTTCATCAGGCACTTCACCAACAGGACTCAATGCTGATTTCTCTGCCCTGTTTCCTTTGCTGCCATACAGCAGTTTATGTTCGAATACCACGACCGGATTATTATCACGGATGGCAGTTTTCAATAAGCCCTTTGCATCGTAAGCAGTGGAAGGACAAATAATTTTCAAACCCGGGATATGAGTGAAAAAACTTTCGAGGCTCTGTGCATGTTGTGCGCCTCTTGTGGTGGCACCCACGGGTGCTCTCATTACCATCGGTACTTTTACAGTTCCACCCGACATATAAGTCATCTTCGCAGCATTATCCGCAAGCTGATCCATCATACAAAAAAGGAAATCACCGTACTGAACATCTGCAATAGGAATCATTCCTGTCATTGCGGCGCCTACCGCGGCACCAGCAATCATAATTTCAGAGATTGGTGTATCGAGTATACGTTCGTGTCCAAACTCTTTTGACAAACCCAATGTTACCGTAAATGCACCACCAAATCCACCTTCAACATCTATATCTTCTCCGAGGCAAAACACTCTTTCGTCCCTCCGCATTTCTTCGCGGATGGCTTCTCTTAACGCTTCAGCTATCGACATTTTAGCCATATCTGTAATTCTTTTACTTGCTTAATAGTATACGTGCAAAAGCGCATCTTCCGGTTTAGGATCAGGGCTGGCCTTTGCATATTCAACTGCATCTTCTATTTGCTGCAAAACTTTTTTCTCAATTTGTTCAAGCTCTTCATCAGTTGCCAGCTTGTTGAGCTGTATATAATCTTTCGTAATTTTAAGAGGATCTTTATCGAACCATTCTTTTTCTTCCTGCTTATCACGATAACCACAGGCATCGTTGCGGGAATGGCCGCAACGGCGATAGGTTTTCAATTCGAGCAAGGTAGGCCCTTTGCCTTCTCTTGCTCTGGCAATGGCTCGTGTGGCAGCTTCATTCACCTTCAGTACATCATTGCCTTCCACCACTTCACCGGGCATACCATAAGCAACTGCCCTGTCTGCAATATTTTCAACATTGATCACCTGCCGGATATGGGTAGACGCTCCATATAGATTGTTTTCACAAACAAAAACAACAGGTAAATTCCAGATGGAAGCTGCATTCATTGCTTCATGAAAAGCGCCTTCATTACTGGCACCATCACCGAAAAAACAAACGACTACATTATCTGTCTTTCTCATTTTGCATGAAAGTCCCACACCTACTGCCACAGGCATTCCTCCCGCTGTAATGGCGATGGCGGGTAAGGCCCCCACACTAATATCACCGGTATGCATAGCGCCACCCTTTCCCTTGCAACATCCGGTAGACTTTGCAAACATTTCCGCCATCATCGAATTAAGTGAAACACCTTTGGCCAGGCAATGACCTGCAGGCCGGTGGGTTGATGTCATATAATCTTCCTTCCTCAAATCGTACAGCATACCCACTGCACAAGCTTCCTGTCCCTGGCTTTGATGAATAGTGCCCGGCATTATTCCTTCCAGGAACATGTAATAAATTTTATCCTCATAATTTCTCAGGAGGAACATCTGCTCATACATTGATAGTATTCTCTCTATTGATATCATCATAGTTCAAATATAGTAATAATAAAACATCTTGTATATACATGTTGGAAAAATATATTTCATAAACATTTTAATTATCGGCCTCCCACATACGCAGAATCCTTATGCTGTAAAGGTTTCGTCGAAATAGTGACAGGTATATAATTCAATTTATACAATGTGCTATTTTGATAGTTCCCGGTTGGATACAGAAAACATTTCACAGTATAATCGTCAACAACAGTTTGAAAACGCTGTCCGATTATTGGAACATACCAACCCAGTTCACCTGTATCCAATGTTTTAAATTTCGTCCATGGACCCCAGGGTTTTGAAGATTCATAAAATTCATTAATAGTGCGGGGATCCGTTCTCAAATTGTAAGTGGTATAATGCCAAACTACCATGATGTAACGGTTTAAGCCGGGGATATACGTCATTCCCGTCATGCTCGCATTCATAGGGTTATTTAATACCGGAGATGCTTCATCCATATCGCTCACCCACGCTTGATCCAGCATGCCATCACCGCTCTTGTAAAACTGCCAGTCGGCTGGATCAAGATCCGGGAGTTTTGTTTTCAGTACGCGGCCGATGATATAGTTATCGCCGCTTTCAAAATGACCGTTGTTCGAAACTGCATAAACAAACCTGTCAGCATTGTCTACTTCAGCTTCACCGTCTTTGCCATACCAAACAAAGTATGGAGCACCAAATCGTTTGCCCGGGAACATGGGACTATCGTAGTTTTCCTTTTCGCCTCTTGTCCAGGTTTTACCATTGTCGGTTGACTTGATAATGCTGGAACTCCTGAACACATGGCGATTATTGGTGTCGCCTGATTTTTCAGGATAAAGGCAACGCGTAACAAACATATAGAGATTGCCATCAACACTATAGCTGTTCATTGTTTTCCAGCTGGCACTGTCCGGACCCAATTGCCCGGCGAAGCCATATTCGGTCAGGGGGTTGATTGTAGTGCCTTTGAGCTGGTAAGGATCATTGCCTTCGAGTTTCCCAAATGCCATATTGTTGTTGGCCGATCCTCCAAAACTTGCACCATCATCATTTCCCGAATACAATACATCATCTCTTCCCCAGGTTGGCGCCCATTCATCACCTACACTATTTTCAATCTGCTGATAGGAAGAATCAAAACGGATATCAACTACCGGCAGGCTTTCTTTTTTTGTTTCGCATGACCACAAAAACAACTGCAGCACTGTAAGTGCTATAACTAAAGCTTGAGTTGTTGCAGATTGCTGATTATTTTTCATCGCAAAATTTTAGATCAGGTGAAAAATCTAAGGCAATATTCATTTTGATGATACAATTCTGAAACCAAGGCTATGATAACTGCGACGTGGAGAATTGCCCATTCGGTAAGTAATCCGGCTTCTGCGGGGGAGATCGTCCCAACTACCGCCGCGCCTGATTTTAAACGTGCCTTCGGCGGCCCCCGTTGGGCTGTTAACAGCCGCTGCAGTGTATTCGTCCAGGAAATCGCTACACCATTCCCATGCGTTACCGCTCATATCAAACAATCCAAGTTCATTAGCTTTTTTTTGCGCCACCGGATTTGTTTTTCCTGAAGCATTGTCTCTAAACCATCCCACTTCACCTATATTGTCGCCGCCACTGTAAACAAAGTTTTTACTCATGGCACCACCTCTTGCCGCATACTCCCATTCTGCTTCAGTGGGCAACCGAAAATTTTTCCCGGTTTTCGTACTAAGCCATTTACAATAAGCAGTCGCTTCTTCCCATGTAACATTTATTACAGGATGATCATCTATCCAACCCCATCCAGGCGGATCGGGCATCTTTAGTTGGGCAGTAGTTACATACTCCCGCCATTGAATAACCGTAATTTCTGTTTTGCCAATCTCGAAGTCATTGAGGGTAACTGTATGCAATGGTTTTTCATCCGGATCACCATTGTTTTTTTTATCCCCCATTACAAAACTTCCACCCTTTACCGCGACCATTTCAGGATAGGTTTGTGCCTGCAGGTATGAGGCTATTAAGAGTATAAAACAAAAGATTAAACTGCTCTTTTTCATTTGGATGTTTTATTGTAGCTATGGTTGAATGGTGGATTACCATTTCCGGTTGCCGCATATAAGGTTTGATCAATACACTATTTATGTTCACTGATTTTAAAATCGCAAGGAATGCTTGTTCTGGTGCACTTCTTAGTAAAGCGATTTTTCTTTATAAAGTTCCCGTATGGAAATACCGGAACTACTTTAACCGTGTATGTCGACTGTGTATGATTGCTAAAATAATCGTGGGAAAGCCGGAAAAAATTTGTTGCGAGTTGAAAGATGTTTTGGTGACTATCCCGATAAATAGCTCCCTACTCTTTTAATGCTATATCAACTCTTTGTACCTGGAAGTAATAACCTTTAGGGTATTGCGTCCACGCGAGCCAAAAAGACTTACCATCAGGGGCGATCCATCCCGGCATAATCTGCGGTTGATAGGTTTGTCCCTCCGGCGTTCCTCCCGGTGGAAACCAGGCTTTGTCTTCATGAATCTGCTCCCAGGGGCCCCATGGTGTTTTAGAAGTCCATATCCCGAGATATGTTGGTTTGGTAAACCACATTCCCGAAGTATCCACTCCCACTCCCCAATTGGCCATCATGTAGATATCCAACCCTTTATTGTAAACTACACTGGGATGCCATGAGTATGGATGTTTAAACCGGTTAACATAACCTGCCGGAAATGTATGTACGGGTTTTCTGTCGGCAATAGACTTCGACCACTGAGCGTCGCCGTTATCCTGCATTCCTGTAAAATATTCATAAGCCTGCCTGTCCAATACTTTATCTTTAGGTACCCTGTACATCACCGTTTGATTCATTTTGCCTTCCGTTCCTCCATTAGGAGAATACACATATACAAAACCATCTTTGTTATCTTCATAGCCCTTTCCCATTTGCAACATGGTCAGCAGTGAAAACGAATAATCTTCTTCATTGAAAAAAACCATATTCTCTTTGGTCCGGTGTTGTGTTTCCTCAAAAACTACAGGGGTGGATTGGTCCATATTATGCCAGGTGCGACCCGTATCAGGAGAATACACCCCTTTTGTTCCTATAAAATTCCAGGGAGGATTTACATACCATCTATCAGGTGTTGAAAAGTAATGATAAATGGAAGAGCCTATACCAAGAATACCAAAACCGTAATATCTTTCCCTCGGTTTTTCTTTTGGTCCGGGATGCGTTTCAACAGCTTCGAACCTGAAATCTGATGGCGGACCAATTAATTTCCAGAGCTGTGTATTATACCCCTGGCCGTCGCACTGCAAAACATACTGATGACCATCGGCAGCCCAGGTGGTATGCCAGTTATCTCCCTCAAAATTGGGCTTTCTAATAATTGAATCATTGCGGAAAACCAATTTCATGTCAGCTGAGCGCGCAGCACTTCCACTATTTTCATCTTTCTTTTCTGCGTTTCTGCATGACTGAAAGTATGCAGCAAAAAGTATCAGGTTAAATATGGAAAATATCAGCAATTTATTATTCTTATCCTTCATGTAAAAGATTTACTGAAATGGAAATAATAGTCAGTTGTGGCTTTCCCGGTTGCAAGAATGCAACCAGGAAAAACACTACTGCTTATGAGAAAATAAAAAACTAGTACCCTGGATTTTGCGGCGTGAGGTTGGGGTTGTTTTGTACCTCTGGCCTTGGCAGAGGAAAGAGCAAATGCTTTTCCTGCAAAGCCTGGTTAGAACTCAGGTTCACGTGCCCTACGAAATTGTCAAACCCTTTTGTGTTTACATTAAAAACCTTTCGGGTTCTGATCATATCGAACCAAAGAATATTTTCATAGGCGAATTCATACCAGCGTTCCCTCCATACTGCTTCACGGAAGCTTGCCTGTGTAAAATCACCCAGTGCAGGAGTTGTTAATTCAGCCCTGTCCCTTATCCTTTTTAATGCAGCAACTGCAGCAGCATTGGGTCCGCCACCCACTTCATTCTGCGCCTCTGCATAAACCAACAATACTTCCGCAAATCTAATCTGGGGGAGGTTGAGGCTGCTGTTGGCAGTACCCGGCACACCAGGTTTTCCCTGTGCAGCCGCATCAAAATGCTTAAAAATATAAGGCGCACCGAGTTGAAATTCTGCCCCGGTACCCCCCTGATAATAACTGGTATAAAAGTAACCCACCTGGTTTCTTGTCCTTTTATCTCCGGTTTCATAACTATTATAAAACTGGGGAATAGGAATAGTAGTTCCAAAGGAAGCAGTGTATGCAGTGATAGGTTTGAAATTTGGCAGATACAAAATCTGAATATCATTATTACCGGCAAATGCAGAATTGTACTGAATTTCAAAAATGTGTTCGATCCTGTTTTCCAACGCAACATCATGTAATTGACCGTATTCAGGAAATAATGCGAGGGAACCCGGGGCATTAATTACTTCTGCTGCTTTATCCGCTGCTTTCTGATAATATTCATTCCCCTTTTTCAACGGCTCACCTGCCATTGTAAGATACACTTTCGCCAATAAAGATTTTGCAGCAGCAGTAGTAGCCTTACCGGTTGTTTCTGTCCATGGCAATCCTGCATTTTCTGCTTGAGTAAGATCTGAAATGATTTGATTGTACACATCCGCCTGTGCAGTTCTGGAAGGTAAAAAATCTTCAGAGTCAGCAGTTTGAGGTTTTGTCACCAGTGGTACATCGCCCCATAATCTTACAGCGTAGAAATAAGCCCAGGCCCTGAGAAAATAGGCTTCACCCAATACTCTTTTTTTGCGGCCTTCATCCATGGGAGTAATAGCCGGAACCCTGTCAAGCACAAGGTTGGTCTGCGCAATCACTCTGTACAATCCATTCCACCAGTTAATCACGTGCTGGTTGCCTGGATCATATGCAAGGCCCAGCAGGTTGTTTAGGTCAGAGTTTTGCGCCGATTCAGTAGTGGCGATACCAGTCACAGCGTCGAGCATCTGGTAGTTTATGGAAATAATATTCGCACCACCTGTTATGAATCTTGTATCTGCGTATGCTGCAGCAACCGCTGCATCTGCATGTTCAGGGATGGTGTAGAAATTATCGGGTGTCAGGTTCGAACGGTCTCTTTCGTCGAGGAACTTTTCGCACCCTGAAGTAAGGAATAATACTCCCACGCCGATTATTGTGGTTAATTTTTTAATGCTATTGAATTGCATATACAATTTTTTTAAAATGATGATTTAGAAACCTACCTGGAAACCCAACATATAAATAGTAGGCTTGGGATAAGAGTGAAAGTTCTGGCCCTGGGCAAACACGCGGTTCGATTCGTTGCCGAATGTATTCAGCGTAATTTCAGGATCACCATTTTTATATTTTGTAATGAGGAAGAAGTTTTGTGCAGATGCAAAAACCCTCAGCTTATTGATCCTTAAAGATCCAATTTTGCCTAGTGTAAAATTATAAGCCAGCAGGAGGTTTCTGCCCCTGATAAATGAACCATCTTCCACCCAGTGTGTATCCACATTTGTTACATATCCAGCCCTTGTATCCCTTACTTCTGCAATGGATGTGTTCTGGTTTGTTGGCGTCCATGCATTCAATACACTCTTATAACTGTTGGCCAATGACTGTCTGTCTTCACTGGAGTGTTTGGTTTGATCAAGTATATCATTGCCAAAAGAATATTGCAGTTCGAGTATCAGCTCAATTTGCTTAAAGCGAAGACTATTCTGGAACCCGCCATAAGCTGTTGGATAACCATTTCCGATAATCATTCTGTCGGCATCATTGATAATATAGTCACCATTTACATCCAGGTACTTAACGTCGCCGGGAAGCAGTGTAAGACCATTACGATAGCTGGTATATTTCGCCGCCTCAGCAGCTTCTGCAACGCTCCAGGTTCCCAATCTTACCAATCCCCAGTAAGAACCAACGGGGGCGCCTACACGAATAATATTGGTTTGGTTGGTGAAACCGGGGCCACCGATACCAAAAATCGGGGCCTGTGTGGCCAGTGAAAGTACCTTGTTTTTATTGAATGAAATATTGAAACTGGTGTTCCAGCTAAAATTGCTGTTGGAGATATTGAGCGTGTTGATACTGAACTCAAATCCTTTATTCTCCATGGATCCGATATTTTTACGGATGGTGGCATACCCGCTTGTTCTGGCTACCGGTGCATCCAATAACATGTCGGAGGTTTTCCTGTAATAGTAATCAGCTTCAATATTGATCCTGTTATTAAACAACCCGATTTCTACACCGATATCATACTGCGCTGTTTTTTCCCATTTCAAATCAGGATTGGCCAACCTGCTGATACCGGTACCGCCTACACGAACATCGTTCAACACCGCAGCATAGTTTGAACTCAATACTGCGAGTGACGCGTAAGGTGGTATTTCTGAGTTACCTGTTACGCCAAAACTGGTACGCAATTTCAGATTGGAAATCACTTTATTATTCTGCAGAAAAGCTTCGTCGGAAACTCTCCAGGCCAATGCGGCAGAAGGGAAGAGTGCATATTTATGGTTTTCTCCAAATCTTGAAGAACCATCGATACGTCCAGTCAACGTCAGCAGGTATTTATCTTTCAATGTATAGTTAACCCTTCCGAAATAGGAGTTAAAAGCAAATTTCGAAGTGTTGGATCCAAAGCTCGGATTCAAACTTCCTGCACCAAGATTATAGTAACCAAAATAATCACTTGAAAAACCATTGATGCCCACACTATTGGCAAAATAATCATTCTGCTGCCACGACAAACCTAACAATGCTTTAATGGCATGGTCCTGTTTGATTTTTTTGGTGTAGGTGAAATAATTTTCCAATGACCAGAAGGTCTCTTTGCTGTTACTGATACTGGCGGACCCCTGAGTGCCTGGCGACAATGTACGGCTTGACGATTGGTTGATGTTCTGGCTCAGAATATTTGCGCCGAGGACGGTACGCATTTCTAATCCTTTCATGAACTCGATATTGGAAAATACACTACCGATTGTAGTCTGGCTTTGCACATTGAATTTTCTTTCTGTAAGCAAATGAACTGGATTCCAGAATGGTTCTGCATTGGGATAATCCTGGCTTCTTGTCCAGCTGCCATCCTGGTATTTCACTGGCTGGAATGGTAAACCTTCGGCAATATTGCGCATGACCTGGTAATCCTGATCCACAATATTTTCGTATTGATTATTATAGCTTAAAGTACCGCCCACTTTGAGCCATCTTTTCAACTGGTCATCAAAAGCAATTCTTGCGGAATATCTTCTGAGGAATGAGTTCAGTAATAGTCCCTGGTCATCACGATAACCTAAACCGATAGAATAAGAACTGGTGGCACCACCTCCGGAGAAACCAAGTTCATGGTTCTGAGATAATTTGCTTTGAGTAGATACTTTTAACCAGTCAGTTTCATATATAGGATCGCCCTTGCTATCAAACACCCTCGGATCCGTACGTGCAAGTGCCGGATTGCGCCCGGCATATTTACCGGAGTTCCATCCCACGGGATCATATTTCGCCATATTTGTATAGGCGAGATCTTCTGTGTCAAGAAACTCCTGGGCATTCAGTACCTGGTTTCTGTTTGGACCAATGGTGGTGGTACTGAAGTTCGCATCATAAGTGAGTTTTCCTTCGGTATTGATGCGGCCTCTTTTGGTAGTAATGAGTATTACACCATTAGCACCACGGGCGCCGTAAATAGCGGTGGAAGATGCATCTTTAAGCACCTCCACAGAAACGACATCATTAGGATTAATATAATCGATTGCACTGGACGCCTGCACTTGTAATCCTACGGGCATTGCCACCCCATCCACAACATATAATGGATTGTTTGACGTAGGATTAGGTATTTTACGCGCATAGGCTTTTCAGCTTAGGATAAGGATGTGGCGAAGCGCCGATCATCCTTTCTATTAACGAATGAAAAATCCTTCCCCGACAATTTCTTCTGTTAAACCTAAATACATATTCGTCTG
>JANPJC010000256.1:0-1771 GCA_031425315.1 Chitinophagales bacterium
GCAGATTCTATATCCGCTAATGTTATGCCTTTACCGCCTTCAACCCCGCTATTTTCAATCACCTTCATTCCTACAAAATCTTTTCCTATCGATCTTGTCGTTTTGTGTGATTTAAACCAGATAATATAAAATTCAGATGCAACATCTACCACTACTCCCCTTCCAAATGATTCATGATCCACTCTTGATCCGATGCCTAATGTCTCCATTTTATTTGCTTTTGATTTTGTTGGATAACAACGGTAAATGATTGACGTAAGTATGCCGGGAATGGCGAACCTAAGATCCCGGCCGTTGAAGCAATTTAATATTAACTTGCCATATATAAAGCCGATTCAAATATATGGAGTCTGATAATATCTATTACAAAGATTACCTGCACCTGGAAGAAGTTTTAAACAGTCAGCATCCCAGGAGTTTCTTATCTGATCATCAGCCCGCACATGATGAAATGCTGTTTATTGTTATTCACCAGGCTTTTGAATTATGGTTCAAACAGATTTTGTTTGAACTCGATTATGTATGCAGTGTGTTTGGTCAGAAAGAAATCAATGACAACAGTGAAGAAATGAACCTTGTATATCATCGCCTGCAACGCATAGAAAAAATTATGGAACTGTTGAACCAGCAGGTGGGCATTCTGGATACTATGACGCCACTCGACTTTTTGGAATTCCGAAATTTGTTGACACCGGCATCAGGATTTCAAAGCGTTCAGTTCAGACTGATAGAAGCCAAACTCGGGTTGCAGATGGAAAAAAGGCATCATACCGATTACTATAAAAGAACCAATGCAGGAGGATTTAATCCCGATGATTTCGAATCGATACATAAAGTTGAATCCGACCGTTCGTTACTGCAAATGGTTAACGACTGGCTTGAAAGATTACCATTTTTTGAAATGGATTTATGGAAAGCTTATGAAGCGTCTTATCCGCAAGGACAACTTCATCCTTTTTGGAACGACTATAGTAATATTTATATCAACGGATTAAACGCTTATGAAAAAAGCAAGTTGCCAGAGTTTAAATTTCTATTTTTTGAAATCATTCCTGACCATTCAACACCGGAAGACATAGCTCAGTTACAAACGCTTCGTCATCAGTTGAGTCCTGCGGCAGTGCGCGCGGCATTGTTCATTATGTTGTACCGCGACTTCCCGGTTTTCCAGAATTCATTCCGCATTTTAGATACACTTGTTGACATAGATAATCGCCTGGCAGGATGGCGACATGCTCATTACCGCATGGTGCGCCGCATGATTGGCATGCGCGTGGGAACCGGCAATACATCTGGAGCAGGCTACCTCGAAGGCGCTGCCAGTAAACACTATATTTTTCGTGATATCGCTGGACTATCTACTTATCTTATTGAAAGAAAAAAATTACCAAAATTACCTGACGATTTGATCAGAAGGCTGGGTTTTGCTAATACATAGTAGGTAGACGGTAGACGGTAGGCAGTAGAGAACAGCCAATACTCAGGCAATAGGCAGAAGGCAATAGGGAACGGCCAATACAAAGTTGTGTTTTCTGCTGTAACCTGGAACATTTGGAATTCATTCACGATTCTCGATTGACGATTCACGCCGGAGAGGGCTGTTACTTCCCACTTCGCACTTCACACTTCGTACTTCAGAATTCACCCATTGACACATTCACCTATTCACTTCACCGGGCGGCTGTTCATTCACGATTGACGATTGACGCTGGTGTCGGCTGTTTACTTCATACTTCGCATTTCGCACTTCGCACTTTTTTCGAATTCCCCC
>JANPJC010000257.1:0-7048 GCA_031425315.1 Chitinophagales bacterium
AAGCTTATTGGCTGTTTTACTCCGTTAAACTCAGATACTCCGCTCAACTCTGTGGCCAAAAAAAATCAACAGTCGTAATTTTTTAGATTTCGAAATGCAAACCACCTAAATACAAGTGAGCAGTAAAAAGTAAGCAGTGAGCAGTAAGTGGAGTTTTCTTTCTAATATTGGGCAGTTACTATTTTCTGAGAAGTTTGTTGGCTGTTTTACTCCCTTAAACTCAGATACTCCGCTCAACTCTGTGGCCAAAAAAAATCAACATTCGTAATTTTTTAGATTTCGAAATGCAAACCGCCTAAACACAAGTGAGCAGTAAAAAGTAAGCAGTGAGCAGTAAGTGGAATTTTCTTTCTAATATTGGGCAGATAATATTTTCTGATAATTTCGTTTGCTAATACAAGTAAGCAGTAAGCAGATAAAGATGTACCGTGTCGTTTTTAAAACTTCGCACTTAGAAAATTGAACTTCTAACTCCTTCACAATTCACTCATTGACCTATTCACTCATTCACATTTCATTTTTCACGTTTCACTAATGCAACGGTTGTTCCCTTCGCACTTCGTACTTCAGACTTCGCATTTAGTTAACAAATCCCCAGAAGATTCCCAAACGAAATAAAAGGCCGGGATACGCATATAACGGTGCAGCAAGATTACTGTCTTTAAAACCAAAGCCATATTTGAATGACAATGTATTTAAATTCTCAAGTCGCGTAAATGCAGTGAACTTCATAATTCTGAAATTAACATAGGCGGCAATATCCGGTCGCACCGCAATAGATTGAACATCCTGGTAGAAGAATTGCCCAAGTATCGGAGAGTAGTTATCTGCCTTGTAAGGTGTATTATAACGTATATCAATACCCGTAGACAAGTTCAGATTTCGAAAAAGTTTCTCCTCATAGGCAAACCGGTGTCTTGTGAATAACAATGGTAAATTAACAGGGGCATTGCCTGCTTTTGTTTGTATAAACAAATCAGCATACCATCTCCAGCTTTTTCCCACTCTGAATTCTTTACTCACACCTACTCTCAAAAAATTAAATAGGGCTGAATTTTGCGATACCTGGTTGAAGTTTGTAAAATAGGTGTAGTTGCTTACGAGATAGTAACTTCCCGTAAGCTGTAACTTCAACCTTGGCACTTCAAGCATTCCAAAAATATGACTAATGTTTTCTTTGTTGATAGCGCCGGTTGTTTCAACAGGAAAGGCGGTGCGTGCATCAAAAATGTATGAAGGCGTTCTGTTTACATTTTGAAACCCCAATTCAAGAAAGCCAAACTTCGGACTCAACTGTCGCTTCAAACGTGCAATACCTGAGTAGTCGCCGGAATACCTTCCAACAAGAAAAAAATTGGCCTGTAACAACATGTCCCACCTGCGGTTCCTTGTTCGGTTCCTGTATTCTCCATGTAACCACACATTCGAAAAACGATCTGTTGTGGTATCAGAAAATCTGCCTTTCATGTTTTGCAGAGAGGCGCCTACTTTGATAAACTGGAGTGGATTTTTTGGATCGGGAAACTGAATCACCGAAAAATCATTGACAAGTTCTTTCCACTGATCCTGTATGTCGACAGTATCTGCGGGAAAATTTGGATCATAATTCTGCTTAAAAAAAGCACTGTCCTGAAATCCCTGCACATCCAAAAATCTGTATTTGGCAATATTATATTGTATAGTATGTTCAATTCTGAATGTGGGCAAAAAGAAACGGGAAACTGAGGAGTCTGTTACAACAGAATCTTTTTTACCAAAATCATAATTCTGGCGAAGCATAAACTTAGTATCTGTGTATTTATTTCCGGTGCGCAATGCCACATTAAAAAAATTGCGCGTCGTAAATACGCTATCAGCAATATTGGTAGGGATATTAAACCGATCATTAAAGGCTGGGTTAGCATTAACTAGAAAAGTATCACTGGTAATGCCTCCGTTTTCTGAGGATTGAAGGGCATTATTAATCACGATAAAATATACTGCATACCGTTGATCCTTGGTGGTAAAGTCAGTGTTAAATCTGAAACTCCTGTGGTTGGAATTTTGTGAATTGAATGCGCCCGGAGAATTGATCAATCGATACTGCGCAACAAAATTCCAGTCGGGTGTAATATTTTGAGTATGCAATACACCGATTTGTTGCTCGGCTTTACTACCCACCAGGTAATTTAATTCTGTGTAGGGCCGGGTGGTGTTCATGAACCTTGTTTCAGCTAACGTAAAGCCATAGGGATCAAATGCATGAAAGCCTGCATCAAAGCCTGGTTTCATCAATGGAGAAAACAAAAACGACCTGATAGCATTTCCATTATTACCCAGATAAATATGTTCGGGCTTTAAAGGTATTCTTCTGTAAAAATCGCTAATGGAACTATCGAGCAAATTGTATCGCGCTGTATCGAGGTAACGAAACATCACTGTAACAGAATCTGCATTAAAATCCCTTTTTTCAAATTGCAGTGAATCACCACCACCCGTTTTGCCGGCTCCTCCGCCGCCAAAACGGGGCATTCCCCTGATAGGCACCTGAGTAAAACCATCCAGGCTGCATATCAACAAAACAATAAAAATATGTAATGAGAAAAGTTTAGCCATGCAATGTTTTCAAAAGAAAATGGATGTTTGTTCAGCATCAGCATTCAGAAAAAAGTACCAACGCTGTACTTGTTTGGTATAACTATTCAGTGGTAGCTTGTTAAGCATTTAGTCAAATTTTATATTCTGCCAGCATCTGCATACACATGTTAAAAATACTTCAGGATATCGATCTCCTGCTTAAATATATCTTAAATCAAATGGCGGCTATCAGTCTGGTAAATATTGCAGTCAACTTCGGCTCTGCCGCTTTTGCGGCTTCAAGCACTTCTTCATGGGTTATCGTATTGTCTTCAGTTCGTATACCCATATCGGTAATCACGCTCATCGCGAATACCTTCAGTCCCATATGACAGGCGACTATTACCTCTTGCACCGTACTCATTCCCACAGCATCGGCACCAAGTGCATGAATCATTTTATATTCTGCACGCGTTTCAAAAGTCGGGCCTGTTACGCCAAAATAAACGCCTTCTTTTACATCAGTGCCAAGCTCGCCGGCTATTTTCTTTGCCTTTTCAATAAGATCTTTTGAATAGGGATGACTCATATCAGGAAATCTCGGTCCCAACTCCGGATAGTTTCTGCCGATCAGCGGATTTACTGTTGCAAAACTGATATGGTCATGAATGATCATCAACTGTCCCACAGTAAATGCCGGATTCACGCCGCCGGCTGCGTTTGAAATCAGCAGCGTATGTATGCCTAAAGCCTTCATTACCCTGATGGGAAATGCCACATCTTCGGCTTTGTAGCCTTCATAAAAATGAAACCTGCCCACCATTGCCACCACTCTTTTTCCGCCAATAGATCCTAAAATCAATTTTCCGGGATGGCCTTCAACAGTAGAAATAGGGAAATAGGGAATATCTGCATATGCTATTGATGCATCAATATGAAGTTCTTCGCTAAAATTGCCCAACCCGCTACCGAGTACCACTCCTATTTCAGGGGTTTCGTTATAATAGTTGCTGATAAACTGCACCGCACTGTCAATGGCCTGTAAAACTGACATATTTTTTATTGAGGCGCAAAGATAGCTTTCCATTAACCAGTTACAAAGAATCGAATAGCGAACCTAACCACTTGCATCAGCGCAGCATTTCAATATCTTTATCCCTCTTTAAACGGAATACCGCTTTAACGGATGATAAAAAAAACTGTATTTCTCTTACTGCTTGTACCATTATTCTGGTGTAATAGTTATGCTCAGCTCTGTAATGGCAGTCTCGGTGATCCAGTTGCCTGGATTACTTTTGGCGCCGGCAGCGGAAGCGGTCCCGCATTACCGTCAGCTGTTACAAATTATTCATATACAAACTCCTCCTGTCCAAATGATGGCTCATATACCATCGCCAATCTTTCATTCGGTTGTTTCTCCAGCTCATGGCATACGGTAGTGGGCGACCACACACCCGATGATGCGGGAGGGAAATATATGCTGGTAAATGCTTCCAATACGCCCGGCGTTTTCTATGTGGATACAATCAGGGGGTTGTGTGCAGGCACCACTTATGAGTTTTCGTCCTATATTATGAACGTGCTAAAGCCCAACTCGTCTTGTGGAGCCGTCAGTATTAAACCCGATTTAACTTTTACTATTGAAACACTGGCTGGTGCAGTAATTATCACTTATAATACCGGTAATATCGCGGAAACAGAAGCCCCCACCTGGAGGCAATATGGAACGTTTTTCGAAACGCCCGCAAACGTATCCTCGGTAATAGTGAGGATTCGGAACAATGCACCAGGCGGATGCGGGAACGACCTGGCTCTTGATGATATCACATTCAGGCCATGTGGGCCGAGGATTGAGTCAAAAATCGCTATTGATGGCAGCAAAGAGAAAGTACTTTGTATTGGCGACGAAAGAACTTTTTTAATAACAGGTGAGTATTCCAATTCATATGCCGATCCCAAATTACAATGGCAGGTGAGCGAAAATAATGGGCAAACCTGGACTAATATTCCCGGGGCCACCAATGCATCATATTTGAGACGTACCACGGGTGAGGGGTTTTTCGACTATCGGCTGTTAATTGCCAACGGAAACAATATCAATAATACTTCCTGCAGAATTGCCTCGCAACCTATCCGATTCATCGTTACCCCTCCACCTTTTATTTCGATTACAAATTACGTTTTCAGTTGTTTCGGCTCCGATGTGGCTTTTGCTGCGGCAGGTGGAAATATCTATGAATGGAGGGGGCCAAACGGATTCAGTTCAACACTGCAATCACCTACCTTGCCTAAGGTTCAATTTAAGGATACCGGATGGTATAGTGTAAAAGTGACAACAAATTTTGGTTGTTCAAATTCCGATTCCACATTTTTGGAGGTCTATCCTGCTGTAAAACTGCAAAAAAGTGCCGATGCTGCCTTCTGTGCGGGCAAGTCCGTTCAGCTTAATTCATCCGGTGGCAGCAGCTATTCCTGGGAGCCCCGAGCCGGCTTGAGCGATGCGTTTATTCCTAACCCGGTTGCGACACCCACGGCAACCACCCGATACAAATTAATAATTACCAATGATGCGGGATGTTTCGATACCGGCAGTGTTTTGGTAACCGTTTATGATAATCCCGTTGCCAATGCAGGTCCCGACCGTAAAACATTAAAAGAAAACCCGGTACAGTTGCAGGGAAGCGTGGGTGGCACAGATGTAAGTTTTCAATGGTCGCCGGCGACCTTTATCAATACCGTAACCTCCGTACGACCAACTGTTTTGCCCATAGCGAACTTTTACCCTCAGGAATTTATTTTCCAATTAGATGTATTTTCCAATCGAGGTTGTGGTTCGGCCAGGGATGAGGTTAAAGTAACAGTATTTGAAACAATCAAAGTACCGAACACTTTCACGCCTAATGGCGATGGATACAATGATAATTGGGAAATTGACCTTCTCGCTGACTTCAGGGATGCCGTCGTGGAAGTTTACAACACTGCCGGGCAACTTGTGTATAGAAGTGTGGGGTACAGCAAACCCTGGGATGGCCGACGCAACGGCAAAATAATTCCTGCCGGTACCTATTATTATGTAATTGATCTTAAGGTATTGAATGCTAAAAAACTCAGCGGCTATATCACTGTTTTGAAATAGCGATAGTCCTTTTGGGTTATATTTTGGAGGCTTTTTATCTGCTTCTGCATATACCGCGATGAACTGGCGCTCACTGGAACTTGTTTATTATATTCGCAAAAATTATTTCCTAATGAATCTTCACGAATACCAGGCTAAGGAATTACTGAAAAAATACAATGTTCCGGTGCAGGAAGGATTTGCCTGCAGCACCATTCACGAAGCAGAAGAAGCGTATCGCCAGATTAAAAACCAGTTTGGAAGCAGCTTTGCTGTTGTAAAAGCGCAGATTCATGCCGGTGGCAGAGGAAAAGGAACCATTAAAGAAACCGGCATTAATGGCGTGAAGGTGGCGAAGAATATGGAAGAGGTGATTGATTTCTCAAAAAAGATATTGGGTGGCACACTGGTGACAATACAGACAGGTCCTGCGGGAAAATTGGTGAACAAGGTTTTGATTACACAGGATATGTATTATGATGGCCCTTCACCCAGGAAGGAATTTTATCTTTCGATTTTGCTTGATCGCGCTAAAGGTCAGAATGTGATTATGTACAGTACTGAAGGTGGAATGAATATCGAAGATGTGGCACATGACACACCTGAAAAAATCTTCAGGGAATTGGTAAACCCGTCGGGTGGATTGCTGGCGTTCCAGGCCCGCAAAATTGCTTTTAATCTTGGACTGAGCGGTGAAGCATTTAAAAACATGGTAAAGTTTGTCATCAATCTTTATAACGCGTACGTTGGGTTGGACTGCGCGATGCTTGAAATCAATCCATTGTTTAAAGCCGCCGATGATAAAATTATTGCTGTAGACTGCAAAATGAATCTTGACGACAATGCATTAACACGTCATGCAGATCTTTCTTCACTTCGTGATGTAAGTGAAGAAGATCCTACAGAAGTGGAAGCTGGAAAATACAATCTCAATTTTGTTAAATTAGATGGCAACGTGGGTTGTATGGTAAACGGTGCAGGGCTTGCAATGGCTACGATGGATATGATTAAACTGAGTGGTGGTGAACCTGCAAACTTTCTTGATGTAGGTGGTACTGCCAATGCACAAACTGTAGAAGCAGGATTTAAGATCATCATGAAAGACCCCAACGTGAAAGCTATACTCATCAACATCTTTGGTGGTATCGTTCGTTGCGACCGTGTGGCGGCCGGCGTTATTGATGCGTATAAAAATCTTGGCAATATCAACATCCCGATCATTGTGAGACTGCAGGGAACCAACGCCGTAGAAGCGAAAAAACTGATAGACGAAAGCGGCCTGAAAGTGCAGAGTGCCATACAGCTGAGTGAAGCTGCTGAATTGGTGAAGAAAGCCGTAGCATAAATGATTGGATAAATTTCAAAACCGTCTCGCCT
>JANPJC010000258.1:0-2028 GCA_031425315.1 Chitinophagales bacterium
GATTTTCATGCCCAGGCAGCTCTATCCTTACGGATAAATAATCCTGTTGGCAACAACATGATGTTGGAATTAATTGATCCGACAGGCAACCGAAATATTTTTTTAGGTGAAGGAGCGGGCTTGAATAACACAACAGGAGACGACAACATAATCATCGGTGCTGGAAATTTTAGATGGAACACCACTGGAAATAATAATACAGCCCTTGGTTCATTTGCAATGGCATATAATACAACGGGTGATGGAAATACCGCAATAGGGTCTAATTCCCTTGGCGGCGCTACCAGTACAAATTTTGATTTTAATACGGCAACAGGCGCAGAATCGCTCCGACATAATATAGCTGACAATAACGTTGCAAATGGTGCATATGCTATGTTTTTCAACACCACAGGTTATCACAATACTGCGGTAGGCACAAAGGCAATGCGAGGAACAAGCGGAAATTCTTCTGGTAATTACAATACATCAACAGGGGTAGAATCTCTCTTTTTCAATTCCGGAAACAACAACACAGCTAATGGCACCAGTGCTTTACACAATAACAGCATTGGAAATGATAACACAGCAATTGGAATAAATACACTTCTTTCTAATCTGAATGGAAGTTTTAATACCGCCATCGGTTCTGGTGCAGATGTTAATGCACCAAATCTTACAAATGCAACGGCGATTGGAAGCGGAGCCATAGTTAATGCGTCTAATCAAATTCGATTAGGAAATACTCTAATAAATGAAGTGCTGCCGGGAAACAATGGGATTGTGAGTCTGGGAAACAGTTTTTCAAAATGGAGTGAAGTTTGGGCAACTAATGGTATAATTCAAACTTCAGACTACAGGTTGAAGTGCGATATTACAAATAGCAATTATGGACTTCAAGAAGTGCTACGCTTAAACCCTGTACAATACCGCTGGAAAGGAAATCCGCATAATTGGTATATGTTGGGTTTTATTGCACAAGAAGTAGAAAGTATTATACCCGAAGCTGTAATTATTCCATCAAATGAAGACGAATTTTACGCAATGAAGTACGATGCTTTGATTCCCGTATTAACAAAAGCAATCCAGGAACAACAAACAGAAATTGAAATTCTTAAAAATCAAAATCATCAATTCCAACGACTAAGTCATGAATGTTTAGACCTTCAGTCTCAGATTAATGTTTTACAAGCCAAAATGGAATTGTTGCTTTCTTCAAAGACGTTTGAGGCAAATGAAAAATCAAACTAAAGAAGAATCCTATAGATTCACATAGTGAATAAATCACTCAATGGGGTATTGTCCGACAACAGAATTACGTTCAACTTTGATATAGCATAATACCCATTGTCATACCCTCACATAAACCCCTTTTATTATTTGCCCGGATCGACGACACGTACAGGTCGTCGATCTTTTTTCGTTAGAGTATAAACTACCCTCCAAATGCCCACCGGAATATTTGTCATCCTGCTAACCACAATCTTTTTACCGAATACACCAAACCAATCATACTTTTCGTACTCAGAAGCAAAGCATGAAATTATTTCTGTAAAAAATCAACTTCACTCTTCCCATATCTCACCCGACTCCCTCTCCACCATCTTCACATCATTACTCACCGAAAATCTCATCCCCCACTGGCTCACCACCCCCTGGTCTTTCGAAGGCCACACCTCCATCCCACGCCAAGGTGAAATCGCCTGCGGCTACTTCGTCTCGACCACACTCCGGGACATGGGCTTCAACCTCAACCGGTACACCTTCGCGCAACAACTCCCCATCCATGAAGCCAAAACTTTAAGTTTAGGTAAACCACTTTTAGAAATCAACTCCTCTTCAACTTCCGAGAGAATTAGTTTATTAAAATCTTCATTGAAAGAAGGCATCTATTTCATCGGCTTCGATCAAAGCCATGTCGGATACATCCAAAATAAGCATGGAGATTTATTTATCATCCACTCCAATTATATCAATGCCGAAGGTGTCGTCATCGAAAAGATCGAAGACTCTCAGGTATTCTCCTGTTATACCAAAATCTATATCGCA
>JANPJC010000259.1:0-4888 GCA_031425315.1 Chitinophagales bacterium
ATGTATCACAGGCCAAACGATACGGCCTTTGTAAAAGATGGCATCAATAATTTTATCATTGATAGTGAAGATGCTATAAATACAAAAAAAATCGGGACTAAATCTGCAATCTGGTTTAAGGAAATAGTTAAGCCCGGTAAATCAAAAACGTTAAAGGTAAGGTTGAGTAAAATGCCATTGAAAGACCCATGGACTGATTTTGATGATACCTTCACTCAACGTATAAACGAAACGCAGAAATTTTATGATCTGCTCACGCCCAAAACATTTTCGAAGACACACAAAAATTTACTGCGATCAGCATTAAGTGGTTTGCTTTGGACCAAACAATTTTATTATCTCGATGTGTTCAAATGGTTATTTGGAGAGCCGCATGAAATTTCCCCACATCGCATACACAAACGGAATTACGATTGGCAACACCTTACCTGCCGCAATATCATATCGATGCCCGATAAATGGGAGTATCCATGGTTTGCTGCCTGGGATCTGGCTTTTCATGCTGCAACCTTTGTTCATGTTGATCCTTATTTTGCGAAGCAGCAATTGCTGGTGGTGTTGCGTGAATATTATATGCATCCAAACGGGCAGATACCTGCTTATGAATGGAACTTCAGTGATGTGAATCCACCTGTGCATGCATGGGGCGTATGGTATGTATATGCTGCTGATAAGAAAAAGACAGGCAAACCGGATTGGGATTTTTTGGAAAGAGCATTTCAGAAATTACTCATGAATTTCACCTGGTGGGTGAATCAAAAAGATGCCAATGGGGAAGATATTTTTGAAGGAGGATTTCTTGGGCTTGATAATATCGGGGTATTTGACAGAAACCATATGCCACCGGGCATTAAGAAGTTGCAACAGGCTGATGCTACCAGCTGGATGGCAATGTATTCCATCAATATGTTGTGTATTTCGCTGGAACTGGCACAACATAATATTGCCTATGAAGAATCAGCAGCGAAATTTTTCAGGCATTTTCTGAATATCGGCTGGGCTATGCATCATATTGGTAAAAAAGACATTTCACTCTGGGATGAACAGGATGCATTTTATTATGATGCAATTCAATTTGAAAACGGGAAAAGTCAGCGCTTGCGGATACGGTCACTTGTAGGAATCATTCCTTTGCTTGCAGTGGAAATTATGCATAGCAGCGTATTTGAACATTTGCATCAGTTTAATACAAGGTTGCAGGTCATTAAACTTACCCGACCTGATTTAACACGGATTATTTCTGATATTGATAAAAAGAATAGTGATGGAAATTATCTGTTTGCCATCTTGGTAGATGACCGACTCGAAAGTTTGTTGAAGAGGCTATTGGACGAAGCGGAATTTTTGTCTGAATATGGCATACGCTCGTTATCAAGGGTACATAAGGAAAATCCCTATGAATTTGGTTACCAGGGTAATCATTACCGGATACAATATGAACCTGGTGAAAGTTCGAGTGATATGTTTGGTGGAAACTCCAACTGGCGAGGGCCAATTTGGTTGCCTTTGAACTACCTTATCATCAGTTCGCTCCGGAAATATTATGCTTTTTATGGAGATAAGTATACCTATGAATTTCCTGTAGGATCGGGCAACAAACTTAATTTAAAACAGATAGCTAATCAGCTTACAAAAAGATTATTGAAAATTTTTGAAAAGAATGATGATGGCAAATTTCAATATCATTCGCCCGCACATTCCAATTGGTCGGAAGATCATTTTAAAGATCATCACCTTTTCTACGAATTTTTTCATGGTGATACAGGGCAGGGCCTTGGCGCTTCACATCAAACAGGTTGGACAGCATTGCTTGCAAATTTATTGCTGGAAATGGACGAATGAAGTTTGAGGTACGAACTGTGAAGTATGAAGTGAACAGCCAATACAATGATTAAGCAGTGAGTAGTAAGCAGGGAATTCACGTTTCACGATTTACGCAGGAGACGGCTGTTACTTCCCACTTCGCCCTTCGTACTTCTCACTTATCTCACAGTCACTCATTTAGAAACTAATGCCTCCGCCTTCAAAATGCAATGAGAACATAATCATTCTTGAATGAAGCTTATCAATTACATTCGAATACTTCAATGTTTCATCTCGGGCATGTACATTGCTCAAACCATAGCTGAATTTGATTTCAGGAGAGAGTATAAAATATTTGAAGAAAAATTGAAAGCCAATGCCGGTTTCAACTCCAAAATCTGTTTTGTTCACTTTCACGAAATTTTCAGCATTCCTTGCACCGGCTTTACTGGCAAGGTCGAAATCATATTTTACTCCCGCCAACGTATACACGCGGAAATTTTTAATACGATCGCTTTTTAAACGAACCATCAATGGAAAGCTCATCACGATCGACTCTACATTCTGAAACTGTTCAAGTTTGTCATCACCGGGATTTGGAAATTGCTGGGTATACCTGAACTTTTTTTCACTGAAAATAAGATTGAGTGGATAAAATCTTATATCAAAACGATCTGATACCTGCCAGTTAGCCATAATACCTAAATGCACACGGCCTGAGTTCAGTGATTCCACTACCTGGATAGTATCACGGCCAAGAAAATATGGGTGATGAGAAGTGTTATAATGCGAAGTATTATATCCCAGCACAATGCCGAAATAATAAGGTTTTTCATCGTGATCAGCAAGGTTCAGCGAAGTTCTCAACTGGGCCTGTGAAGTGGTACACGATAAAATAATACAAAGGATACAACCTGCTACTTTACTCCGCAGTATATACTGCAGATTCCAAAACTTAATCTTTTGCATGTGTTTTCAGTATAGCCGACTTTATCCATAATTTCCACAAAAGATTTTCCTTCGGGAAAATGCTGAACTGAGTCGTTGAGGTACTGATAGGCCTTTTTATTTTTCGAGAACAGTTTTCCCATTCCCGGGGCCACAATACCCATGTACAAATTGTAAAGTTGTTGTATGCCAGCTATTTTAGGTTTTGAAAATTCAAGTACCACTAATTTTCCGCCCGGTTTCAACACTCTCCTGATCTCTCCAAGTCCTTTCTCCAGGTGTTCGAAATTGCGCACTCCAAATGCCACTGTCACTGCATCAAACGAGGCGTCTGGAAAGTTTATTGCTTCACTGTCACCTGTTTGTAATTCAATCTGTTGCGTAAGTCCCAGATTTAACAGTTTCTTTTTTCCCAGCGACAACATCCCTTCTGAAATATCAATACCTACAATTTTATCAGGCTTCAGCATTTTAACGGCCATAATCGCCACATCACCTGTACCGGTTGCCACATCCAGCATTATTTTAGGCTGAAGGCTTTTCAGTTCATTTAATGCCTTTCTTCTCCATGAAACGTCTATCCCGGCCGACAGGAAACGGTTTAAAAAATCATACCTCGGAGCGATATCATTAAACATATCAGCAACCTGGTCTTTTTTGCTACGTTCACTCTCGTTATAGGGTACAATTTTATCGTGTGCGTATTGAGTCATGGCGATGTAAAAGTAATTGATTTGAAATTTATTAGCGAATGACGGACCCGATGTCGGGGGTATTGGCGGGAATACAGGATATTTACAAATTCTATAATAGATTGTTCAGATGGAAATCAGAACCGCAGTTTATGTGATCAGCAGCCCGGCAGTGGAACAATGCCCTCCACCGGATAAACCCGAATTTGCATTTATCGGCCGAAGCAATGTGGGCAAATCCTCTCTCATCAACCTTGTCGTTGATCAGAAAAACCTGGCAAAGACTTCCTCCAGTCCGGGCAAAACAAAATTAATCAACCATTTTCACGTCACCACAACAGAAAATGAATGGTATCTGGTTGATCTGCCGGGGTATGGCTTTGCGAAAGTGTCGATATCGGAACGGAAAAAATGGGAAAAAATGATCAGGGATTATATTCTTAAAAGAGAAACCCTGGTTAATATTTTCGTATTGGTTGATTCCCGCCATACACCGCAAAAAGTTGACCTGGAATTTATTGCCAAATTGGGTGACTGGAAAGTTCCTTTTTCAATTGTATTCACAAAGACTGATAAAGAAACACAACGGGTTGTTGCTGATAATATTAATGCTTTCAAAAAAGAGATGAGTAAACAATGGGCGGAGTTACCGCCGATATTCAGCACCAGTGCTGAAAAGAAATTAGGCAGGGATAAGTTGCTGGGATTCATTGCCGGTCTCGTTGTCTGATCTTCTGTCGTACCACATGAGACGAGCAGACAAGGGGTTGATCCCGAATTCAAGCGAGACTATCAGGTTACGAATCTGGAACCTGGAAGATCAGGTTCAGCCCAACTAGTTCACCACCTTATTTGCGCAGCTGCTGCTGGCAAATGCTTCCGGTTTAGCTTTGAAAGCAAACCCCATTCCCAGAATATAGCCCATCGCTTCACGCAGCGCTTCATTACTCTTGAATGAAGGGTTAGTGTTGATATCTGCATGAACTTCCATGTCTACGTCGTAAACAGTAAAAAGATCACACAATTCATATGCGATCTCAATACTTTTGGCCACTTCCACCAACATTCTCTCTTTGATCGAATAAGAGAACCTTGTTTTTTCATTGTGGATAAACATGAAGCCGCCATGGCCTTCCCGTAGAAATACAATGACGGTTGCAAACTCAGTTTCCTCCCCTTTTACCTGCGAATCTGTACCTATGCAAACCTTCAGTTTAAAACCTGATTCAGCCTCTTTACATATGGCCTGTTCAACGGCTTCCTTGATGGGAAGTTGGATTGAATCCCCGTTGAATCTGCGCCATAATGGTTTTAATGTTGAAGTGCCGGTTGCGTTTTCCGGCGTTTGATGTGGTAATAACATATCTAATGGGTTTTCCTAATTTACGAAAAAACCTTTAGAAACAGGCAAATACACCTGATTACCAAATTCTTAAGATTAAAAA
>JANPJC010000260.1:0-4984 GCA_031425315.1 Chitinophagales bacterium
CAAAATACTCCAAAGCGAAGCGCCTTTCCTAACTTAAAAAATGAAGCATTAAAAGTACCAAGAGAAAAACTAATTTTCGACTTTCTGGACACAGAGAGCCACAAAGAGACAAAGGACACAGAGGAAGCACGAAGTGTGAAATGCGAAGTAACTGCAATTGTGGCTGTTATTCCCGTTTCTTCATTCCCGCTCCTCCCGGCTTACCGGCTATGTATTATGGAACTTAGCTTTATCGAATTTCAAATACAGTAGCCGGGAAGGCGAAAAGAACAGAAAGGTTCGGGAAAATCACCGCCTCTCCGCCTCCCCGGCAAAATACTCCAAAGCGAAGCGCCTTTCCTAACTTAAAAAAGCAAAGCGCTAAAAAGGGTGTGCTTCCCGGCAAAATTTAGCTTGGGAAACATTTATGCATAATCGTTCCTCACATAAAAATCTTCCGGCAAGCCCTGAACCTGGTTTAAATCCAGCTCCAGCATTGTACCATCGGCCAGGTATGCACCAACAGTAAATGCCTGCCAGGCCGTAATCGTCAATGCAATTTCTCCATTGATTGCTTTGCGGAATATAATCGCTTCTTTATACGAATCATGCAGAAAGAAAGCGGCACTCCCACTCAAATGATCCGCACTTTGATATGATTTGATCTTTATAAAAACTTTAAAAAATCCTGAAACCGGTGACCGTTCAACTGTTGCGAGTATCTCTTTATTTCCAGCAATCGCATTCCCTCCCCACCTGCCTTTTTGCGGATCATCGGTTATCCGTATGGGAGAGGATGCATATAATTTTTTTACTTTATCTTCAAATTGATCAGCAATATTTTCAGTTAAGAATTTTTTATTGAAAGGTTCTACAGATGATAGGTCCAATTCGAGTAAGGTGCCATCTTCTGCATAAGCACCGATCGTGAATGGTTGAAGAATCTTTTTTTCAATTGAGGCTTCACCATTTACGGATGAAGCATATTCTATTTCGTTATCAAAATCACCTGATACAAAAAATGCAACTTTACCCTGTAATGTATAACCCTTTGCAGTCGAAGTAATGACTGCCCTGAGGTTGTAAAGATTATGAATATTTGAAAGAGTAATAATAGCACGTAAAACTTTCCGGTTGCGATCAGCTTTACCGCCCCAACGACCTTTCTGAAGATCATCAGCATACATCACTTGTTGCTGACGATAATTTTCTTCCACGAGTCCTTCAAAGCTGTACTGTCCTTCCAATTCATTTAATGTCGCCAGGCCACCCATTGCAGCATAGTCTCTTACAGTAATTGGCATTTTCTCTGCGAAAAATTTTTCTACCAAACGGGTAAGTGTGAGCGAAAGTAATGGTAACGGGCGGAAACTCTGCAATGCATTCCTGATTAACATAGTGATCAGGTTATCTTCAAACGCTATACCCGTATATTGCAGTGCAGAATTAATTGCATCTTTTAGTTCCTGTTCATTCAATCGCGGTATTTCTATTCTCCAGCCCCGTGTATGCACCGGACGGATCACTTTTCCAGATCCTCTCTCGCGGATCAAACCAACAAGTCTTGATTGTTTGAATACAAGTTCAATAAATGTTCTGATTGAAATCAATATCTTGTTCTCGTATGCCAGTTCTTCCAGTAATCTTTCTATCTCCCCAATTTCCTGTTCACTGTGAATTAAGTTTTCATAGTTATCAATGATGATAAATTTTCCGCCGCCTGACTCTCTGATGCGGTTAACTTCGCCGCGGACATAAGCAGCATTTACGGTTGTATCAAATACAATCGTCTCCACTTGAGTTTCCAGTTGCGGAATTAAGCCTGCACGGATCAATGAAGTTTTTCCACTACCCGACTCTCCGCTGATGATCAGTACATTGAACTCCTGCGCAGCCTGTTTGATTTGATTCACGAGTTCTTCCCTTCCAAAGTATACTTCAGCATCTTCTTCAGTATAGGCATTCAACCCGCGGAACGGATTGATATTTTTCGTTTCATCCGTCTTGCTATTTTCTTTTTGTATCAGCGTAATCGGTATAGTCACCGCCACCCAATCAGTTTGAGTGGTATCAATTAATTTACCTTCCCAGTTGCGTAAATTTTCAACGCCCCGTTTAATAGGTTTTGCCGCAAAAATTAAACCTTCCTGCTTTAGAACTTCCACGTCCATCGGTGCTGATGAAATGAAAAATTTCATATACTCCGTTACCTCTGTAATATTTTTTTCCAGCAATTGCTTTGGAATTTGCAATGGGATAGTGATCGATTCAGCATTCCCGAATGATAGATCATTGATATAATTTACTTCTCCAGGTTGTACACGCATATTTCCGAGGGTGGAAATTCCATATTCTGCATCCAGATAAAGAACTGATACATACAGCGGATTTTGTACACGCGTCGCTTTACAACGGATAGCAGGTTGTAACCATTCATCGTTTACTTTCTGATACTGCAATACCACCGGTGCATAATCAGGTAACCATTCCCCGGTAATACCATCAATGTTTTTTTGCATTAACGATTTCCCTTCTATCTTCTCAAAAGCAAACCATACCATATTGCGCGACAACTGGGTTTCGCGATTATCAAATTCCAAAACACCCTGCCACTGCGCGATATACTCCATCGCCTTAATAAATTCAAAAGGGCGGCGCTGGGCTTCCACAACAGGTAATTGTTCCTGATCCCGCCGGCGAATATTTTCCCTTCTTCTCAGTAAGTATTCATTCCCGTTATTGCCGATCAGGAAATAAGCCATGTTTCTGTCTTCAACTAAATCAATATAGAAGATATCATGTTGTGCGATGTTACTTAATAGAATTTCCCGCATCCCCGGTTCGATATCTTCGGAGAATGCCACTTTTATTTTCGGTAGTGCATTTTGTATTAAGGTAAGATTGAAGGTTTTATCTAAGCTGTCATTGAATTCATTTATAATAGAGTATTGTTCGAATACATTTTGAACTGTGTATCTCCGTCCTTCGGCATCTTTGAATATGGTTTCCATAAACGGCAAAGAAGGCCGGATACCCTGTCGCAAACCCGCATTGACTTTCCATCCCAATTCCTGTTCGTACTGCAGTGTATAGTTTATCGTCTTTTTTTCTTCGCCGGTGAGAAACATCCGCTGTGCAGTTGATGAAGGAAAACTGTATTTTGCCGGTCTTTGTCTGCCCTGCATCGACATCCTTAATTTCAGCTGCGTAAATATTTCATGATAATTATAGCGATAACTTCCCTCAGATAAGATATCGAAAAAGGAATGAAAGAAAATATTGATCTCTGGTGGTTGAATGCCTGTTTGTATTGCAGGCAACCACTCATCATCATTTTCAAAATTCTTTATAAAGATTACCGAGCCTTTCCCACCGGAATGATTGAATACCGGGAAGGTTTTAGAAACCTGGTAAACGCCGTGGATATCGGTAATGATCAATACATGGACATCTTTTTTGCTCAGCAGTTGATTGAGTTGTTCCGTTAGTCCTGCAAAACCTTCTCCCTGCTCTAAGCTTTCTTTTGTATCACCTTCAACAATTATATCCCTGATGCGATATTGGTTATCCATCAATCCCATACCTGAATAGAAAAATACGCAGCTGTCACCATCCGCTGCCTGGTCGTAGAAATCATATAACTGAATTAAATCAGTCCGGTTAAAACGATCTGCTGGCGGTTGAAATAATTCAAGATCACAATGCAAAACGTTCGCATAATTTTCTATTGCCTTGCTAAATTGATCTGCATTATTCCGACAAAAGGAAAATGGCTGACTGGTGAATGCCGGGAAATGATCAAAACCCATTACGCCTGCAAAGATTTTTTTACGTCTTTTTTTACTTGCATTATTTGTCGCGGCGATTTTCTGTTGCACTGCTTCCGGCATTCTGATTGTAATACCAGTGCTGATAGTGCCCTCCTGAAAGTTGGGAAGGGAGGTGACAGTATTTAGTTTTTCAAGAAAAGCATTGCTATTATTTTCCAGCAGATTTTTCACCGCTTCGAGCTGTGACACATGCTGATGAAAAGGTTGAGCGACTGATTGATCATTTGAATGCAGCCTTTCCAGTTTCTTTTGCGTTTTGATAAACTGCTCCATTGTGCGCAATAAATCCATTTCTTTATGCGCAACAGATTGTTCATTCATTTGCATTAACAAACGGGACGCTGCCTCTTCGGGTTGAGTATAAGACAGCGCTTCGATCTCCTGCCATTCACTGTATGATTTGCCCCAGCGGATTTGTCCGCTATTGGGCAAAGAATGATATTCGCCGGCAAATTTTGCAATATTAGTAATGGTTTCGATTCCGCGTTTAGCCCACAACGTTTGCTTATCATCTTCAATTATTTTTAACCATTGTAACATTGCCAGTTTGATTTCCTGATCCATTTCGTATAATTCAAATCCAACTTCAGTACAAAGAGGAGAGAGCAGCATATCGGAAACAGCGATGGGATGGATACTTGCAGCGGCTCCATGCCATTTGTAAGCATTAAAATTTTGCCAGATTTTATACAGCAGGTCAGGAGTAAGGAGTGCCGGGATGGAAGCATAAGATGCCAGAAGAAAATGCCCAAACTTATAGTCAGCATAATATTCCTCGACATAATGCCGGTAATACCATTCCAGTTTGGATATGCCAACCTGAGATAGATGTTGCAGCGGAAAATTTGCAGGTAACAGGCTCACAGTGTTATTGCTTTCTGTTTTAAAATAGTTCGCATCATATCCTGGAAATTATACGCATTACTTTCCATCACTGGCGCCATTAAGAAAACTTCTTTGCTTATCAATTCTGCTGCAGTATCCTTCCATCTGTGCACTGGCATTGGGTTCAGCCAGATGGTATGTGCACAAGACTTGTTCAGTTTGTCCAGCATGTACTGTGTTTTTTCATAGCGGATTTTCGCGCCTGCCGGATCTTTTCCGCGTGCCGCTCCTGCATCACTGATAATAAATGCAAGTGTGAAATTTCGATTAGCTTGTCGTAGTGCTACGCT
>JANPJC010000261.1:0-17879 GCA_031425315.1 Chitinophagales bacterium
GTGAATTAACCGCCAGTGTATTAACGTAAAACTTAAAACGTATAACGTAAAACCTGTATTGGCTGTTCACTGCTTACTCCTCACTGCTCACTGCTCACTTCCTTAAAACCACTGCTTCATAATCCCTTAAATTCCTCACCGTAAAAGAAACATATCCATCCTTCCAGACAAACGGAATCGCTGCTTTATTGGAAAGTGCAAAAACAGCTGCGGGTTTAAAGGAAGATTTTAATTTAAAATTCATGCTGCCAATTAATATTGGATCGAAATATGTATTACCACTGAAACCGGTAAGGTTGATCAAATGCATAATCATTCCTTCGCTTCCTTCTTTCTTAAAATTCGCAGGAATGTTCCGGTTGTAATTTTTCAATACCACTTCCACTCTTGGCGGCGCATTAGTTACCACCTGATCGTCAACTGCAGAAAGAATATACTTCATGAGATCTGTAAACAAAATTTTATATTGCTCATAGCCATGCATGTAATATAGTCTGCCAATATTAGAAGGAAACAAAACTGCAGAGGCCTGTGGATATTTTTTGATTCCCACTGTATGATATCCCATGAATTCGTGACCACCAATAATTTCGGGTGGCCCCGGACGACTTTTACTCATCAACGGCAGCAGCTTTTCATCCATCAAAGAAAAATCATACAAGCCCATATTAAATTTCCAGGAAAGAATTTTCTGTTTGCGTAATCCCTTGAAGATTTTATAATCATCCACTTCAATATAATTTCCAGTTCCCTCGTGATCGGCATTAACTGCTGCTGCAGAAAATATCTTTTTCAGTGCCGCAGGATTATCAGTTAATGTTTGATTTGTACTGATAATATTGACGCCAGCGTCCAGACAATCTTTAATAGTCGCCACTCCCTCTGCACTCAAGCCGGTAATATCAGGCATAATGATCAGCCTGTATTTTTTAAGCACCACAGCCCGGTTAGCGATTTCTTTCTGCTCAATGATATCGAATGGTATATGTGATTCTTTCAACATCAGCTGAATACCACGATATTCCTGTGCAGACAATCCAGATGGCCATGACCCCGGCGCAATAACTGCTATCCGGGAAAGAGATGAATAGTTGCCATACCATATTTCATTCTTCTTATGAAAGCCATAAACTTTTTTAAAGATGTCAAAATTCCTTTCATCTTCATAATTCATGAAATCACCCATCATACTCATGTCCAAACCTGATCCATTTGCGATGTTTTCATATAATCTGATGGCGACTTCTTCCGGTTCCACAGCATTATACCTGGATTGAAATGAAATCTGCTGAATAGATGCATTACTGATGATATGATCGGGATAGGATCCCATTGCATTCGCAACATTGTCGGATGCATTGTATGGCCAATAAGGCAAAGTGTTAGTTTGAGATTCATGCCTGATGATATCTACATACTGGTCGGTATAGGTACAAATAGCGACCCGGTCGTTTTTACTTTTCACCAGCTCGTATAATTTTTCCGACCACGCTTTACCGGTGTGGACCTTAAAATCAAGGTACTTCAGATAAACAGAATCTTTTCTGTTTTCTTCGACAGGCAATGTAAGGCCGCCGCTAAAATCAAAAAATGCTTTCTTATCTGCTTCATTCTGATCGATACCATGATACTTAGCTTCGTAAGGATTATTGACCTGGTAGCCCGGCATATTCAAAAAGATTCCATCTACAGGAAACATGTCAAGTACTTCACCAACAATTCTGAATGCGCGATCCTGCACGTAAGGTGCATTGATCGACACTACATACATGTCGCGATTAATCATGCGTTCACCTTTGGGTGAAATGTATGCCCAGTCAGGATGTGCACGATAGATGGATTCGTGGATGCGGCTGAAATCAAATCTCACTATCACCCTGATCCCTTTTGTATGGCATTGAGCAATGACATTGCCAAGCATTTGTGGTTTCATATACGGATTACGATAATGAAAATCGAGTCGTGTTGGATAAAAAGCCATTATACCACCAGCATTAATGATCAGCGTATTGGCAGAAACGTTCACGAGATCTTTTACCAGTGAATCTGCATTTAATGTGGCGGCTTCGTAATCGGGAAGATTGGTTTGAATAACACGCAGGTTGTTTTGTTTCCACCATGGAAATCCATCCCAGCTGCTTTTATTTAAAGCTGGTTGTGCAGCCAGATCTGAATGCAGCATCAAAAACGTCAGAATGATTATCCACAGAATTTTCTTCATTTATAGCTTGTTGGTAGCAGGATTTGATTAAATATATTTAAGCCACCACTGGTTATGTGTTGACTTGTATCGATGAAACCATTTACATGGCAGGTATAATACCAGTACAACGCACACCCAGATGAGATAGGTGACAGCAAGGTTATATCCGCTGTTTTGTGGCCTGAAAAGAAAGACGGTTTCGGTTATTTTTTCAACCGGATATTCATTTAGAAAAAATAAAATTACCGCCAACAGGTGAAGGATATAAAAATGAAGTACATAATAAAAAAATGGTACGCGTCCATAAACTGCAGTCCATCTACCCCATACCGGATTACTATCACCCATCAAAGCAAGAAATAGTAAAGCGGGACCTAGCGTCATACCAAGGTATTGCAGAGATGGGGGATATTTTTCGGTATTCAGAAAAGACATCAATACATTGGGAGCGGTTTGAAGTTGTGCGGGATCACCGTACAATCCGGTTTTCCGCAACGCGATATACAAAACCACTAATACCGACCCGGCAATCAGCAGATTTTTTTTCCTTTTTTCAGGAGAATAAATCGGCGTAAACCATTTGCCGATAGAATAGCCCATAAACATTACACCTGTCCAGGGTAACACTGCATACAAATCGAGAATTATTCTGTTGGGTGCATATTGAATGGCAGATCCCTTTGCACGCAGCAGCAGATTATACACTGCTGCAGAAACGCCTTCTGTTGGCCCTTTTACGTAATCAAATATGTTATGACCAAAAAACAAAATCACACCAATAAGTAATATAGTTTTGTTTGATATCTTCATCAATAACCCGAGCAAGAACAGGCTCATACCAATTGCCCAGATTACCTGCAATACTATTACATTGTAGAACGGGTTAAAAGTAATACCGAAAGTTACAATTACAATTTCTGCAATAATCAGCCACAAACCTCTTTTCATTAAAAATGCAGAAGCTTCGGCTATGGTTTTTTTGCGTGAAGAAAGATAAGCAGACACACCTGAAAGAAATACGAATACCGGTGCACAAAAATGTGTGATCCATCGTGTAAAAAAGAGTGGATAGGTTGTAACGGCAGGATCTAAAGGATCCTGTGTTAATGCTGTTAAATGGTAAAACTCACGTGTATGATCCAACGCCATAATAATCATTACAATTCCCCTGAGTATGTCGATGCTATGTATCCTGCTGCCATCTTTCGTTTGCATCATTTGAAGGTAAGGAGAATTGGAATTTTATAGTGCCGATACGTAAATAAAAAACCCGCAGGATAAGCTGCGGGTTACAAAAGTGTTTCAGGGTTAGCTTATTGTGGCAATAATACATGGTCGATTACATGGATCACGCCATTGCTTTGATTGACGTCTTTAATTGTAACTGATGCCATTCCACCTTTCTCATCTTTCAACATAATTTTTCCACTTTTTTTCGTGGCCACCAGGCTACCGCCAGCTACTGTTTTAATTGTAAAACTACCGTTGTTATCATCTATCATTTTTGAAAGATCGGCAGCACTGATTTTGCCGGCTACCACATGATAAGTGAGCACTCCGGTAAGTGCTTGTTTATTTTCCGGTTTCAACAACGTTTCCACTGTTCCTGCAGGAAGCATATCAAAAGCTTTATTCACCGGCGCAAATACTGTGAACGGTCCGTCGCTTTGCAATGTAGCCACCAGGTCTGCCGCTTTTACAGCAGCCACCAATGTTGTATGATCCTTGCTGTTTACTGCATTTTCCACAATATTTTTTGATGGATACATGGCCGCACCGCCAACCATTACTGTTTTTTCCTGGGAGAAACTAAGATAGCTGATAAGGGTAACCGCTAATGTGATGAATGTCTTTTTCATAAATGTTATTGTTTGAAAAGACATACGATGAAGAGGGGAATTTGGATTTAGACAGTAGACGGTAGACGGTAGACGGTAGACGGTAGACGGTAGACGGTAGACGGTAGAGAACAGCCAATACATTTCTATGTTATAGGTTTTAAAGTTTTAGGTAAATACAACTGAAGTTAATTCACTCATTGACTCATTCACATATTCACCTTTCAAGGAATTCACGTTTCACGATTGACGATTCACGATGAGGATTCACGCAGGCAACGGCTGTTACTTCGTACCTCGCCTTCGTATTTCGCACTTCAAAAGACTCATTTACACGTTCACCACGAATTTTGAAATGGCTGTTCTCCGCTTATCTCAATACTTCCGCTCAACTCCGTGGCCATATGGAAGTCTTTAGTCGGAAGTCCAAAGTCATTAGTATTTGTAGAGGCATTTACAATTTTGCGAACTGGATTTTTTTCAACAGATCTCCGTGAATCTCCTGTATTTAATCTCCGGCTGTATCTCCGTGTAACAATAAATGCGTGCTGGTTACTGGTTAACAGCCAATGCAGTTCTAGGTTGTAGGTTTTCAGTTTTAGGTAAACACACAACGGAAGTTAATTCACCCATTGACTGATTCACATATTCACTATTCAAGGAATTCACGTTTCACGATTGACGATTCACGCAGGCAACGGCTGTTACTTCGCCCTTCGCCCTTCGTACTTCGCACTTTAGATTTTCCCCATCACATAGAGCTGAGTCAAATCAGGAGTAGGACTTCCGCCTTCTTTTTCGAGTGTGATAGCGAACGCATCAGCTTTGCCGAAACTTTTCATTTTGAGGATCTGGTATGTTTTGCCAGATTTAAGTTCGATCATTCCCCCATCTACAGGTTTGCCATCAACAATTCCCCAGAATTGGTATTGTTTGCCTGCGGGAGCAGGTGGTAAATTGGAAGGATCTATATATACTTCGCCGGTATTTTTTATCCAATACACTTTTGCAGCAGCTTCAGGTGCTATTTGCTGTCCGGTTAATCCAACCAGCTCACTGTATTTACTCTGAATCACATTAAGGTAATTTGCCATCGCAGCAGCACTATCTTTCGACTGAATCAGTTCTGCCCTTGCATATGAATTTTCCTTTTCAAGATCTTCCACTTTATTATACAGCATAAGGTTGGCCACTATACTTCCCAGCAGCAACACAACACTTGCTGCGGCCATCCAGTTAAACCTTTTCTGTGGAACCATTTGTACCACCGGCACTTCAGCAACAGCAGAAGGATAAGTTGGCGCAGAATCAGCCAGCCCTTCATTTGACTGTGCATTAATTTGTGCAAACAGCTTTTCTTTTACAGAAAGCGAAGGAGCTTTGGTTTCTGAAAGCACCATTATTTCTATGCTTTCCCTGATCGCATACACTTCCTGACGCACTTCGGGATGCAACTGCATCCAGGCTTCCACCTGCAGTATTTCTTCCTGCGTGGCTGATCCTGTTACATACAGTTCAAGTAATCCTGATGATATGATGTCGAGCGGGTTCAAGTTTGTCTCTAAAGTATTGATTTTCTTAACTCCTGAATTGCAGTACGCATACGGGTTTTAACAGTACCCAATGGAATATTGAGTGTTTTACTGATTTCGTCCTGCGTATAACCTTTAAAATAGCCAAGGTCAATAACTGCCTGCAAATCAGGTTTAAGCTTCGAAAATTGTTTTTTAATTCCTATGCTGTCAAACTGTTCAGTAGGATAATTGCCATCGGCTACATTACTTACGTAATATTCATCACTTGTGGTTTTTTGCTGATTCTTGTGCCCTTTACTCCTCAATGTATCAATTGTAAGGTTGCGGGTGAGATTCAGCATCCAGGTAAAAAGCCGTCCCTTTCCGGAATCATACGATGCAAAATTATTCCATATTCTCAGAAAAGCCTCCTGCAAAATATCTTCTGCAAGCTTTTCGTCACCCACCATTTTATAAATCACGTTATTCAGGGCACCCGCATAGCTGTCATATAAATATGAAAAAGCCTGCTGATCCCTCTGTCGCAGCAACGCAATCAATGAAGACTCTTCGTATTTTGTCGTTAAACTCAAATGAACTTATTCAATGAAAGAATGAAAATAGATGATAATTTTTATATTTCACAACACCAAGAAGCAAAGAAAGTATTTAACCTGCGAAAAAAAAAACCAAAGAATGTTTAAAACTGTAAACCATTGCTATCAACACTACGTAAATGATACCGAGAACACAATATTTTTATCTTCACAGATAAATTTCTTACCTATAAAACCCTCTGCTACCTGAGGGTTTTATTATTTATCTTGCTTCAAGCTTTTCTTCTCGCAATAACTTCATTGCTCCTGACCAGCTAACAATTGATGATAACAACGCCTGTGCTGTCTTTCCATGATCTTCTGTAGCCGCAAACCTGCCATCTTTATCAATAAACTTTGTGAAGTTTGGCACATTCACTGCCTCGACCAATGGCATCATATTCAATGCAGTCACCACAGGCTTAATCAATTGCAAGGCTCTTATGCCGCCCGAAATTCCACCATACGTAACAAATCCCACCGGTTTATATTGCCATTCAAAAAACAAATAATCAATTGCATTTTTTAACGGTGCAGCATACCCATAATTATATTCCGGACTCACAAAAATGAATGCATCTGATGAATCGACCTCGCGGCTCCAGTTTTGCGTGTGTACGTATTCGTATTGTTTTAAACGCGGATGATGTTGCTCATTCATAAAAGGGAGATTAATGTTCTTTAGATCCAACACTTTTACGTGAAACTGGCCATTTTCTTTCGCCAGTGACGTAATCCACTCAGCCAATACTATTCCCTTTCTCGTCGGCCTCGTACTTCCAATTACTATACTGAGATTAATCATTATTAGTTTTTTTGGGGGGGATTAAAAATTTCTACAACAATCCGTGCAGCCGACTTGTTCATTAATTTCAAAATGAATCAGATTTATTTTATTTGCCCTTCCACGCCACTCTCCAGATTCTGTTGCATCTGTCGTCTGTAACAAGTAGAGAGCCGTCAGGCAATTGTACTATTCCCACCGGGCGCCCTCTTACTTTATCCTTTTGCAGATCACTGATAAATCCAGTTAAAAAATCTTCTTTATTTCCAGTAGGCTTCCCATTCTCAAATGGAACAAATATCACTTTATATCCAGACAAGACTGATCTATTCCAGGATCCATGCTGGGCAATAAAAGCACCGTTTTTATACCTGGCTGGAAATGTATTGCCAGTGTAAAATTGCAATCCCAGTGATGCAGTATGCGCTCCCAGGTCAAGGTCGGGCACAATAGTACTCTCCACGATATCAGGTTTTGGAACAGGCACCCGCGGATCAATATGATTACCGAAATAAGCATACGGCCATCCATAAAATCCCTTTTGCTGAACAGATGTGAGATAATCTGGAACAAGGTTATCACCTAACTGATCTCTCTCATTCACTACAGTGTATAGTTTGTCGGTGCCAGGTGCCCACGCCATTCCACATGGATTCCGCAGCCCGGAGGCAAATACTTCAAGTCCGCTGCCATCAGCATTTACACGCAGTATCGCAGCACGGTTAATTTCATTTTCCATTCCTTTTTCCCCATGATCATCTCCGGACCCCACAGCTATAAATAATTTTTTCCCGTTTTGATCGGCAATAATATTTCTAGGCCAGTGTTGGTTGACTTTACCGGCAGGCAAATCAACAACCTTTACAGGACGCCCATCAACGCTGTTATTGCCGGGCTTATAGTCATATTTAAGAACACCATCTGTATTGGCGATATACAATTGATTTCCCAACATCAGCATCCCAAACGGCTGATTGAGATTTTTTAGAAGGACCATTTTTTCCTCCGGTAAACCGTCTTTGTTTTTATCGCGAAGCAAGGTTATTCTATCAGCGCTTTTACGGAGTGAGTTTGATCGATGTGCGCCCACAAAAAAAGCACCCACCCGTTTTATTAAACCATAATTTGAATTAGCTTCAGCAACCAGCACATCACCATTCTCCAAAACATACATCCAACGTGGATTACGCAGATTGTTAGCGTACTCCGTAACTTCAAAACCTTCAGGAGCAACTGGTTTCGCGCCATTTCTCCACCCCACCACCTTACTGAAATTCATTTTTGATTTTGTTGCATATGGGGGTGGAAGCGAATCAGCAAAAATTTGGGATTGAACTGAATGCGGCCACTGAAAACCAGCAGCAAACATTAAAACCAGCGGGATGAGAAAGTTGGTTGTAAATCGCACGTAAAAAATAATGTTTTAACATTCAGTTAAAAAATTATGCCACAGGTAAATAAAGGATAATGAGTGAATGAGGGAATGGGCCATTTGAAGTGGGAAATGGGAAGTGGGAAATGGGAGTTGTAAAGTGCGAAGTTTATAATCAAGAGAAGGGCAAGTATACTGAAAATGTTGCGCCTTTTCCGGTTTCGCCGGTAGCCGTAATAAATCCTCCATGATTTTCCACAATACGTTTACACAGTGCAAGTCCAATGCCGTTGCCCTTGTATACCTGCCTGTGAAGCCGCATGAATATGGTAAAAATATTAGCCGCTTCCTCAGGCTGGAATCCAATACCATTGTCTTTAAAACGAAGAAGATGGTATTGATTCACCGACGCATCAGCGAGAATAGAAAGCTGCCCCGGCAGTCCAAAACACTCAGCCATTAGCGGTGAATACACAAACGCATCTGTTTTAATATCCCTTTCAAATATGCCGATACGGGCTGCATCAATAGCTAAACTGTATCTCGACTCGCCAATGTCACCTTCTTTCCACGTTTTCTCAATAACATCCATCCGATTTTAATTTGAGGCGAATATGCCCATAAAGTAAGCCTCCGCATTATTGATGTTACCTGCACAATTATTACTGCAAAGTAAACCAGGTATAGGACTCTGGCTCTATTGTACAACTCAGGTTTAACATCCCCTTACCAACCATTGCTTTTATGATGGTGGAATTTTTTTCTTTTACACTCACTTTACCGGTTATTCCAGTGTAATGTAAAGGAATCGAAATTGAACGTTTAATTTTTTGCTTTAAAGGATTGTATAATATAATAAACCCTTTAATTGGTAATGCCGGGTTAGCGTGCATAACGCCATCCCAGTCGCGGCCATCTGCTCTGCGAAGGTGAATGATATCGCTATTCAGTATATCGCGATACTTTTTATACCAACTGATCACCTTCACCACCATTGCTTTTGTTTCTTCTGTATCGTATAAACGTGGACCTCTATAACAAGCCTGTACACCTGCACCATAATATTGTATCATCAGTTGCTCATAATCTTTCAGATGTTCACTCAGTGGTTCAAGTACAGCTTCGGGACCACCACCCTGGTATTTCGTCAATGGTACAAATCCCCAGCCCATTGAAGGTGTCTTCTCCCATGTACCATCAAAAATATTCTGACGGTTTAAAATTTTTTGTTGCTCTCTCGACAATGAAAAATTCACTTCGCGATAACCGATAGCAATTTTATGTGTGCCATCCAGGAAATACCAATCCGGCGCATTGATGTAAACTCCTTTTGCATTCAGCCACCGGTACAAGTCTTTCTGCATTTCCATTTGACGCCACTGACTGTCGTCAAGTCCCTTATGACCAGGATGAGTTGTACTCGCACATAAATCACCAGGATAAGGCCCGTCATTTTCCCAGATGTCAAATCCCGTAGCGGTATAAAAATTTTTGATTTTACCGGCGTATGCTATTCCCCATTTACTACCGAAACATGGCGCGTTGCCAAAAAATGCACCACCGGTCTTCCCTGTCAGCGGACTGATCACATCATCTTCTTCACTGATTTTTCTTGAACTGAACAACGAATAGCCACCAATAAAAATCTTTCTGCTATGAGCGTAATCAGCCAGTTCTTTCCAACGCCGAAGGTTACCCGCAGCAGTATCTTCCATATCAATATGACTGCCAAAACTTAATATCACTGCTTCATACCCGGTGGCACTACATTGATCAATTGCATCTTTAACCTGTTGATCATCTTTGCTCACGAGGTGCATAAAAATTGGATTGGCATTTGTCCATGGCGCAATTTTTCTGTACATCTTTCTTACCGCTAAACCACGACGCTCACGGTCATAGCTATCCATTAATAATTCCCAGGTTTTTACCGATGTAAAAATTTCACCTGCATTGAGCATGATACCGGGGGCCTTATCAGGATACACTTCAAGGACGCAGGGTGTTTCGTAATAATAATTGACCTGCGAAGTATATGTGCTATCAGTTTTCCAATGTGTTGTCTGGTCGCTGATATCGTAACGCATTGCATTATTGAATGCATAATTTGTTTCAAAATAAATGCCCTGCGGCTTTTTCATCTGTTCCGGCTTTCCTACCACTGCACTTTCTTCTTCCACCAGGGCCAGCACTTCATTCACCACCCTGTTTATTTTGTACGATTTACCAGACCTGTTATTAATTGTCAGATATTTTTGGATCAATGGCATTCCATCATACAAAGAATACCAAACATGAATATCCAAACCGGGCATTTCAGGATGACGATAGAGGAAATCTATCGTTACACCACTGGCGGCATCGTTCGATGATGTCCAATATTTTTGTTGTACCGGTAAGTCAGCTGTTATCGTTCCGGTTGAATACGACACAAACCGAAAGTCATTTTTATCTGCAGTCCACTGATCAACCCATTCATTCAGGAGATATGCTTTTTCTTTTTGACCATGCAAACCACCCACTGCATATTCTTTACCATCTATGTTCAACCGGGCTTCTTCTTTAACAGCGCGTAGCAGTTGCTGACCATTGACCAGGTTCGAATAATCATAACAGACTACATTGGGGCTGATGCGGAAAATTCTTTTTAATAGGCCGTTATACATCACAATATCCTTTCCACCAGCTGCTGAATAAAGTCCGGCTTTTTCTTTAACAGGTTTGATAATCCAGTCGACAGCGTTGCCGGCATTTTTTGATTCAGCATAAACAGGAAGTTGCGACTGCTGTGACTTCGCGGTTGCTAACATCAGGAGAAAAATGAAAATCAGATTCAGTTTCATTGGTGATCGTCTTGCTTAATGAAGTATAAAAATAGAGAATACACGTTAAAGCAAAACAGTTAATAATCAATGGCCGATAACTGAATTCCCGGAGCTTATGCTGGAATTGATTTTCTCAAGGTACCATACGTCGTTGCTGTATTCAAATTCTGGATTGGCAGTATTCAATCCGCCGTACTTTCCTCCCGTAAGATAAATTTTGCCTTTGAAAACACATGCTGCCACACCGCCCCTAGGCGACCATGGTGCATCCATTTCATTCCAGATTTGTCCATCCCTGCTGGTTAATACCTTGCTGGAGAAATTGCCATTTCGACTACACCCGAGCAGCCAAATCTGATCGTCGTATACCACAGCCGTATAGCCGAAAAGTTCAACTCCCGGTACTATTTCCCTAACTTCTTCCTTCCATACCATACCATCTCCGGAAGACCAAACATCATTGTTTAATAAATAAATTTTTCCTTTAAATTCAACAATTAAACTACTATGTCTTTTACCGAAAGGCATGTTGTCACCAACTTTATCCCAATGGATGCCGTCGGCCGAGTTCCATAAATCGGTGTAGATACTATCATTGTTCATGCCGCCAGCTATCCATATTTTCTCATTGAATATATAAGGATGATAGAAAAACCGATTGGGAATATTACTATCTGTTGAAATGGTTTCCCAACTTTTCAGGTCTGAACTTTTATAGATTATTGGTTTGAAAGAAAACTGTTCAATATTTCCTTCAAAATGGCCAAGGCCATACATGGCATTGTTGAAATAGACATAGTCAAGAAATGCAAGATTGTAAATACTATTGGTTAAATATGATTTTCTCCAGACTTTGCCATCTGTAGAATAAAAATTTCCATCGGGATGAAAAGCCCATAAACTGTCTCTGAGTGCAAACAACTGGAAATTGTAGCTCTTCGCAAATAATGCACTGTCGATCACTTTTACCCACTGATATTCATTTAAGGTTGCGGGAGAATTTTCTGTTGCTAATTTTGGTTGAGCATTGCAGGACAAACAAGCGACAGCAATGGCGAGATATAGCGCACAAAGTTTGCCTGGCATAAAAAATGGTTTAGGTGTCAGACACCTGGAACTGTTTTCCTGTGATAGCTCTTGCGAAGGTGTCTGACACCTGGCAAAGTTTAAATTTTTCTTTCTGCTTTCAAAGGTTTTTTTCCTCCAATACGAAGCGAAAATTCTCCTGATATCTGGGTATAAACACTTCTTCATTTCATACGGTGTAAAACACAATTCATTCCTTTTGGCATTGCCGGCAGTAAAAATCCGTTGCAATTTTACGGCGAAAGAAACATCGGTAACGGAAATAAAGGAAAGCTCATGAAAAAATTCATCAGGATAGTAAAATGGACAGGCTTAGCCGTATTATTAATTATCACAGTAATAACAATTGCAGTGCCGCTCAGGCAAAATCTTAAATATGATGCGCCATATCCCAATATTGCCGCAAGTACCGACAGCGCAGTGATTGCACGAGGCCGTCATTTAGTGATCAGTTCGGCGCACTGCCTGGACTGTCATGGTAATGGTAACAGGGATTCAATTCTTGCATTGGGACAGGATGTTCCACTTAGCGGGGGATACACATTTGATTTGCCGCTTGGGAAAGTCTATGCAAAAAATATTACTCCCGATAAAGAAACCGGCATTGGAAATTTAACGGATAAGGAGGTAGCGAGGGCATTACGTTACGGCGTACATGCAGATGGCACTCCGTTATTTAACTTCATGCCTTTTAACCATACAAGTGATGAAGACTTAACCGCCATTATTTCCTATCTGCGGTCGAGGCCGGCAGTGAAAAACAAAGTTCCTGATCATGCGCTCAATGCAATGGGTAAAGCCGTGAAGGCATTTGTGATTAAACCTGTGGGACCATCAGAAGAAGTACCTGTTTCGGTTAAGCCTGATTCCACTGCAAAGTACGGTGCTTATCTCGTAAGTAATGTGGCGAATTGTAAGGGATGCCATACACAAAGAGAAATTTCCGGAGAATACACAGGCCCATTACTTGCGGGAGGAAACGCGTTTGGGGAACCTGGTCTTGAACTGGCACCGCCAAATCTGACCACCGATTCAAGCAGCAGGATATTCAATTGGTCACAGCAGGATTTTTTGAATCGTTTCAGACAGGGTAAACTGATTCCTTATTCTCATATGCCATGGAGTTCCTATGCACGTATGACAGACCTGGAATTGGTGGCCATCTATAAATATTTAAAAACTGTTCCGGCAGCGAAGATTGTGGTGAAGGAGAAGAATTGAGTGAGTGAGTGTGAAGTTTCATAAAATGAAAAAATCCTTTCACATTAAATTGTGAGAGGATTTTTTATTGATTATCTATTATTTCAGTTCAACTGTATTAGCTATTGCTCTGTGTCCTCTGTTCCTTTGTGGCTCTCTGTGTCCAAAAATTGAATTTTACTAAACGTTGTCTGCAAAATCAAATGCCCCATCGAAGGATTCACTTTAAAAAAGAAGATTATTATATCCCATTCATCTTCGTCAACACAACAGGTTCTCGATCAGTAATTACAATGGTGTGTTCATGTTGCACCACAAAACTTTTATCACCGGTGATAAAAGCCCATCCATCGCCACTATCCTTCGCATAGGCGGCACCGGTAGAGATAAATGTTTCAATTGCAACCACGCTGTTCTTTTTAAAACGACCAGTTATTGAGCGATCAAAATAACAGGGAATTTCTTTGGGGTCCTCATGTAAACTGCGGCCCACACCATGACCGACCAAATTCCGAATCACACGATATCCTTTTTTATTGGCGCCGGTCTCCACCCATTTTCCTATGTCAGCAATTTTAACGCCGCCCTGTATACGGGCAATCGCGCTATGCAGGAGTTGAATAGAAGTTTCAATCAGGTGTTGATGCTGATGAATATCATTACCTAATACGAACGAACCGCCGTTATCAGACCAAAAACCATCGAGTTCGGCCGACACATCGATATTCACCAGATCGCCTTCTGCCAGAATTTTTTGAGGAGAAGGAATACCATGTGCAATTTCGTGATTAACACTTATACAGGTCCAGCCAGGAAATCCATAAGTTTCCCGCGGGGCAGACCGCGCACCAAAAGAGTTTAATAAATTTCCGCCGTATTCATCCAGTTCCTTTGTGTTCATGCCGGGCGCGGCATATTCACGCATCATTTTCAGAGTCAAAGCAACAGCATCGCTTACCCTTTGCATACCCAATAACTCAATCTGCGATGTAATCGACATCTCAAAAATTTGAAGCAAAGTTAAGATTATCGCTCGTGATTTTCATTACCAGCCTCCGCCACCGCCACCGCCTCCACCACCACCACTAAATCCTCCGCCACCAGAGCCACCACTACTTTTTGATGGCGGCGTGGATGCAGATGATATTGTTGACGACAATCCGGACGCAATGCCCTGGCTCATCCCTGCCATTGAAAAACTGCGACCAAAGCTTGCATAACTGCCGCTGTAGTAAGAAGGCCTGTACCCTTCAGCAATGGCCTGTGTCATTATAGTGTGAAATTGTTCGGCCCATGCATTCTCCACTTTCAGCGCAATTGCATATGGCAGGTATTTTTCGAATAGGTCAAGTGTTTTTTCAGGTGGTGTCAGCTGATCAAAAACATGTTGCTCAGCCTGGTTTAAATACATCCTGAAACCCATAATATGATCAGCAATCTTTCTTCCCTTTTCGTTATAAGCACTCATAATAACTGAAAAGAAAATATGCACAGTAATCATCGAGAGAATAAAGAAAGCGGTGATGATTGCAATTGTTGAAGTAAATCCAGAAGTAAAAAAAACAAAACTTAAAATCACACTTGCAACTATAATTAAAAATCCCAATACTGTGTATTTTCTGTTCCTGCTGAATAAGCCACCCCAGGTATTTGTTTTGCCTTTACTAATCACAAACCGGCTTTCCAGGGTATTCCGCAAAGTATCATTTTTACTTTTCAGGGTACTGTTGTATTTTCCTTTCTGTGCCTGTTGACCAAAAAATTGATCTGCAGTAAAACCATACTGTCCTACTGTAGCAGGAATCGCAATATTATTCTCAGGACGTTCAAAATTATACTCCACCGATTTAAACAGGCTGCCTTTCTCTTCCACTGCAATCACAAGATTTTTCTTTACGGCAAAATCGATCAAAGCGGCAGCGAATAAATGTGGGCCATATTTTTGTTCCGCAATAAAACCGACATCAGCAGGAGTCAATCCCTCGGGCGGTGCAAATTGTGGAATGATCACACCCGTTTCCGGATCCTTACCTTTTGCTTTCCAAATCCGATAATCGTAAATAAAAAGAAAAGCAAAAAGTGCGGCCAGCAATGGAACGATGTAATTATCTTTCAGCCAATAAATAAAAGATGTAGTTTTTCCAGGTGCAGTTATAATTCCTTTATCAATTGCAACAGCAACTGTTAACCCCTCCCAACTTTTGAGTGGTTTAGTAGTTTTAAAAGAAATCTCATGGCCATCAGTTTGCGCATTGCAATTTTTATCTGCCGCACCAAATGTCCCTGTATAACATTGCTGTTCTTTTATTTCTGCACCTGTTGGAAAGTGAATCCTACATGAAACAGAATCAATAGTAAATACCCATCCATTACCATTTACATTCCAGTAGAGTTCATCTTTATCATTATGAAAAATAACCTGCCGGTCGGTTTCATATTCGAATGTATAAGTAAACCTTCCCTCCGGCAGTATCACATCGTGTTGTCCTACTTTAATCCTGGTACCATTGCTGAGATACTCTTTTATATATGGCTCTTCTTTGCCATCCAATAAAACATTTTTAAGTGTAAAACCGGAATTTACATTGAAGCCTTTTTTGTTAACATATCCCGTTGGAAAATCCCGTACGATACCACGTTGTATGTCGTTGTTAACCTCTTCAAAAGCCAGACCATTAGTTTGTCCGTTTCCATTATAAACAGTGATGGTTTCTATCACTGATAACTTTCCATTTGCTGCAATTGTGACATCGCTGTTAAACGACAAAATCCGGTCACCCGGATTTTTCGAGTATAACGTCCTGAATTCATTGGTATTAGTTGCGATAGTGGATATAATATCCATGGCATTACTTAAATAATCCTGTTTCGCTTTCAAATACCCTGATGTTCCTTCCGTGAGTTTTTTAAATTGATATTGATTATCGAGTGAAAGAAACCGCGAATAGATAAGTGGGTAAAGCGAACTGGCTATCCGCGAATCAGCATCCTTCATTCTTTCGCTAATTTCATCCCGTTGAACCCCTTCAGATTTTCCTTGTGTAACTAATGTTTCGAGCAGTACACTATCAATTTCTTTTTCAGATACAAATTTCAAAGTGGTGGACGACCACTTGGTTTGTGCTGCAGCAACAATAGCGTAGAGACTAAATATAAAGATTAGCAAAAACCGTTGAAAATATTGTGATAGCTGCATGGATGGAGAAATAATTCCGTAATTGAATAGGCGCTAACAATCGAGGTTAAGCATTCCCTATAAAGGACACCTTTGGCAATTCTCTCGCAGCCACGTCTTCTTGAAAAAATGTTTCCGGAACAAAGCCGAACATTCCGGCAATGATATTATTGGGGAAAACAGCTATAGATTGATTATAACTTCTTACTGTACCGTTGTAATAACGACGGCTTTGATTCAAAGTAGTTTCCATCTCTTTCAAACTATCCTGTAATTGAATGAAATTGGTATTTGCTTTCAGATCGGGATATTGTTCGGCCAGCGAGAAAAATTCTACCAGTGCTTTATTCATTCCCTTATCGGCCTCCATTTTATCACCAGTCGATTTTGCCTCGATGCCGCGATTTCTCCATTTGATCACTTCCTGCAGTGTATTACTTTCATGAAGACTATATCCTTTTACAGATTCTACAAGGTTGGGAATTAAATCACTTCGTTGCTGTAAATAAGTGCCAATTCCACTCCAGCCTTCCCTAACCAGTATCCTTTTTTTGGTAAGATTATTATAAACTATAGCTAATATCAGTGCCAGTGTGAGTATTACAAGCAGAACAATCCATATGGTGTTCATATAAATCTGTTATAGGTTTAAGGTTTTGAAGATCTAATCAATATGAAATTTAAGCAAATTTCTGGCTTGTACAATGATTTATCTGTGAAGAATACTGCAGGCGCTTCGCTTTCAATACATAGCCGGGGAGACGGTAAGGCGGGAAAGAAGATTTTGAAAGACGCTTCGCTTTGAAGTAGCAATAGTATACTAAAAAAAAATGTATTTCTTCCCGTCTCACCGACTCCCCGGCAAAACATGCCTTTCAGGCGCGAAGCGCTCCTAAAAAATTACGGTAAAGAAGTTTTTGAAAGGCGCTTCGATTTAAAGTAATTTAAGGAGATACATTTATCGAAAGGTAAAATCTATAAATTATGTCAGTACAAAAACAATACTGGCTAATTATTTTAAGACGGTAACGACGAGTTGGGAAAAAATTCTTGTTAAGCGCTTCGCTCATAGAAGTATGGAACTGCTCCTATTCATCTACACTTGAACTTAGCGCTTCAATATCGCAATCCAATAATCCACAAATCCCACTAATCCAAATAAAGAAACCCGCTATAGAAATAGCAGGTTCGTTTCACCTTATATCCTATTTAAAATCCTAATCCGACAGCAAGACTTTTTCCATTTGCAGAAAAGCCCGCTAATTTTTTTATGGCTCCGCTGGTAA
>JANPJC010000262.1:0-72854 GCA_031425315.1 Chitinophagales bacterium
AATCCGGCGCAGGAACACCTCGTGTCAAATATTGTACGGCAAAAGATTATCGTGGGAATTGACAGTATAGTGTCGCACATCCAGTTAAATAAAACCGGCTTACTGTTTTTACCTGAAGGCGAATACCACGAATTGGGATTACTGTTTGTGCAATATCTGTTTAAATGCCGGGGAATAAAAGTTATTTACCTGGGTGCAAATATTCCTGTAGATGATATTGAGTATGTGATGAAAGCGAAGAGACCTGATTTCTTATACACGCATTTAACAACCGTTTCGCATGGGTTTAGTTTCGATCGGTTTCTGACACAGGCTTCAAAAAAGTTCGAATCAGTTCCATTGGTTATCTCCGGCAGACTTGCGTTGACATACGAAAAAAGAATTCCGCCGAAAATCATATTTAAAAGGTCTTTACAGGAAGTGACAGAGTTTATTTCGCAACTCACCACACCCTCTAACGGACAGGGGTATTAATTCTATGCGCAACTATAGCATTGCATTCCTTCCCGCATCTTTCTGTGCTTTACGGCTACCCGGCTACCTTCTATAGAAATCAATGTTGTATCTATTTACCAGTTATAGCCGGAAGTCGAGACGGGAATAAAGTTTTTTGAAAGGCGCTGCGCTTTGAAGAGGCGCTGCGCTTTTTTTATTTGCCGGGGAGTCGTGGAGGCGGGAATAAAGTTTTTTGAAAGGCGCTGCGCTTTGAAGGGGGCGCTGCGCTTTTTTTATTTGCCGGGAAGTCGGGAAGACGGGAAAAAAGTTTTTTGAATGACGCTTCGCTTTGAAGAGGCGCTACACTTTTTTTATTTGCCGGGAAGTCGGTAAGACGGGGATGAAGTTTTTTGAAAGGCGCTTCGCTTTGAAGGGGGCGCTGCGCTTTTTTTATTTGCCGGGAAGTCGGGGAGGCGGGAAAGAAGTTTTTTAAAGGCGCTTCGCTTTGAAGTGATTGGTGGAGATGGATATGCCGGAATACAGTAGCTGGTCTCGCCTAAGGCGAGACGGGAACAGCGGGGACGAATACAAGGAAAGAACAGCCATTTTTTGCTACTATTTTCTGCATTTGAAAACCCACAACCAGTAACCCGCAACTCTTATCTAAAACTAATAGCCTGGTTTTTAATGTTTTAACATTATATTTCGATTCTGTTTAAGCTTTTCTTAAAAAAACTAAACAAAAAATTTTGCTGGCGATTTAATTCTGTTTAAATTTGATCTATCATCTATTAAACAAAATAGTATGGCCACAACGGAATTCAACCAGATGTTATTACAGAATGCAGATTTCCTGAAACCTTTCGCTGTAACGCTAACCAAGGATCAGGAGACTGCGAAAGACTTGCTGCAGGAAACGATGTACAGAGCACTTGCCAACCAGGAAAAATACAGCGTGGGGACCAACATCAAAGCATGGCTGTATACCATAATGCGTAATATTTTCATTAATAATTACCGCAGAAAGGCAAAACAGAACACCATTTTTGATCATTCATCGAATGACTTCCTGCTGGATTACAACCAGGCTACGACTGATAATGGAGCGGAGAGTAATATGCGGATTAAAGAAATTTATGCTGCTATTCATGATCTGCCAGCGATCTTCAAACAGCCCTTTATGCTCTATTTCGATGGATACAAGTACCACGAAATTGCAGACGCTCTGCAGGAGCCACTTGGAACTATTAAAAGCAGAATTCATTTTGCCCGCCGTCTGCTGAAAGCGCAAATCAGCAAATATTAATCGGTAGGTTTGTAGTGTGGGAAAAAAAGTTGTAATTATCGGGAGTGGTTTTGCGGGTCTCTCAGCTGCAGCGTTTATGGCAAAAGCAGGATGGGATGTGCAGGTTTTGGAAAAACAATCAACTGCGGGTGGCCGTGCCCGTATGTGGCTGATTGATGGTTTTAGTTTTGATATGGGCCCAAGCTGGTATTGGATGCCGGATGTATTCGAGAGATTCTTCAATCAATTCGGAAAAAAAGTTGCTGACTATTATTCACTTAAAAGACTTGATCCCTCTTACAGAATTTATTGGAATGATGATGTTACAGACATTCCGGCTGATTTTAATGCACTCAAAGAATTATTCGAAAAATTTGAACCTGGTTCTTCTCAGAAATTAGATCAGTTTCTTGCAGAGGCAGAGTACAAATATAAAGTTGGTGTAAATAAACTGGTGTTTAAACCAGGACAGTCATTAACCGAATTTGCAGACTGGGATCTTGTTAAAGGCCTGTTCAGGCTTGATGTTTTCTCTTCTATCCAAACACATGTTCATAAGTATTTCAAAAATCCGCGCCTTCGACAGATACTCGAATTTCCGGTTCTATTTCTTGGCGCACTACCCGAAAATACACCAGCCCTGTATAGTTTAATGAACTACGCGGATATCAAATTAGGAACATGGTTTCCTGAAGGCGGAATGTACAGGATCGTGGAAGGTATGTATAAGCTGGCGATGGAGCAGGGTGCTCAATTTTCTTTCAATAGCAACGTGTCAAGTATTGAGCTGGATAAAAATGCAGCAAAAAGAGTAGTGACGGACAATGGTAAAGTATATGATGCCGATGTGGTGATCGGTGGAGCCGATTATCATTTCATAGAAACATCCTTACTTCCCGAAACTCACCGCAGCTATACAGCAGCTTATTGGGATAAGAGGGTGATGGCTCCGAGTTGTCTTTTGTATTATGTAGGTATTAAACGTAAACTCAAAAATCTTCAACATCATACATTATTTTTTGATGTTTCATTTGATACCCATGCGAAGGAAATCTATGAATCACAATCATGGCCAGTGTCACCACTTTTTTACTTGTGTGCATCATCAGTTACAGATCCTGCTCAGGCTCCGGACGGATGTGAAAATTTATTTTTCCTGATTCCATTAGCAGCTGGTTTAGAGGGAGACACAGAAGAAGTAAGGGAGAAATATTTCAGAATGATGCTGGAAAGGGTCAAAGAAAAAACGGGAGAAGATATTGCTGACGATATCATTGTAAAAAGATCATTTTCAGTAACGGACTTTAAATCAGTTTACAACTCATTTAAAGGAAATGCATACGGATTGGCTAATACATTGATGCAAACAGCAATACTTAAACCAGCCTGTCGGAGCAGTAAAATAAAAAATTTGTTTTATACGGGGCAACTAACGGTTCCTGGTCCGGGAGTACCGCCAAGCCTTATCAGTGGCGAAGTTGTTGCAGGGGAAGTGATCAGGCACTTTGGCCGAGGGAAAAAATTATGAACTATTCTTTTAACAGATGCGGTTATTTCATAAAAAAATGACTAATATTAAAACCTTGTGGGTAGGTATCTGTTAAAGATAACAACCCAAATAATCAGACTTAATGATAGATATTTTTCATAAAGTAAGTCATCACTGCAGTCGTATCACAACAGAACGATACAGCACTTCTTTCAGTAGTGCTATAAGGATACTTCATGCAGATATACAGGGACCGATTTATGATATATATGGATTCGTGCGTTTCGCTGATGAAATAGTTGATACATTTCATGATTACGATAAGGCCGGATTACTAAAGGAATTCAGGTCAGATACTTATGCAGCGATAGAAAGAGGAATAAGTCTAAATCCGATCCTTCAAAGTTTCCAGATTACAGTCAACAAGTACAATATCGATCTTGCATTAGTCGAGGCATTTTTCAAGAGTATGGAATTTGACCTGAGCAGAACAGGTTACGACCAGATGGGTTATGAGGAATATATTTACGGCAGTGCAGAGGTGGTGGGCCTGATGTGTCTTTTTGTTTTTTGTGATGGCAATAAGACTGAGTACGAGAAATTAAAACCTTTTGCACGCTCATTGGGTGCAGCATTTCAGAAAGTGAATTTTTTGAGGGATGTAAAAGCTGATTTTCAGCACCTCAACCGGATTTATTTTCCCGGTGCAGATTTTACCTGTTTCACCTGCGAAATGAAAGAAAAAATTGAAGAGGACATTGATAAGGATTTCAAACACGCATACCAGGGAATAATTCAATTGCCACTTAAAGCAAGGTTTGGCGTTTATCTTGCATACAAATATTACCTGAGCTTATTTAGAAAAATAAGAAAAGTTCAGCCACAACGTATACTTGAAGAAAGAATCAGAATTCCTAACTACGTGAAAGCATGGGTGGCAACTAAAGCTGTCATCAGAACACAACTTAATATGCTATAATCAATTTTTTAAACACGGTCAGAAGAATTGATTTGTTTGCATCAATAGGCGCAATTGTAAGCTACTTCAGTCACCGCCATTTTCCTTTCCAGCTTAAAATCCGCATATGTTAATGAGATATCCTTCAAAACCAGTTCAATATCTTCCGGCATTGATAAAGTAACCAGCTTTTGTCTGAACTCTTTTATATTGGGTAATCCTTTTAAATAATTTCCATAGTGTCTGCGCATTTCATTAATGCCCGGAACTAAACCTTTCCAACGAATACTTTCTCTAAGATGAGCGCTGATAACAGCAATACGTTCATTGATAGTAGGGGGATCAATATGTTCACCGGTATTCATAAAATGCCTGATCTCCCTGAAGATCCAGGGGTAACCAATGGCAGCACGGCCAATCATAATTCCATCCACGCCATATCGATTTCGATACTCCAACGCTTTTTCCGGCGAATCGATATCTCCATTACCAAAGATGGGAATATGTATACGCGGATTATTTTTTACTTTGGCAATCCACGACCAATCAGCTTCTCCTTTATACAATTGACTTCTCGTACGGCCATGAATTGACAGTGCCTTAATACCAACATCCTGAAGGCGTTCGGCCACTTCCTCAATGTTGATAGTATCAAAATCCCAACCCAGTCTTGTTTTTACAGTTACCGGCAAAGATGTTGATTTTACGACTGATGCTGTAAGCCTGATCATCAATGGGATATCCTGTAACACAGCTGCGCCGGCACCTTTGGATACCACTTTTTTAACAGGGCAACCAAAATTTATATCCAGTAAATCAGGATGAACAGTCTCCACAATCTTCGCACTTAAAGCCATTGCTTCCTCATCACCCCCAAAAATCTGAATGCCCACAGGCCGTTCCTCTTCAAAAATATCCAGCTTCTGCCGGCTCTTTATTGCGTCTCTTATAAGGCCTTCGCTGCTGATGAATTCCGTATACATCATGTCGGCACCATTGGTTTTGCAAACTGCACGAAAAGGCGGATCACTCACATCCTCCATCGGAGCAAGGAGCAATGGAAAATCAGGAAGAATGATATTGTCGATTTTAACCATACGGGATTGCAAAAATACAAACTTGGCAGCGTTGTGCAGTCGTCTTAATTTTAGCCATAAACCGCGGACATGATGTATGATATGGATTCAAGGAAAAATGTATCTTATTTCGGAGGTTTTTTTATTTTAATCGGGTTGCTTGGAGCCGGACTTATTGCAGGGGGATTAGTCAGTTTATTGGTTTGGAAAGTAATGACTGGTCGGTCGATACTGCAAATGCAAACAGATATGTACAACCCCGCTTATCTTCAGGCATTGAGGATGGTGCAGCTGGTATCCACTATTTTCATATTTTTTCTGCCTGCAGTTATTACAGCCGGTATAATGAGTGCCAGGCCAGCCCGGTTTTTAGGTTTCAATAAATTTTTCTCTTCAAAGCAGATATTAATGGTGATCGCCATTATGCTGGTGTCGTTACCAATTGTAGGTGCATTATCAGAAATCAATAAAATAATTCCGATACCCCTGAGTTGGGAGAAATTATTTAAAGGGTTGGAAGAAACATATACCAAACAGGCAATGGCCATGTCAAAAATCAATGGCTTTGGCGATTACATTTTTGCATTGGTGGTGATGGCGCTTGGCCCTGCAATTTTGGAAGAAATGTTTTTCAGGGGTGGGGTACAAAATTTATTAACACGCTGGATCCGTAAACCCTGGTGGGCGATCATTATAACAAGTATAATTTTCAGTGCCATTCATGCTTCATACTATGGATTCCTGCCCCGCGTGGCGCTTGGTATTGTTCTGGGTTTGATTTATTACTATAGCAGTAATTTATGGTTAGCTGTTCTTGCCCATTTTTTTAATAACGCGTTAATCGTTACCACTATTTATTATTACACTATCAAGGGGAAATCTATCGAGGCGACAATGAATGAAACATCGCCGGTTTGGCTTGGCGCGATTGCAGTAATCGTCCTGGTCATACTGTTTAAATTTTTTAAAAAGTTCGCCGATAATGACCGAATTAACCTGTTTCCACCTGAAGAGAGAGCGTTGGAAGAAAAATGGATAGCCTGATGCAAAACTGGTTTTTATTACGCACCATACCTCAGGCATACGAGGCCGAAATCATCAAAGGATTGCTGGAGGATAATCAGATACCTGTTATGGTCGTCAACAGGCAGGATTCCAGCTATGTTTTTTTGGGTGAAATTGAAGTTTATGTTCCCATACACCTTAAGGATATGGCCAATGACCTGCTCAATGGGGCAGTAACTAACTAGTATAACCGAAAATAAAGCCGATGGCAATTAACTGGAAAACATTTCGAACCAGGGCACTTACATCTCTTTTTTTTGTCGCCATCATGCTCAGCGGATTACTGGTGAATGAATGGACATTTTTTATTTTGTTTTCAGTTATTCATTTTGGGTGCTGGTTTGAGTACCAGAAGTTGTTGGCTAAAACAGATCCTTCATACTCCGAAATCACTCCCTTTCATCAGTATGGTGTAATCATTGCAGGTTGGTGTATGATGTTGTATGCCACAGGCTATACACTTTCCATTGGCTCAGTTAGTTTGTCTTCATTGGGCTTCTGGATGGGCCTGCTGGCAGCATTTGTTTTGCCGGTAGTTGAAATGCTTTTCGCCAGAAAAATCGACCTCAAAAATATAAAATATAGTTTTCTGGGATTACTGTATATCTCACTTAGCCTTTCGTTGCTGATCGATTTAAGGAGCGGAAGGCCATGGCTTGCAAATATTGCAGGAGGAACCTTATTTGAAGGCATATCTACGTCGATTGCAATGATCACCGGTTACGTGTTACCGCTTGTTATCGTCGCGTCGTTGTGGATTAATGATACCATGGCTTATATCGTGGGATCATTAATTGGTAAGACTCCTTTAACCGCCATCTCCCCCAAAAAAACCTGGGAGGGAACAATAGGTGGTATTATACTTTGCGTGGTTACAATTACACTTATTGGCGTTTATTTAATGAAAGGTGAAATTTGGCAATTTGTTGGTTTGTCTGGCATCGCGGCCATTGCCGGAACCTGTGGCGATTTATTGGAAAGTAAACTCAAACGGATGGCAGGAGTAAAAGACAGCGGACAAATTATGCCCGGACATGGCGGATTCCTCGACCGCTTTGATTCCCTGCTTATCGCTGTACCATTTATATGGATTTTCTGTATCTTGTTTATGCGATGATTGCTTATACTAACTGTATTGAATAGGCGAAATAATTTACCGCCTGCCATCAAGGCCAAATGATATTATTATGACCATACTGATTGTTTTACTCTGCATCGTAGCCCTTGTCTTGCTGATTACATGGGGGAAATTCAATGCCTTTCTGGCATTTTTAATCATTTCAATTTTAACGGGATTGGTGCTGGGCATCCCACTGGAAAAAATTACACTGTCAGTACAAAAAGGTATTGGAGACACATTGGGATCGCTGGTGATTGTAATTGCTTTAGGTGCAATGTTGGGGAAATTGGTGGCTGAAACAGGCGCTGCTCAAAAAATCACGCAGGTGCTCATGAAAGCCTTTGGTATCAAATATATTCAATGGGCAATGATGATCACCGGATTTATAGTGGGCATACCGTTGTTTTACAATGTTGGCTTTGTATTGCTTGTCCCCCTGATTTTTTCTGTTACCTATCAGCTTAAAATGCCCGCAGTGTATATAGGAGTACCTATGCTGGCCGCTCTTTCTGTCACGCACGGTTTTCTTCCCCCGCATCCTTCTCCTTCCGCTTTGGTGGGACAGTTCAACGCAAACATGGGACTGACCTTATTGTACGGGATGTTAATCGCTATCCCTGCAATTATTCTTGCCGGACCTGTATTTGCAAGAACCGTAAAAGATATAGATGCCAAACCGCTGGCAACATTTCAGCCGAAACTCTTACCTGATGATAAATTGCCCGGTATTGGAAACAGTTTGCTGGCTTCTCTACTGCCTGTATTTATGCTGGCTTTTACCACACTCATTCCGGTGATAATTCCTATGGAAGGAACTATGTCATCAGTATTCAAATTTATTTCTGAGCCGTCAATTGTAATGCTCATCGCTTTATTATATGCCACATTCACTTTGGGTACTGGAAGCGGAATGAACATGAAATCAATAATGAATATTTATGTTGATGCGGTGAAAGATGTATCAATCATTTTATTAATTGTTTCCGGAGCGGGGGCTTTGAAACAGGTATTTACAGATAGTGGTGTAAGTGCAGAAATTGGCGTAATGCTGCAGGGCTGGAGTATTCATCCACTGGTATTGGGATGGCTCATCGCAGCAATTATCCGCGTGGCAATGGGTTCGGCAACCGTTGCAGGACTTACCACTGCCGGTATTATCGCTCCCGTTATTGCCAAAACAGGTGTTGACCCCAATTTAATGGTTTTGTCAATCGGAGCCGGAAGCCTTATGTTTTCGCATGTGAATGATTCAGGATTCTGGATGTTTAAGGAATATTTTAATCTCAGCATAAAAGATACCATCAGAACATGGAGTATTATGGAAACAATCGTGGCAGTGGTAGGACTTGCTGGTGTAATGATTTTGAATGCCATAATATAATCTGCAATTACATTCAGTCTGAAAAAAATCAGTTATCCAATCTCATATCAATAAAAAGTATTTATGACAGCCGACGAACGTTTTGAAAAATTGAATGAAGCTTTTCCAGTGATTCCTAAGCCGAAAGCTATTTATAAACCCTGTCTTATTGATGGAAAATACCTGTATGTTTCGGGTCATGTACCACTGCTGCCAGATGGTTCAAGAGTTCGTGGCAAAGTAGGTTTAGATATGGATACAGAAGAAGCCAAAAAAGTGGCAAGGCTTGTTGGGTTATGCATTTTATCAAGCATAAAAAATCAGCTGGGTTCTCTGAATAAAGTGAAGAGAGTTATAAAAATCCTGGGTATGGTGAACGCAGTTCCTGATTACGAACAGCATCCTGTTGTGATTAATGGATGCAGCGAATTGTTTATAGAGGTATGGGGTGAAGATAATGGAGTGGGAGTGAGGAGTGCTGTTGGAATGGGCTCTTTACCCGACAGGGTGCCGGTTGAAATTGAAGGGTTGTTTGAATTGGTGGAGGATTAGTTACGCAAATGATTATTCTCAATCATAAATTGAGCTGGTCATAAATATTATTCAGGAACTTTGAACGATCAACTCAAATCATGGGCGGCAACTGGTATCAATTATTAAATGAATCTCTTGTAGACTCTCCTGCATTGCTTGTTTTTCCGGGGCGTGTGAAGCTGAATATCAAAAGAATGGTGGAGATGATTGATGATGTTTCAAGGTTGCGGCCACACATCAAAACACACAAAACTGCAGAAGGTGTGAAACTGATGATGGAACAGGGCATTACGCGTTTTAAATGTGCAACAATTGCTGAAGCAGAATTGCTGGGATTGTGCAAGGCCCCTGATGTATTACTTGCTTATCAGCCGGTGGGTCCAAAAGTGAAACGATTTGCTGCACTGATCAAAAAGTTTCCTCTCACAAAATATTCCTGTCTCACAGATAACCGAAAGGCTGCGGAAGCAATGTCTGACGTGTTCATTGCTGAAAACATCAGGGTCAATGTATATATAGATTTGAATGTGGGAATGAATAGAACAGGCATTTCACCAGGGCCCGATGCATACAAGCTTTACCAGTTTTGCGCCATTCATAAAGGGTTACAACCTGTTGGTTTGCACGCATACGACGGACACTTCAGAAATCCTGATTTTGCTGCCAGAAAAGCTGCATGTGAAAAAGGGTATGAATCTGTACTGGATCTGCAAAAAGCATTGATCGATCTGGGATTTGAAAAACCTGCTATTATAGCCGGTGGATCACCCACATTCCTGGTGCATGCCGCTCACGAAGAAGCTGAATGCAGCCCGGGTACCTGCATATTCTGGGATAAGGGATACGCAGACCTTTGCGCCGAACAACCATTTGAGCCGGCAGCAATACTTTTAACCAGGGTGATTTCATTGCCAACGCCCACCAGAATTACGCTTGACCTCGGCCACAAATCAGTAGCATCAGAAAATGATATCAACAGGAGAGTTTATTTCCCCGATGCTCCGGAATTGATTCCTGTCGGACAGAGTGAAGAACACCTGGTAATGGAAGTACCCGAAGGTCATCAATATCAAACGGGTGATGTATTGTATGGTATACCTTATCATATTTGTCCGACCGTGGCACTCTACGAAAAATTAACAGTGATTGAAAATGGTGAAGTGGCAGGAGAATGGAAAGTGATTGCGAGAACACGTCAGCTGTCTATCTAAAAAAATCTGCTCACATTATCGTTTATGCATAATGGTATGTTTAATATAGATCTTCATCTCGATCTTTCAATGAATGCGTTGGAATGGAACCGCGATCTTCGGTTGCCTGTAGACGTTATAAATGCGCGCGAGAAAGGTAAAACCGATTTACCCGGCAGGTCGCTCTCCACAGTATCACTCCCTGAATTGAGAAAAGGGAACACGGGAATTGTAGTAGCGACGCAAATTGCCCGTTACGTAGCACCAGATAATCCACTACCCGGTTGGCATTCACCCGAGCAGGCATGGGCGCAAACACAGGGCCAGCTGGCCTGGTATAACGCAATGGTTGATGCAGGAGAAATGAAACAGATAGTTAATCTTTTTGATTTTGAAACACAACTGGAGCTGTGGAATGATTCTGGTTCAAATGAAAAAAAACAAATAGGATTTATTCTTAGTCTTGAAGGAGCCGATTCTATGGTAAGCGTTGAGCATCTGGAAAAGGCATACAGTTATGGATTACGCGCATTAGGTCCGGCACATTATGGTCCTGGCCGTTATGCAAACGGAACAGACGCCACTGGTAAAATGAAAAGTAATGGGATCGACCTGCTCCATAAAATGGAGTCATTGGGAATTATATTAGATGTTACTCATTTGTGTGATGATGCATTCTGGCAAGCACTTGAACATTTTAATGGTCCACTGTGGGCCAGTCATAATAATTGCAGGGAGATCGTAGATCATAACAGGCAATATAGTGATGAGCAGATTCGCGCGTTAATTGAAAGGAACGCGATCATTGGTGCTGCCATGGATGCGTGGATGATAGTTCCGGGATGGCAACGGCGCATTTCTGATCCGCTACAAATGAAGTGCAATATTGAACGACTGATAGACCATATGGATCATATTTGCCAACTGGCCGGCAATACCGATCATATCTGTATTGGTTCTGATCTTGATGGCGGATATGGAAGAGAACAGAGCCCATACGATATCGAAACGATTGCAGATCTGCAAAAAATCCCTTCTATAATGATCAAAAGGGGTTATTCTGCAAACGATATTGAAAAGTTCATGTCAGGAAATGTTATAAGATTTATCAGGAACGCGTGGAAATAATCGACTTCAACACAAATGGCTTGCTCAGCATAAAGTATTAATTTTACCTCCCAATAAGACTAAATATGACCATTCACAAGGAAGGATATACTTCCATTACTATTGCAGGAGTGATTTTTGTTGCATTAAATTATCTCTCATTTTCATTTCTGAGTTATAGTATTCCTGTTCTTGCCTGGATCATATTTGTCATTACTGCAGGCCTTTTCCTTTTCGTTGTATCATTTTTCAGACTTCCCAAACGAAAAATGACTTATGGAGACAAACAGATAATTGCACCTGCTGATGGTAAAGTGGTGGTGATTGAAGAAACTGTTGATGAGGAATATTTCAAAGATAAAAGATTGCAGGTGTCTATTTTTATGAGTCCCGCCAATGTTCACGTCAACCGCAATCCAATTGAGGGTGAGGTGCTGTACAGTCAGTATCACAAAGGCAAATATCTTGTTGCATGGGATCCAAAATCATCGACAGAAAATGAAAGGCATAGTGTGGTACTCAGTAATGCCAGTACAACTATTCTTGTAAAACAGATTGCAGGTGCAGTGGCAAGGCGTATCGTTAATTATCTTAAGCCGGGCCAGAAAGTAATCCAGAATGAAGAAATGGGATTCATTAAATTTGGTAGCAGGGTAGATGTTTTACTGCCGGTGGGCACTGTGGTTAATGTTCAAATGGGGCAAGTCGTTAAGGGCGGTGTTACTGTGATAGCCGTAATTTAATGTATAGTGGGAGGCAAACAGCCTCCGAGAGAGTGAATGTGTGAATGTGTCAATGAGTGAATGAACAGCCACTTCCTGCGTGAAACGTGAATCAATTTCGTTGGAATAAGAATAATCCACTTTTTTAGCGGTGCTTTTTTGAACCACATTAGACACATAGTTGAATACAAAAGATAGGACGGCTGTTTACTTCCCACTTCGCCATATACTTCCTACTTCATAATGTGCCCTCTATACCTATGTGGCAGCTGATTCTTGGGAGATCATTCCGTATAAGCAGGAAGTGTTGATCCAATCCATTTCTTATTTCAACGACATTAATAGAGCATCACAAAATTCTCTTCAGCTCACTTAAGTTTTCAATGATATAAGTTGGCTTAATACTGCCTGACGGAGGCTGCGCGGGATTAAAATATACAGTGTCAATTCCTGCATTATTTCCACCTTCGATATCTGCATCCAGCGTATCACCAATCATCACGCTATGATGCGGAAATGTACCGGCTTTTTCCATCGCAAATTCAAAAATCGCAACATGGGGTTTCATGATACCTGCATTTTCTGATGTTATTACATGAGTGAAGTAATGATCAATCCCGCTGTTCTTGATTTTAAGATGCTGGGTTTTCTCAAACCCATTTGTGATAAGATGTATTGGATATTTTTTTTCTTTTAAGTACTCAAGTATTTCGACAGTATCATGAAACAGGCTTCTCTTGGTAGGGAGTATTTCAAGGTAACGTTCACTCAAACTCTTAGCCAGAAGCTCATCCGTAATTTTGAATTCTACAAGGGTTCTCCACATTCTTTTCCATCTCAATTCTTCACGGTTGATATACCCCTTTCTGAATCTGTCCCAAAAAATCAAATTGAAATGCTGATATACGGAAAGAAACTGATCAAGCTGCAGGATACCTCTTGATTGAAGTTCGAGTTCAGTGTATAAATCACGAAGTGTTTCACGGGAATTGGTTTCGAAATCCCATAAGGTGTGATCAAGGTCGAAAAAAACGTGTTCGTATTTGCGGGTATTCAATGCCACGGTATTATTTTACAAACTTACTATAGCTTTGCCGATTAAGTTCACTACAAGTATATAATATGAATGTTGTTGTAACCGGAGCAAGTAAAGGGATAGGGAAAGCTGTTGCAGAATGCTTCGCCGCAGAAGGCGCTGATCTTTTTGTCTGTTCAAGAAATATGGATCAACATATACCGTGGCAAAATCAACTTATAACAAAACACAAAATCCGCGTTATCAGTTCTAATACAGATATGGGTGATATCGACCAGGTAAAAGCAATGGGTGAAAAAATTAATTCGGTATTTGATCATGTAGATATACTGATAAATAATGCGGGTTTTTTTGAACCCGGCAACGTGTTTGATGAAGGGGAAGGTATACTGGAAAGAACGATGGCTGTAAATCTTTATTCAGCTTATCATTTAACAAGAGCGCTATTACCGGGAATGATAAAAAAGAAAGCCGGGCACATTTTTAATATCTGTTCCATAGCTGCGCTGGGAGCTTATCCCGGCGGAGGTGCTTACAGCATCAGCAAATGGGCATTACTGGGCTTTAACAATAATCTCAGGCAGGAGATGAAGGAACACGGAATAAAAGTCACCGCTGTGCATCCCGGTGCTACAATGACTGCGTCATGGGAAGGGTTCGGCATTTCGCCACAAAGAATTATGGAAGTGTCTGATATTTCGGCAATGATCCTGGCTGCAGCTAAGCTGTCGCCACAGGCATGCGTTGAAGAAATTATTTTAAGACCCCAATTGGGGGATCTGTAAATAGGAACTGAATGTGGATTTTTAACGTTATTTAACAGTTTCAACCCTTCCACCCCTCAACATAGGCTTTCACATCAGTAATGCTGGATTATCTTTGTTACCCGGCGTGAATCTTTATATATTGGTTGAGGAATGCATAGAATTATACCATTATTAATATCGGCTTTATTTTATTCCTTTCTGTCGCCTGCTTATGCACAGGTGAGTTTTAATGTTAATGTCGAAAATAAAATTGTTGCAGTTAATGGTTATGTGCGTATTCAGTACCGGCTTGATAATGCAAATGAGGTAACCAGTTTCACTCCACCTCCTTTTGCGGATTTTATAATCGTTCAGGGACCTGAACAGATCACTGGTATGCAGAATATAAACGGCCAGGTTTCAAATTATTCCGCCTTTAGTTATGTTTTAAAGCCTTCCAAAAAAGGACGCTTTATTTTTCCACCTGCAAAAGCAACGATAGATGGAAAGCTGTTTCAATCTAATTCTGTTACCATTGAAGTAAATGATCATGGGGCACCTTTAAGAACCAACAGGGGATCGGGAGAAGAAAGCACGGAAATGCTGGAAGAATTTATCCTGCATAAAAATGAATCTGCGGTTGAAAAAATAAGGCGCAACGTTTTTGTCAGGCTGGAGGTAAATAAAAAGTCTGTTTATATAGGCGAGCCCGTTGTCGCCACTTATAAGCTTTACACCCGTGTGAATTCTGAGTCGCGCATTACAAGAAGGCCATCATTAAATGGTTTCAGTGTATTTGATATGATGGAGCCAGATGCTCAAACTGTGCAAAATGAAAAATATAAGGGAAAGGAATACAATGTATACGTATTGCGTAAAGCACAATTGTATCCATTACGTGAAGGTGAATTTGAACTGGAGTCAATGGATGTGGAGAATGCGGTAAATTTCATAAGAGAAGATTTTGCAGTTGATGAATACAGTCTGATGAAAATGCTGCGTCAATATGGCGAAGAGGGGCTGCATCCTGATGCATGGGTGCGTGAAGTGGTAAATACTTCTTCGCTACCGGTAAAAATAATGGTGAAAGCCTTGCCGGTTGGATTAACAGCAACAGGATTTAACGGTGCTGTTGGAAGTTTTTCAATTTCAGCTGATTTGCCGGATAAGCCCATCCGCCAAAATGATGTCGTTGATCTTAAAGTAACAGTGAGCGGTAGTGGCAACCTTCCGCTGTTGGGACATCCTGACATTAAATGGCCCGATTCTCTTGAAATTTATGAAGCTAAAGTACAGGAACAACTTAACAATCAAACTTCACCGATTTCCGGAAAAAAAATATTTACTATTCCATTTTCTGTTACCCAGGTTGGTAAAGTAGAACTACCTCCAATTGTGCTGACCAGTTTCAACCCGGCATCAGGAAAGTATGAAACATCGCAAACGGCGGGTATGTTGATTGATGTAGCGCCAGCGGAAAAAAAGACGAGAAAATTTTTTGAGAAAATAGTACCTGCAGTGAAGGCTCCTGCTTCAAAACCATGGTTAGCTGGATTCGTGATTTTTGCAATAGCATTTATTGGATTTACAGGTTATTATTATTTCAGCAGAAAAAAAATCAAGCAGCCACTGAAGCCCTTCCCCGATGTAAGTCCATTGCCTGTTGTTATCAAACCTTTAGATGAAATACCTGTAACTGATCCTCCGATTGAAATGCCTGAGCAATTACGTGAATGGGTAGAGCAATCAAATCCCTCTGATTTTTATAGCGGGTTGGAAACAGTGTTACGGAAAGTTCTTCAAAAGATTCTCGGCGTTGGTAAATATGAAACCATTCCTGCAATACAACAATTAATGAAGTCAAAAGGGGTTGAAACAAATGACGTAAAAACGTTGACAGAATTACTTGAAGACTGTGCAATGAGTAAGTATACCCCTTTTGTACTTGAAGATAAAATGAATGCCGATTATGAGAAAGCGGCGTCACTGCTTGTGAGGCTGCAACGCACAACTGCTGCTAATCAGTAAATTTATAACCTACGCTTCTTACAGAATGAAAGTATTGGGGATCGCGGCTGTCTTTTTCAAAATACTTTCTGAAGTTCAGGATAAAGTTGTCGATTGTTCTGGTGGTGGGAAAAACCTGGTATCCCCAAACGGCCTGTAAAATCCTTTCCCTCGATACCACTTCGTTTTTATTCTCGATCAGCAATTTTAAAAGCATGACTTCTTTTTTGCTGAGGGGAATTATTTCCTGTCTTAAATTAACGGCTTCCTGAGCACCAAAATGAATGGTATTGCCGCCAAAGCTGTATTCATCATCAACACTTTTTCTATCCTGTAATTTCTTATTTTTCTCAATCAGTTTTTCTACCCGCAGCAATAATTCTTCCAGGTTAAATGGTTTTGTCATATAATCATCTGCACCTTTCTTTAATCCCATAACCCTGTCGGCACTTGTACTCTTGGCACTAAGCATCAATATAGGTACAGGCATATTTTTTATCCTGATGGTTTCGCATACGCTGATACCGTCAATTTCAGGTAACATGATGTCCAGGATGATAAGGTCGAAATATTCCTGTTCTACTTTTTTTAATGCCTCAGGGCCATCACTTGCGCAACTCACCTCATAATTCTCCAGTTCGAGGTTAAGCTTTAAGGCTTCCTGTAAATTTTCTTCGTCTTCCACCAACAGAATGGTGGCTCTTGTCTTTTCTTTCATCACGTTAATTTAGGCAGTTCAACAAGGAAAACTGATCCGGTGGGCGTGTTATTTTGTAACCTTATTGAGCCCTTATGATCATTAATGATTTTTTTTGTAAGAAATAAACCTAACCCGGTACCTTTTGTATGCCGGGTGATTTCATCTCCGATCCTGTAGAATTTTTCAAACACCTTTTTCTTTTCAGTATCAGGTATTCCGGCACCATGATCGCTGATTGAGACATGAAGAGATGTTGAAGAATTATTGCAGGAAACAATTATCGGTTCAACAGCAGGTGAATATTTTAGAGCATTCTCTAGCAGATTATTGAACGCCAATCTTAATAATAGTTTGTCGCCTGTAATCACCGGGCTGCCGTCTAAATTGATTTGAATAGTACGTTTAGGAAAACGCTCCCTGAATTCAAATACCATTTCTTCCAACAGGGTGTCCATTTTTATTTCTTCATTGTACAATTGAAAAGCTCCTGCCTCCAGTTGAGAACTGAGCAGGATGTTATTACACAAATCATTTAACCTGTTGGTTTCCTGCAATGTGTTTGAAATAATCTTTCCGGTTTGAACAGCATCAAGTTTGTGCTTTTTCAGCGTTTCCAGATTCAGTTTGGTAACAGAAATGGGTGTTTTCAGTTCATGCGTAACCGCCATCATGAAATTATTTTGCTGTGCACTTAATTTAATCTGGTGTGTGACAGATCTGTATACAAATATGGCTGCTAATATCATTACGCCTAAAAAGGTAATGCCTTCACTAAGGAACTGTCCGTTTTTCCGTGAACGTTCCTTCAGCAAGTTGTCAAGATCATTTGCGAACGAAGGGCTTGCAGTTGACAGCATTTCTTTGCGGGTGTTGAACATGGCCAGATTCATTTGCCATAATTCTATGTACCACCAGGCCAGTGCTGCCACTATATACAACAAAAGGAACCAGTACACAAAAGTGATCAGCCGCAGTCTTTTGCTTCTGTAGGAACGTAACATCAGGTTTTTACTTTTTCAACACGAAGGCCAACATTTAAAACATGGCGAAGGGGGCTATCCCTCATTACCTGTTGCAATTTAACCTTGTATTTCCCTGATCGCCTGAACTTCACAGGACCGCTGTAAATCATTATCCGGTGTTCGTAAATATCATCCATAGCAGAACCCGTCCATTTATTCTGATTGGTCAGTGGAAAATCAAATTGCTGTGTGGTGCTGGCCGAATCGCCAGGTGCGGTACTGGTTAGTTTTACCCAGATATTATTAAACCCAAATGCTTCTGTATGCCTGAAAACAAAAAATATATTATAGAAAGAAGCGGTGTCTGAAATGTCGAAATCAATTTCCGGTTGAAATTCATATTTCCATGCATTATCCGGAACGGAGACGTTTTTTTCAAACAGATTGATAGTGCTGCAGCCTGCAGACAAAGCCACTATAAACCCAATCAGAAAGATTCGATTTTTCAAATTAGCTGAATTTATATGCAATATTACTACAGGACTGCTTATATATGAACGAATCCTGCTGACTAAAGCACATTCAATATCTGTTCTTTGGCTTTTTCCAGTTCATCTTTCATCTGCACCACAGCTTGTTGAATGGATGAATCGTAAGCTTTGGCACCTGTTGTATTTATTTCCCTGCCTATTTCCTGAAGGATAAACGATAATTTTTTCCCTTTTACATCACCTTCTTCTTCAATGAGCGTTTTAAAATAATCAAGGTGATTTTTTAACCTAACCTGCTCTTCTGAGATATCAATTTTCTCTATATAATAAATCAGCTCCTGTTCGAGCCTGTTGATATCAGTTTTTTCTTTGCCTACATTTTCTTCAAGGAGTTTCATCATATTGTCCCTGATTTTCTGCCGGCGTCCGGGCTCCAATTTAATTACTTCAAGTTGTTGTAATTCAATATTGGCAATACGCAGGCAAAGATCTTTCTCCATCGCGATGCCCTCATTGATACGGTGTTTATTTATTTCTGCCAGCGCAGTTTTCAAAACTTCCTGGAACTCTTTCCATTCGTCAACATTAAATACGTCGGTTGAAGGCGTGATTACTTCCGGCAGCTTCAATAGTGAACTAAGTATATGGGAAGAATCAAGCTGCAACATATCAGTGAGTTCTTTGAGCGGCTGGAAATATGCTTTAGCCAGATCAGTATTAATGGTCACCGGCTTTACTGCACCATTTTGTTTTAAAGTGATAATGCATTCGATACTTCCCCTTACCAGTTTTTCCGACAATATATTTCTGATTTCAAACTCATAGGGCTTTAACAACTGTGGCAGTTTGAGCAACACTTCAAATTGTTTACCATTCAGCGACCTGATTTCGATCAGGAAGATTTTATCTTTTACCTGTTGTTCTGCTCTGCCATAACCTGTCATTGACTTTAACATACCCTGAATTTTTTATGCAATGTAAGTGAAATACCCCGGCCGGGGGCTGTGAAAATGCCAGTTTTCCGGTTTCGCCGTTCTGAAACTGAAACTGCAAAATACCGGATTATAGTCTCAGCGGGCGAAAAATATTAAAGGTTCGGACTGTACCCGACTAGCAAAAACAAAGCAAGTTTTATTTTTTATTATGCTGAACAGTGGCTTAATCTTTTTCGATCCAACATTTTTTCGTGTATGCATTTCGTATAGTTGCTACTCCTGAAAACCTTTGCTATACAGGATTGCAGGCTTAGATATCAAAACATGAATGTGTTTTTAATTCTTTTCTAAACTGGTTTAACGATTAACCTTGTATTTATAAAAGTGAAAATCAGGCGAGGGATAAAAAAAATAAAGCCCAGTTATTCACTGAGCTTTGTTATATGAATGGGTTAGTAAGTAGCAGGAAATAAAAATTTCCTTTCACAATATTAAAAATAATTTTTCCTTTACAGAAAAATATTTTTATAATTTTTATGCACATTTTTTTAGCCGATGTGAATTACCTCCTTTCGATGCTGAAAATGGCTACGTTTTTTTGTACTAATGAAATCTGTACACACAATTTTATTGTACATACACGTAATACTGAAGTAGATTTTGAATATCCATTTCGATTGGGATAATATCAAATCAAATCATTTGTTGTAGCTGCGCAGCTGTGAGAATAAACCTGTAACGCCTAACTTTGTATTCATCTAAATTATCATTATGAAATTTCCCTCTCCCGTTCCTTTACCATGGGTTGCTGAATTGACAGGCGCAAAGCTAATCGGAAATAAAGATGCATTTGCAACAGGTATCAATGAGATTCATAAAGTAGAGAAAGGAGACCTGGTGTTTGTAGATCATCCAAAATATTACACAAAGTGTATAGCATCTGATGCAAGTTTCATTATCATAAATAAAGAAACTGAGTTTCCCGCTGACAAGGCATTACTGATTGTAGAAAAACCATTTGATGCCTATATCACAATCGTTAAACATTTCAGACCTTTTGAACCTTTGGCTTCTCCACTAAGTGAAACAGCCGTTGTAGGGAAAGGATCTTATATCTATCCGGGTGCGGTTATAGGAAATCATGTAACGATAGGTGAAGACTGTGTGATACATCCCAATGTTACAATAATGGATCATACTGTGATTGGCAACAGGGTGATCATTCAGGCAGGTACAGTTATTGGATCAGATGCCTTTTATTATAATACTGATAAGAACAGGGAAGTTTGGTATCGTAAAATGATCAGCTGCGGGAGAGTGGTGATTGAAGATGATGTTGAGATCGGTGCTTCCTGTACAATTGATAGAGGAGTGACACACGAAACAGTAATTGGCAGTGGAACAAAAATGGATAATCTGGTACAAATTGGTCATGACACTGTTATTGGAAAAAATTGCCTGCTGGCCGGGCAGGTGGGTATCGCCGGTGCTGTAATTATAGAAGATGGAGTGGTATTATGGGGACAGGTAGGTGTAAGCAAAACGCTTACAATTGGAAAAAATGCGGTGCTGCTGGCCCAATCAGGTGTACCAGCTTCCCTGGAAGGCAATAAGGTTTATTTCGGAACACCTATTGAAGATGCCCTATCCAAGAAAAAAGAATTGGTATGGATTAAAAGAATACCTGAAATGTGGGAGAGAATTAAAAAGCTGGAGAAGAAATAATCATTACCTCTTAAGTGATCCTGTGATATCATCCCCGGAATATTTATGCTGATTGCGATTACCTAAACGGGATGGAGTAATGACTTCCTGTTCTGTAATTGTATCAAGGAATCGCAATTCACCGGACCCCTCATCTCAGGGTTTACTAATGATAAACAGTATCAGTAAAATGATTGTTGTGGTCATGGATATATTCCATAAATAAACTGTATTGAAAGTAAACTCTGTTTTTATTTGGGATCAAAATTGTAGGGCAGAAAATCGGCGAGTTTCTCCCAACTCCAGTACCCAACAGCCAGTACATCTTTCTGATCATAAAAATATCCATTCTCTTCAATGGTAATAATGTCAGTAAAATCAACCAGTGAAATTTGTATAGTAGTTGACAGCGATAATTTGTTTTTTGTAAGATATTTTTCTTCAGGTTTTTCTTCACTATAAACTACTCTCAACCTGGAAGGGAAATGAATTTCCACATCATTAGTTTCAAGCTGATTATAAATTAATGAATCATAAGGATTATTGACCTTTCTTGGCTTGTTATTTTTGTCTACGAATTCAAGCTTATATCCATTTTCTGCAAGAGTGCTGTCGTAATAACAACGCATAAAATGAAGTACAGATCCGTAATAAGCCTTCTCCCGATTAGCGGACCATCTCACACTATCTTCGGTAGATCCGGAGAGTTCTTCAAAAAATGGGAAGCCTGTGTATTGTGTGAGACCAGAACCGTATTCGTGTACAAATGAATCCAATTGATACCGTATTGTGTATCCAAGTGCCTTATTTGTAATTTTGATTTCTTCTTTGGCGGTAACTTTTAATCTGTTTCTTTTTTTGCTGAAGAAGAATCTTAACGCATCGGGATTATCGATTTGGCACAGTTCACTGTTTGATGAAAGGCCTACAAACTGTTCCTTGAAAAAGTCGCCATATTTCACCCAGCCATCTTTCACCTCCGTGGTAACGGTGACGGATACCTCCTCCATGCTTTTTTCTTTTTGACTCAAAGCGATATTGAGGCCCTGCAGGTTTTCTGTATTGTTGTTGATTCTCGTACTGAAGGTTTCATACCCGTTGAAGGAAACTACTAAATCGTATCCTCCGTTATTCAGGTATAAAGTAAATTCCCCTTCACTGTTGGTTGCCGTTCCCAGCGTGGTATTCTGACAAAAAACCGAGGCTCCGGTTAACGTGTTTCCCGTCGATTTGTCTGTAACTTTTCCTTTCACAACAAATGATTGTGCAAATGTTACTGAGCAACAAAAAGCACCGAGAATAAATAGTATTGTTTTCATGCCAATATGATCAGTATGGATAACCCGCGCTGTTAAAAATTATTGCCCTTGTTTGTTCGTTTTAACCAAATATTCACTGCAATAATCCCTGATTGTTTGTTCTAAAGGCTTAAAACTGAATGCGGGAAGAAATTTCCTCAGTTTATCAGCACTGAAATAAACATGCATTTGAGCAATTTCAGCTGTTTCTTTAGTGAGTAATGGATCTTTTGAAGTGAAGAGACTTTTTATTGCTTCGAGCCTCCACACGATTCCCCCTAAAAATCGGGTTGCTTTTAAACGTGGTGGTTTTTTATTAAATCCTTTCGCCATTGCTGTGAATAAATCTTTGTAAGGCCAGTTCTCAGCGGAAATGATAAATCGTTCACCACTGATATCACTTTCCATAAGCATTCTCATTGCAGTAGCTACATCTTTCGCATCTACAAAACCACCGGTACCACCGCTGTACCAAGGGAATTCTTTGAAGGCGTTTTTAAAAGTGGCAGCAGAACCTTTATCCCAATCTGCAAGTCCCAGAATTACAGTCGGATTTACTATCACTGCATCAAGACCTTCACCGATTCCCCGCCAAACTTCCAGTTCAGCAAGATATTTAGATTTACCATACGCAGAGAGCCCGGCCTCATCTTCCCACTTCACATTTTCTGTAACAGTTGCATGGTCCCTCTTTCTTCCCAAAGCTGAAACAGAACTTACATGTACCATTTTTTTTACATCATGATAAAGACACGCATTGACCACGTTTGCCGTTCCTTCTACATTTACTTTCATCAGGTCATTTCCGCTGGAAGGATTAAAGGAAACCAGTCCGGCGCAATGGTACACTTTATGCGTCCCTTCCATAACCTCTTCCAAAAAGCTTACATCCAGAATATCTCCCTGCACCCACTTAATGTTAGCAGTTTGGAGTGATTTGTCATCAGGGATTTTGGTCCTGTAGAGGGCAATAATCTCATGCGCCCCACCGGCAATTTCTTTTAATACATAACTGCCCAGTAAACCTGCAGCTCCCGTTACAAGTATCTTCTGTTTCTTTTCACTGTAAATTTGATCAGTCATTTCAGGTATTCAGGGATTAATTGTTGTTCAGGAGGAATTTATCAATAGGAATAGTATCCCTTTTTTGATTTTCGTCCAAGTTCTCCGCTATCCACTTTTTCTTTTTGCAATGCTGAAGGCTTGAAGCGCACCGGATGTCCGAATGACTCATATAACGATTGTGTTACTGCTAAATTTACATCGTTGCCAATGAGGTCCATTAATTTAAATGGCCCCATTTTAAATCCACAGGATTCAAGTAAAGCATCAGCTGATTCAATTGTACAGGATTCATCTTCTACCTGTTTTAATGCTTCAAGATAAAAATGCCGGGCCACCCTGTTTACAATAAAACCTGGTGAGTCATTACATAATACAGGTGTCTTACCAATTCTTTTGCTGAAAGCAAAGGTCTGTGTCACAACCTCATCTGACGTGTACCTTCCTTTTACTACTTCCACCAATTTCATTACCGGCGCCGGGTTGAAAAAGTGCAAACCGATAAAACGATCTTTCAAACCCGTTTCAACAGCAATTTCATCTATTGATAAAGAAGAGGTATTGCTCGCATATATCGTTGAAGCAGCATTCAGTTTTGAAATTCCGCTCAACAGATTTACTTTTATTTCTTTCACTTCCGCCACAGCTTCAATTACCATATCACCTTTACAATCATTTAGCTGGCTCGTGTACAAAATCCGTTGTTGAATTTCGATACTGTTTTGCGGTGTGATCTTTTTTTTTGCTACGAGGTTTTCGAGTTGTTTGTTAATTGCTGACCTGGCGTTTTCTAAAGCCTGGTCACTGATGTCAAACAGCATTACAGGCAAACCAAACTGCGCGCAGGTTAAGGCGATGCCAAAACCCATAGTTCCGGCGCCACATACCACAACTGAGTTAGTCATAATGGACAAGTGCTTTTATTTCGCCTCTGGATAAAATTGAAAATTATATTCTATGCTTATGTGGCTGCGGTAAACTGCCTGAGAAACCTGACATCATTTTCGCTGAATAGTCTGATATCAGTAATACCGTATTTCAAAAGCGCCGGTCTTTCAATTCCCATACCGAATGCAAAACCTGTATATTTTTCCGGATCAATTCCGCAATTGGATAATACGTTGGGATGAACCATTCCGCAACCCAGAATCTCAAGCCATCCTGTTCTCTTACATACTGCGCATCCCTCGCCCTTACACAAAAGGCAGCTGATATCCATTTCTGCACTGGGTTCTGTAAAAGGGAAAAAACTGGGTCTGAATCTCACTTTAACATCATCACCAAACATTTCTTTTACAAAAAAATACAGCGTTTGCTTTAAATCTGCAAAGGATACATTTTCTGCTATATACAAACCCTCGACCTGGTGGAAAAAACAATGTGAGCGTGCACTCACAGTTTCATTCCGGTATACGCGGCCGGGACAAATAATCCTTATTGGCGGTTTGTTTTTTTCCATCTCCCGGATCTGCACATTACTCGTATGGGTGCGCAACAACCAATCCGGATTGGTGGATAAATAAAACGTATCCTGCATATCGCGGGCCGGATGGTTTTCATCGAGATTTAATGCGGTGAAATTATGCCAGTCATCTTCTATTTCAGGGCCCTCGGCTACGGCAAAACCGAGTCGCTGAAAAATGGAAACAATGCGGTTGCGCATCAGCGTTATCGGATGCCTGCTGCCAACTGGAATTGGCGTGCCTGGTAAGCTTAAATCGATTGATTTATCACTGCTTCCCTTCTTATTATCCTGAAGTTGAAAAGATGCAAACTTTTCTTCAGCCTGCTGTTTAAACGCATTCAGTAATAAACCAAATGATTTTCTACTCTCTGCCGGCACATCTTTCATGCTGCCCATCATGTTTTTTACAATGCCCTTTACGCCAAGGAATTTTATCCTGAATGCTTCAAGTTCTTCAGCTGTATTAATGGCCGTGGAGTCGATTTCAGCTTTGTACTGGTCAATCTGTTTAATAATTTCATCCATCCGGCAAAGATAGTGAATCAATGCTTTTTTACGTTTTGCACAGTAACACGCTGATTGTGGGTTTTTTAAGGACTTTTTTATGAAATGAAAGAATTAGGTTTGTTCAAAATTGAGGAAATGAGTGACTTGTTTAGTATCACTGATTTTTTAACGCCGCTGAACGTTTTTGAACTTTCGCATGATGAAGGATACATGGAGGGACAGATCGGGCGGAATATCAGGATTTATGATGAAGAATTCCCGGACCTCGATGATGTTGATGTCGTTTTGGTGGGTTGCGGAGAAGAAAGGGGAAGCAGTGCGGGAAGGTTTGATAATGCTGCACCTAACGCTGTCCGACACCAGTTTTTTTCCCTGTATTACTGGCATACCAATGTGAAATTGGCTGATGTTGGTAATATAAGAACCGGCGCCACTTTAAATGATACTTATGCGGCATTAAAAACTGTGGTGGCCGAGTTGATCAGTGCCGGTAAAACGGTACTGATATTGGGAGGCTCCCACGATCTTACATTAGCTCAATATGAAGCATACAGGTACCTGAATAAAATCATTGAAGCCACGGCAATTGATTCTCTGATCAATCTCGCCATTGAAAGTCCGGTAAAAAACAGGAATTTTTTAATGGAGATGCTTACAGGCGAACCTAATTTCATCAGGCATTACAATCATATCGGTTTCCAGAGCTATTTCGTCAATCCTGTAATGCTGGAAACAATGGATAAGCTTCGCTTCGATTGTTACCGGGTAGGGCATGTAAAAGAGAATATTGAGGAGATGGAACCGGTGATCAGGAATTCTCAATTGGTAAGTTTTGATATTGCATCATTGCAGTATGCATCTGCACTTTCAAATTATACTTCCCCTAATGGCCTCACAGGTGAAGACGCCTGTACATTAGCGCGTTTCGCCGGATTAAGCCCCACGCTGAGTACAATGGGCTTTTATGGTTATGCAGTGGAAAGTGATGTACAACAACTCAGTGCCAAACAACTCGCCCAGATGTTGTGGTATTTTTTAGATGGCCGCAACAAAGGATTGTCAGAAGCGCGATTTTCAGAAAAAGAAAGTTTTTACGAGTTTCATACAGCATTTGCAGAAGTAGACACTGTTTTTCTGCAAAGCAAAAAAACAGGCAGATGGTGGATGCAATTGCCCGACAAAAGATATATCGCCTGCTCATACCAGGATTATATTTTAGCGAGCAGCAATGAAATTCCTGAACGTTGGCTGAGGGCACAGGAAAGAAGCTGATCTTATTTCAGGATGGATCTGCTTCCATCATTTCAAAAAAAATTATGCTGCGGAAGTATTTAGTGAAAAGAATACAGTCTGTTTTACTGCTATCGTTTTTATCGATAGCAGTATTTTCCGGTTGCAGTTCTTCAAGAGTGGTTACCCGGAAAAGCAATTCCACATTACTTGAAAACGATAGTTTATTGCGTAATGCGCATATTGGTATAAGTATATATGATGCCGCTTCAAAGCAATTTCTTTATCAGTATCAGTCTGATAAATACTTTGTTCCTGCAAGTAATATCAAAATATTAACCTGCTATACCGGAATGAAATATTTGGATAGCCTGATCGACGGCATGTTATGGTTTGATCTCGATACCGCTGTTCTTTTGCTGCCCACCGGAGATCCCACATTCCTGCACCCGGATTTTGCCGAACAGCCTGTTGTAAAGTTTTTACAGCAGGAAAAAAGGACGGTATATATTGATCCATCGCTGTGGTTGTCGGAGGCTTTTGGCCGGGGCTGGAGCTGGGACGATTATAATGATTATTACATGGCCGAGAGAAGTGCATTTCCTGCGTATGGCAATGTTATTCGCTGGCATCAATCTGTATCAAAAAAAGATAATCCACAATACGCGGCTGATACGATCGATAGATTTATATATTCTGATCCCGAAATAAACTGGCCTGTTCAATTTTCCGGCTCCGGTAAAGCAGGGCGTTTTACAGTTACACGCAACCAGTACTTCAATGAATTTGCGCTGAGCGAAGGAGGATGGTCGGATGTTTCTGTTGACATCCCTTACATTACTTCGGGAGTCAAATCGGCACTGGAGTTGATAAAAGACACTGTGCACCACGAAATTTCTTCAGCAAATATTCCATTTCATTCAGCTATAGCAGATAAACAATTACATGTAATTAAATCACAGCATACCGATACTTTAATGAAGGTAATGATGCACCGCAGTGATAATTTTTTTGCCGAGCAAATATTACTCATGAGTGCATTTAATAAAACAGGCAAAATGAGTGATGCAGAAATGATACAACAGCTGCTTGCATCTGATCTGAAAAATTTTCCACAACGCCCGCGTTGGGTAGATGGGAGCGGATTGAGCCGCTATAATCTGTTCAGCCCTGATGACTTTGTATGGATATTAGAGAAAATGAAAGATGAGTTTGGGATGAAGCGAATTGCGGAGTTATTTCCTTCCGGCGGTGAAGGAACACTTGCATGGTTTTCTGCAGGTATGCATCACCGCGTGATAGCAAAATCCGGTAGTCTGACCGGCGTATTGGCGCTGAGTGGGTTTCTCAATGCAAAATCGGGGAAGCCAATTATATTTTCAATCCTAATCAACAATTTCAATAATTCGCCAGCTTTGTTGCGCAAAAGAATAGAACAATATTTATTGGAGTTGAGTGAAAAATATTAGACAGTTAGCAGCAGCATTCAGCTTTTCCTGTTGGCAAAAAAACGCTCAATAAAATCACTTTTCATTTCGATGTACAAAGGCTGCCCGTTAAGAGAACTGTTGCTGAAACTACCTCCTGCCAGCTGATCAATTATAGCATTCATTTCTTCCACTGAAAGTGATGTTCCGCTTTTTATGCTTTTTGCGATTGCCATTGACCGGATCAGCTTTTCTTTTTTAGAGCAACGGATATCAGGATTAAAGTGTTTGTACTGTTCAAGAATTTTTTCAATAACGGTTGTTTCATTTCCCTGGGTTACATCAGCTGGTGTGGCCTGCAGTACGAATGCATTTTTACCAAATGGCTCTACAAGATACCCCAAGGTATTTAGGTCGGGGATGAGTTCATTAAATACCGCACTGTCAGAAGGCGATAATTCAATATTGATCGGGAACAACAATTGCTGCGACACCATGGATTTATTTTGCAGGTTCATCAACTGCTCAAACAATATTTTTTCGTGAGCAGATTGTTGATTGATGATAATAAGTGCCGACGGAGAGGGGAAGAGAATATAGCTATTGAAGAGCTGAACGGGAATTACATTTTCATATCCTGTAAAAGGATTATTGCTGCGTCCTGAATATTCATCATAATTAATTTTACCAGATATATTGCCGGAATCTGTTCCAGGAAATTGTGTTGAAGAGATTGCAGGCTGATAACTTTCAATCGCCTGTGTAAAAAAAGATTTCCATCCGGTTAAGTTACCCGATGGTTCCACACGATGTGCCTGGTGTTTCTGCGTGAAGCTGTTAAACAACTGGCTCGCAGATGCAGCACCCTGTTTATCTTCTGTGAAAGGTTTGTTGATTGCATCAAGCTGCTGAATGCCTGGATCCAATTCGAAATCCAATGATGGTGCTACGCTGAATTGTGCCAGTGCATGTTTAACAGCAGCTTGTACAAACGCGTATACGATTTTCTCATCTTCAAATTTAATTTCCTGTTTTGTGGGATGGACATTGATATCCAGTTGTGCAGGATCCAGATCAATAAACAAAACGTATAATGGGAAACTTCCTTCGGGTAGCATGTCCTGGTATGCACCCATTATTGCATGATTGAGATATGCACTTCTGATATACCTGTTATTAACAAAAATGAACTGATCGCCTCTGGTTTTCTTTGCAGTTTCAGGTTTACCTGCGAAACCATAAATGTTGAGATAATCTGTTTTTTCATCCACACTCACCAATCGCGATGCATATGTGGTTCCCAGTATCTGAATAATCCGCTGTTTAAGTGATCCTTTCTCCAGGTGGAAAATTTCTTCTCCATTTGTAGTAAGCGAAAAGAAAATTTCGGGGAATGACATTGCCACATGTATAAACTCATCAACAATATGCCTCATTTCTGCTGCATTACTCTTGAGGAAATTTCTGCGGGCCGGAACATTGAAAAAAAGATTTTTCATAGAAAAATTGGTACCAGCAGGGCATGAGCAGGGTTCCTGCTTTTTGACCATACTGTTTTCAATTTCTATAAATGTACCAAGAGGATCATTTGCTCTTTTTGTTTTCAGTTCCACCTGTGCAACCGCTGCGATAGAGGCAAGTGCCTCTCCCCTGAAACCCATGGTTTTAATACTGAAAAGGTCCTCTATCTTACTGATTTTTGAAGTGGCATGCCTTTCGAAACACATACGGGCGTCCGTTTCATTCATGCCTTTCCCATTGTCAATCACCTGTATTAATGATTTACCTGCATCAGCAACAATCAGCCTGATCAGATCTGCTCCGGCATCCACTGCATTTTCAAGTAATTCCTTCACTGCACTGGCCGGGCGTTGTATAACTTCGCCCGCAGCGATCTGGTTGGCAATATTATCAGGTAACAGGTGTATGAGGTCAGACAATTCTTCTTATTTTTAGTGAGCCTGTAAATTTACGTTGAATATTCGAAAGCCTGATTATGAAGCGAAAGTTCCTTTTACTATCTCTCTGTTTACAAATTCTTTTTCCGGGATTTTCTCAGCATAACAATACTCTCAGTGCCAGTCAATGGGTAGATAGTGTTTTTGCTTCTCTAACTGAAGATCAGAAAATTACACAGCTGATAATTGTGCGGTTATCATCTATAAATTCACGTACCCGGGAGGTTACCTTCTACGAAGAAAAAGTGCGTGAAGCGGTGGAGAAATACAATGTTGGCGGTATATGTTTGTTTCAGGGAGGGCCGGTAACGCAGGCATTGCTTATCAACCACTTGCAATCAGTGGCTCAAACACCCGTGCTGATTTCCATTGATGCAGAAAATGGTTTGGGCATGCGGATGGATAGTGTAATAAGTCTTCCCAGGCAAATGATGATGGGAGCGGTGACAGATGAAAAAATAATTTATAACTATGGAAGGTGGGTAGGGCAGCAATGTCGGCGGATGGGCATACAGGTAAATTATGCACCGGTAGTGGATGTAAATAATAATCCCGACAATCCAGTGATAAATGACCGTTCTTTTGGTGAGAATAAATATGTTGTTGCTGCGCATGGAATAAGTTATATGAAGGGAATGCAGGATGCAGGTATTATGGCCTGTGCAAAACATTTTCCGGGTCATGGTGATGTAGCAGTCGATTCGCACCTCGATTTACCGGTGATTAACAAATCTAAAACCGAATTGGATACAACTGAACTTTACCCTTTCAGGGCACTGTTTAATGCTGGTGTTGGCAGCGCGATGGTTGCGCATCTTTATATTCCCGCCATCGATCAAACACAAAACAGGGCCACCTCCATTTCGATAAATACGGTGACAGGATTACTGAGAAATGAAATGGGTTTCAAAGGACTTACGTTTACTGATGCACTTGAAATGAAAGGTGTGACGAAATTTTTTCCGGATGGCGATGCTGCAGTGGAATCGCTGATTGCAGGGAACGATATGTTATGTCTTCCGGGAGAAGTTCCGGTTGTATTGCAAAAAATAAAAGAAGCAATAAGAAAAGACCGGGTGAGTGTGTCAGCCATTAATGATCACGTGAAGAAAATATTACTTGCCAAGTATAATCTTGGATTAAATAAAACATCTCCGGTCATTTTAAAAAATCTTACAGACAACCTTAATACCGAATCAAAACAAATCAGAAAACAGATAGCAGAAAATGCAATAACACTTTTGCGTTATGATGACCATAATGCATTTCCTATACCTGCAACACTGGATAATAATATCGCTTTGATTTCAATCGGAACAAAAAAAGATAACCGGTTTTCACAGCGTGTAAGAAAGGATTACAATGCTGACGTATTTCATTTTGATTATTCTTTACCTGCTTCTTCTGTATTACCATTGGTGGAACTCATTCGTAGCCGGTATCAAACTGTTGTGATCAGTATACACGGTGCTAACAGATTTCCTGCAAATAATTTTGGTATCAGCGAGGCTTCGGTAAATCTTGTACAAAAGATAGCAAATGAGAAACATACGTCGTTGTTTGTTTTTGCCAACCCTTACAGCATTAAAAATTTCTGCGGCCTGAAAAACATTATTGCCTGTTATGAAGATGAACCCATTACCCAGGATGTGGCAGCTGATGTACTCAATGGAAAAATTGTTCCGAAAGGAAAATTGCCGGTAACGGTATGTACAGCATTTCCTTCCGGTACGGCTAAAACAATGGATTTAATGCCTGCGGCCAACCCCAATTTGCTCGGATTGGAGCCAGACCAATTGAAAAGGATTGATTCGCTGGCTGAAGATGCTGTGCGTCAGCAGGCAACGCCGGGTTGCGTGGTTTTGGTAGCCAAAGAGGGACGTATAGCCTACTATAAATCTTTTGGTTACTATACTTATGATTCTACCGAAGCTGTGCAAAAAGAAAGCGTGTATGACATGGCCTCTGTTACAAAAATTTGCGCCACCACTTTATCGATAATGAAATTGTACGACCAGGGAAAACTGAAGTTAAACAGTACTCTTGGGACCTATATACCATGGGTTCGCGGAACAAATAAGGAAAACCTGAAAATAGAAGATATTTTACTGCACCAGGCACGTTTAAAATCATTTATACCATTTTACCAGGAAACAATTGATCCTGTAACCGGCCAGCCATTCCCATCTGTTTACAGCAACTCCCCCAATAATGAATTTCGGGTACAGGTAGCTGATAGTTTGTACATGAATGCATCCTGGCTCGATACATTAAACAGGAGAATTATTAAAAGTCCGTTAGAAAAACCTGGTACGTATGTGTACAGTGATAATGATTTTATATTCCTTGGTAAAATTGTAGAAGCCATCAGCGGGCTCAGTCTGGATAAATATGTAGAAAAGGAATTTTATCAACCACTTGGACTGACATCAGCAGGATTTAATCCGAAAAAGAAATTGAATGATTCGAAGATAGTACCTACTGAAACTGAAAAGGTATTCAGGCGGCAAACTATCCGCGGGTTTGTACACGACCCGGGTGCTGCAATGTTTGGAGGAGTTGCCGGACATGCAGGACTATTCAGTAATGCCTATGATATTGCGGTATTGATGCAAATGGTATTAAATAAGGGTGTGTTAAATGGCATTCGCTTTTTGTCGGACACTACGATCGCAAAATTTACAGCATATTCGAGTACAATCAGCAGGCGCGGTTTAGGTTTCGATAAACCTGAAAAAGATAATGCTATACGCCCGGAACCTTATCCCACATTAAGCGCATCTCCATTAACGTTTGGTCATACGGGATTTACCGGCACTTGTGTTTGGGCAGATCCAAAGCATAATCTGATTTATGTTTTTCTTTCCAACAGGGTACATCCCGATGGTCGTAACAAACTTTTGAAAATGAATGTGAGAAGTAATATTCATGAAGTAATCTATGAGGCTTTGAAATCGCGCTGAGAGATCTTTCTATTCCTTTGCCAGCGCTGTTTGATTATCAGCAGTCATTTTTATCAATGCATCTTTTACATCCTGCTTTTTAGTCCACGGTATAAAATGATTGGCATCTGGAATGATCAATTTTTCAACTTTTTCTGCATGCACCAATTTTTGCATGGCGTATTCAGTATTGCCGACGGGCACCCATTTGTCTTTTTCTCCATGAATCAGTACAACTTTGCATTTGATTTTTTCGAATTCACTTGCAAGGCCTACTACATCTGATTTGAAATAAAATAATTCCTCATTGCTTGGTCTGAATGCTCCTGGTAAGAGATAACAAAGTGGTGCAGTATTAAAAGCTTTTCTCCAGCTCTCTTTGGGCTCCAGTGCAGGGTCTACAGATCCGGATATCAACGCGATGCCTTTAAACAAATCAGGATAATCAGCAGCCATTTGTGCGGCGATAGGTCCTCCCAATGAATGGCCCGCGAGATAAGCTGGCTTTCCGTTATTCAGTTCGAGCACCACTGCTAATAAGATGTGGGATTGTTCTTTGAGGTTAACAGCACCGGGATCCAGGCTGTAACCAAAACCTGGCCGATCAATACCAACCATTCGGTAATGCGCCAGCATATCTGGATCATTCATGTAATCAGAAAATGCGCTCCAAGTGCTGGGCGATCCATGAATAAAGTATAAAGTCGGAAGTGAATCATTACCAATCTCCGCATAATAGATATCCCGTCCATTAACTTTTACATATCCTGTTTCCAGGTCAAGTCCCTTCTTTTTGAATTGTGATTTAGCTTTCTTATCGCTGGTTCTGAAAGTAAGGCAACCTGGTGCAACAATCAGCCAGAAAACCAATATGCACGCTGCTACAATCATTGTTTTACTAATGAAACGCATTATAAAAATTTGGTTTATACAATATTAAACAGCGGATAAGTGTAAAACGTTTGCACTTTCTAATTTAACATCATAAAAAAACCAGTCACTGGCGACTGGTTCTTAATATAATTATTTTTTCGGTCCTCTGTTTTGCGGATTTCCCGGCGGCCTGTTTTGGTCCCTGTTTCTGGGTCCCTGCTGCGGATCGCGGGGCTTATTTTGTTGCGGGGGTTGTGGCCTGTCGCGTTGTTTTCTTTTCTGTGTATTCCTTTCAAGCGTTTTAAGACTGATGTGCCCAACCACATCAACAAAGTGGTGTTCAACCTCTTTGTTTTTGCCCTGGCCGGTTAAATCTGCAGGTTCGAGATCATCAGCCTTCACTCCTTTTTGATTCAGCGTTTTTATTTTTCTGACGGTTTCAATTGTCATAGGATATTGCCTGTTGCTATCAGGCAGCGTATACCACATCAGGTTCTTAAAGATGTCTTTTTTAACAAGAGTCGCCGGTCCTTTAAGCGTTTCCAATGTTTCTGCATTTTCAGGGAAATGCTGAAGTGCATCCAGGTAAGTATCCAGTTCGTAGTTAAGACAGCATTTCAGCCTTCCGCACTGGCCGCTGAGTTTCGTTTGATTGATGCTCAGGTTCTGGTAACGTGCGATGGTAGTAGTGACGCTTTTAAAATCGGTCAGCCAGCTACTGCAGCAAAGCTCTCTTCCACAGCTGCCAATCCCCCCAACTTTACCCGATTCCTGCCTGGCTCCAATCTGTTTCATTTCCACTTTAACCCTGAACTCCCCGGCAAATACTTTGATCAATTCCCTGAAATCCACCCTGTCGTCGGCAGTATAGAAAAATGTAGCTTTCCTGCCGTCGGCCTGAATTTCCACCTCACAAATTTTCATATCAAGTTTCAGGCTTCTTGAAATGGCGCGGGAGCGAATCCGGGCCTGCGTTTCGCGGGCTTTATTCTCCTTCCATTTCTGGATATCCATATCTGTTGCGCGACGAAGGATCTTTTTAATTTCCGCAGAATCTTCCGCCACTCTTTTCTTTTTCATTTGCAGCCTCACAAGTTCGCCTGTAAGACTCACTGTTCCAACGTCATATCCGCTGACACCTTCGACAGCAAGTACATCTCCCTTGAAGAAATTTTGTAATGTGGGGTTTCTGAAGAATTCTTTTCTACTGCCATTATTAAAGGTCATTTCAACAATCCGGCATGAGCCTTCAGGGTCACTAAAAGGTAGGTTCGCCAGCCAATCGTGAACGTTCATCCGGTTACAACCCCCGCTGCTGCAACCGCCGTTACTTTTGCATCCATTGGGTTTCCCCGTCGCAGTCCCACAGGAAGTACAGCCCATATTATAGAATTAAAATGATTAATTAGCGCACTATTTTTTAAATGCGTTAATGATTACAATGTATAAACCAGTGATAATCAGTTGAATATTCTTTGTGAGCAGCCCGAGGCAGGCTGCGTTTGACCGTGAATTATTCATTCATACTGGTCAAAGAATATTCTCCTCAGAGAATTGTATAAAGAGAATGATGGCTAATAATTAAACTTTCTCACGATGGCAAACCATAAACTCTAAACCCGGCTGACACATTGCTCAATTTATCAAAATTAATGAATTGTATTTAATGAGGTGGGAGAATTTAATTGTAAGGGCCATGAACAGTAGTTTGGCATTAGCATTACGTTCCACATAATAAATAGCCTGTTCTAATTCCTTGATCATGGCTTCCTGTTGAGGGAATGCGGTAAGTTTATTCAGTTTGCCTGTAAAATCCCGCTCCTGGTCGTGGAGGTGTTCCTGTTTACCATTGAAAACCGCCAGGCGGATACTCTCTTCCAGCAGATGAATTACATATTTTAGAAATTGCTTTTGCTTTTCTCTCCCATGCTTGCTGAGGTCATCGATAATTTTTACCTGCGCCATGGGGCCATTTCTGGCAATCGCGTTCATCCAGTCGCGCACTACGGGAAACCAATCGTCTTCCGCATGTTGTACAGAAAGCACAGCTTCCCTGTAATTGCCATCGGAAATGGCCGCAATCGACCTTGCTTTTTCAATGGTAAGGTGATGTTGGTTAATAAGAGCCTTTTCAATATCGGCGTTTTCAAAAGCCGGAATTTTCACCAGCTGGGTGCGGGATAAAATAGTAGGGAGTATCCTTGCTTCATCTTCGGCAACAAGTATAAAAAGAGTATCCGGGGGTGGCTCTTCAATCATTTTTAGCAGTTTGTTGCCTTCTTTCCCCAGGCTTTCAGGCATCCACATGATTAATATCTTGTAGCCACTTTCAAAGCTTTTAAGGCTTAGCTTTTGCAATATCTCCTCACATTCACGGGAGGTAATATTACCCTGTTTGTTTTCAGCTTCAATCCCGGTGAGCCAGTCAAAAACATTATTGTAAGGACTTTCCTTAAGGAATTCTCTCCAATTTGTATAAAAATCGGCACTTACCGGGGGTGTGCTTGATTTTAAAGGAATCACCGGAAAAGAGAAATGGATGTCAGGGTGCGCAATCTTCCCACTTTTCACACAGGCTGCGCATTCGCCGCAGCTGTCTGACAGAAATTGAAAAACTTCTTTGTCAGAAGGGTTTAGTTCTTCACCGAATAATCCGGCCGGTTGATTATTTTTTGCTGAGGGATTATTTTTTTCACAGACTATATATTGAGCAAATGCCATTGCCATTGGCAAGGCCCCACTACCTTCTTTGCCAGAAAATAAAAGGGCATGGCTTAACCTGTTTTGGCTAACCATTGCCTTCAACTGATCCTTTAAATGATCATGACCATAAATATCGGAGAACTGCATGAGCGAAGATAAGCAGAATAGAATTTTGCAATTTTCTGAAGTCGAATATCCGGAATAAAAAGGCAGCTACCGGAGGATAGCTGCCATATAACGTAATTTATTAAAATCAGTTAAGCAATTTCGTAACCTCTTCGCTTGTAGGGTTCACTTTGCTGGGGAAAACAGCAATAAGCTGTCCTTTTTCATCCAAAAGGAACTTTGTGAAATTCCACTTGATTTCAGCATCCATAACACCATTTTCTGATTTGTTAGTCAGCCATTTGAATAGAGGATGAATGTCATCACCTTTTACTGAAACCTTTTCAGCAATCTGGAATGTGACACCGTAATTTTTCTTGCAAAATTCTTTTATTTCCGCGTTGGAGCCGGGTTCCTGCCCGCCGAAATTGTTTGCCGGAAATCCAATAACCACCAGTTTACTCTTATAACTATCAGCTAATTTCTGAAGATCTGCATACTGCGGGGTATAACCACACTCAGAAGCAGTATTTACGATAAGGATCTTTTTCCCTTTAAATTTTGCGAAATCAATTGTTGAGCCATCAAGGGCGGTAACTTTAAAATTATACACTGTTGCACCGGAAAGAAAAAAAATGCTCATAGCGGCAAAAGCTAATCTCATCATAAATTATACATTAAGTGGTTATAACACACGCAATCTACAAATGTTCTGTGGAATGAGAATACCACAAACAGGGCATTCTCTGGAATTAACAGTTCAGTTTTTTTCGTAACAACCGATATCCGGTGGTTGATTTCTTGCTTTGCCATCGAGGTCTTTAAAAACATTAACCTGCAGGCCTGCATTCACTGCAGGAGAAGGATATTTATTAATATGGAAATCGTAATAACCTGCTCCAACATCCACACTGTCAAACAAAGGGTCCTCGTTTCGGAGATTATTTGACAATGTTGCAAACGTCGGTTCGGCTATTGCCTTGTAAATATTGTTATCCATGTCTACATTAAAAATATTCGTTCCTCTTTTGCTGATCACCACTTCATTTTCAACACTCGTTCCTTCGTCGGACCAAAAAATATTGTTGATGAATTTTGCATTGAGATTAAAAGTGAATAATGTATTATTAGTGCTATCCCAGTTGTTAACGTACAGTACAGGATTTTTATGAGGTATATATATATTTGAATACGATGCTGCTGTACAATGTGTGAAATTGTATTCTCCTCCTCTTATCAATAAAATATTAATACCGCAATTTGTTATCAGGCAGTTCTCTGCATTAATACTGGATGATAATCCACTTAATCCTGCCTCATACATATTATCAATTATACATTCCCGTAAGGTCAACTTGGGAGAGCCATTTGAAGATGGCTGATCTGCCACAATTCCCTGATATGCATTTTTTATTATTGCATTAGTAAACATGTTATTAATACTGGTTTGACGGAAATAAATACCGGGCCAACTTGCAGGCAGATCTCTGTAATCCTTGTCCAGCCTGTCGCCTGTGAAAATTACACTATCGTTTTTAGTCCCGTTAACTATTAGTGTTCCATCTACTATAAATGGAGCATCAGCATGCAGGTAAACCCTTGTTCCTTTCTCTATAGTTAATATTGAATTCGTATCTACTTGTATTCCGCCCAGGATAACATATGGCAGTTCCGGCGTCCAGGTATGAGTGCCAGACAATAAATTGTTCCTGAGAAATTTTGCGTTCTGACCATATGACTCTAATTGCAGTTTTCTTTCATTTCCGTTGAAGCCTATCAAAATACTGTCTCTGACTATGAAAGGAAGTATGTCTGAGTTGGGGTTAATAGTTACTGTTACATATATATATAAACTATCGCCACTTTCAATTTCAAAATTTGAGAGATCGTGCCCTGGACTTCCATCTACATTCATTGTATAAGATGAAGAAGTACCACCTCCTATTCTAATGCGGTCAATAATGAGTTTCTGGTCATTGCTGTTATAAACCTTGATGCCCTGGGTTATGGATCCTGTTGAAGTGAAAACGGTATCAAAAAAAAGGGTATCAGCAGAAAGTTCAATTCTGGCATCCTTGCTGGTAATAATTGTTTCTTTTTTACACCCGGCAATAAAGAGCGTCAGGAACAGAAGGAAAGTTATTAAATGAATCAGTGGCTTCATGTGGTGTGGCGAAATTACATTATTGCATTGCAAATGCTAAGGAAGCCAGGCAGATATCTCCTTTGCTTGCCGTTCGGAGGATATTTCCACAGGCTTCGAGGGTGGCGCCAGTGGTAATTACATCGTCTGTTAGCAGGATATTTTTGTTTTCCAGGAGTTCCGGCCTGGCAATTGAGAAAACCTGCTCCACATTATGCCATCTTTCCATTCGGTTTTTGTGTGTTTGCGATGTTGTGAACCTATTTCTTATAATGGCATCCCTCAAAACGGGTATTTCCATGATTTGCTGGATTCCTCTGCCCAGTACTTCAGCTTGATTATAACCTCTTAACCTCTCTTTTTCAGGGAATAAAGGTAACGGGACGATGGCGTCAATATTGCTAAATCTTCCGGATTGTTTAAGTGTATGACCCATAATTTTTCCCATTTCAATTCCAACATCCTGGTTGCCTTTGTATTTCAATTCATGTATTACAGATTGAATAATGGAAGACCTCGAAAAATAATACTGACTTGTAGCGGCTTTAAGTTGCAGCCTGCCATAAAATAATTTTTCGAGTGGGTTGTTGGTTATTACGGCAAATCCTGTTTCCGGTAATGCTGCTAAACATCTTAAACATAATTGTTGTCCTGAATTAGGTAAATCATTACCGCAACCTGTACAACAACGAGGAAAGAATAATGATACCAGCGCATTCAGCGTACTGTTTTTTAACATACAAATCCGTTCGGAATTTTACTGCGAAATCCACCGGTACAGAATAATAATGTTATCCTGATTGGGTTTATCGCAGATTCCTGACGACGCAATTTGTTTATTCCGCAGATATCAAAGAAGATGAAAAAACATTTTTAAAATGTTTTTTCCGTCTGTTTAAAAAAGCATTTTATACACTTCTTCCACCTGGCCCGCGCTGATAATTTCTATATTGAATTTGTCTTTGCCAATATTTTTAAGGTTGTATTTGCTTACGCAGATTTTTTCGAAGCCAAGTTTTTCGGCTTCTGAAATTCTTTGTTCAATCCTGTTTACCGGTCTTATCTCACCACTTAATCCCACTTCGCCCGTGAAACAGATTTTTTGTGAAAGGGGTATGTCTTCAAATGAACTGAGTAGCGCACAAACCATTGGCAAATCAATTGATGGATCTTCAATTTTTAATCCGCCGGCAATATTGACAAACACATCTTTAGTACCGAAATGAAAGCCTCCTCTTTTTTCCAGTACTGCTAATAATAATTGCAGTCTTCTTAAATCAAATCCACTGGCTGTACGTTGAGGAGTGCCATACACTGATTGCGTAACGAGTGCCTGGACTTCTATGAGCAAAGGCCTCAAACCCTCCATGCTGGCGCCTATTGCCACACCACTCAACACTTCATCTTTTTGATTGATAAGAATATCAGAGGGGTTTTCAACAGGACGCATTCCGGTACCGGTCATCTCATAAATGCCCAGTTCGGATGTGGAACCAAATCTGTTTTTTGTAGTACGTAATATTCGATATGCATAATGCTGATCACCTTCAAACTGTAGCACTGTATCAACCATATGCTCCAGCATTTTTGGTCCGGCAATCATTCCATCTTTAGTAATATGACCAATGAGAAAAACTGGAGTATGGGTTTCTTTTGCGAATCTCTGGAAAGCTGCTGTACATTCTCTTATCTGTGAAATACTGCCTGGCGCACTATCTATAAAAGGCGATTGCAGTGTTTGTATTGAATCGACAATTACTAATTGAGGTTTGATTTTTTTGATTTCCTGGAATATCACCTGGGTAGAAATTTCTGTGAGCAGGTAAAACTGGTCGTGCGATATTCCAATACGTTTAGCCCTCATTTTAATCTGATGTTCACTTTCTTCTCCACTTATATACAATGTCACCAGATTTTTCATCTGCAATGCATCCTGCAGGAATAATGTTGATTTTCCAATTCCAGGTTCACCTGCAATCAATACGAGACTACCCGGAACTATTCCACCACCTAATACACGATTGAGTTCAGCATCGGCAGTAACAATTCTTTCTTCTTCATTTAATTCAATATCATCCAGCGCCACACTTTTTAAATGAGCGGATGAAGAAGATTCTTCTTTCCAACTGATTGGTTTATTTGATTCCGGAAGTTGAATTATTTCTTCAGTGAAAGTATTCCATTGACTGCACGAAGGACATTTACCTGTCCACTTAGCAGATTCATATCCGCAATTGGTACAGAAGAAAGCTTTTTTAATCTTGCTCATTGAATAAAGATAGTGTTGAAATTAAGTGTGCATTTGCAGCGCAGATAAATAAAAATCGATGAAGAAATAAAGCAGAAAATGTTGCCCGTTTCTGCAAAGTAAAAGGGCCAACTTGCGTTGGCCCTTTGATACTTACTAACCCATTAAATTCTTGCACTAAATTACAAATTGATACCACATAACAAAATAAATTTTTCACGGTGTGAATAACTTTTACCCCCTCAGGGGCCCGTTTGCCCCCGACTTTAAATACCTCATTAATGACACCTTAAAACCTGAAAAACAGTTTATAAAACGTGATAAAAAAATTTAATGTGACGTTGACACTTTGACCTGTAAAATATATTTCCACTCTTTTTTGGCTGTCAAAACGACCACTTTGGTTGTTAAATGTACAGGCTGTCAGGCGTACGCTAATTGGTTGTTTATTTGCGGGTTTCGACCTGTAAAATTGATAAAATCATGAATTCAATCTGGTTGGTTTCTTTAGTTTTTGTAGGAATAGGCATGCTGGCGTCATACAGGTTAAAATCTAAATTTTCGGAATATAGCAGGGTGGGATTACTGGCCGGATTAAGCGGTAAGGAGGTGGCCGAAAGGATGCTTCGGGACAACGGTATTTTGGATGTAAAGGTCGTTTCAGGGCACGGCTACCTGAGCGATCATTATAATCCGTTGGACAAAACAGTAAATCTCAGCCCGGAAGTATACTCGGGGGTGAGTGTGGCCGCTGCTGCAGTAGCGGCCCACGAGTGTGGGCATGCCGTGCAGCACGCTAAAGCTTATCCATGGCTCACTTTAAGAAGCAAACTGGTGCCGGCGGTACAATTCAGCTCCGGCATAATACAATGGGTTTTGCTGGCTGGAATTTTAATGATCAATGTTTTTCCACAGCTATTGCTCGCAGGTATAGTACTATTTGCTGTAACAACCTTGTTTTCAGTTATTACACTGCCTGTGGAATTTGATGCCAGTAAGAGGGCGCTTGCCTGGTTAAATAGTACAAAGATCACAACAGCCCAGGAATATCCACAGGCAAAGGATGCATTGAAGTGGGCCGCACTCACTTATGTAGTGGCAGCGATAGCATCTCTCGTAACACTCGTGCAGTACATTTTGATCTTTATGGGCAACCGAAGAAGAGAATGAAACATATGCTAAAAAAAGCATAAGTGTTTTTTGGCTATGCTGAGGAAATTTTTAGTCTGGCTGTAATATAAGCAGACATTAAAGCTGACACCCACACCACCCTTCAACATTTTTACTTTTAACATTCAGGTGATGACGAAGGGTCGTAGGATCTTTGATATTGCCAATACCTATGCTAACTTTTAATCCGCTGAATTACGATATGGCATTAGAATGGATTATTGTAGCTGTATTTTAGTTCATTCCTGTGGTTGGTTCCGGGATTTATACGATTATCAGCGATATCGGGTACCTGGCTTCAGGGGAAACTGCTGAAGTGATATCGCAACACCTTCCTGCCACAATCCCTCACGCTTTCCTTCTGTAGAAGCTCCAGGGAATACCCAACCTGTTTTGACTGCTGATCCCCAATCGGAGGTGTTGCATTAGTGAAACAGATTTGAGGCATTTATGGGGCAGGATTTGAAATCTCCACGGCCAAAGGCAATAGATTTAAATTCTATGTAAAGATACTTTTGATTTTAAGGTAAAGAACGCGTTAAAAAACCTCCAACCAGGGTAAACATACTGTCGGCTGAAAAAAAGCAGATTTTCAGGTCTGAAGAAAGAAGAGGTTATATTGTAATGGGGTAGCCTTTTTCTTTAGACGGTAGGTAGAGGGTAGACGGTAGGCAGTAGAGAACAGCGAAACAAGTGCGAAGTGTGAAGTTCGAAGTATGAAGTATCAGCCGTTTCCGGCGTGAAACGTGAATCGTGAAACGTGAATCGGAACGCCTCAAAAGAGTGAATGAGTGAATGTGTTAATGGGTGAATTCGAGACAAGTGCGAAGTATGATGTGCGAAGTACGAAATAACAGCGATTGGCAGGGTGAGGCGTGAATTGTGAAAGTGCTGGGATGTGAATATGTGAATGAGTCAATGGGTGAATTCGAGAAACAAGTGCGAAGTGCTAATTGCGTCACCTTTCCACCTGCTGTTGTATTGGCTGTTAACTTCTCACTTCGCACCTCCCACTTCGCACTTCTTTCAGAGTCTGATTTCTTCTTCGTTTTTGTCGTAAAAATGAAATTCGGTGAGGTGGTAGTTGTTATTCTCTTTTACTTTGATTGTTTGTTTGAACTTCCAGCTCCATTTGCGGCGTTTGGAAATAAAGCCTTTGGTCAGGTAGGCGTATACGATAGGATGCACAACAACTGTTAAGCTTTTGTGCTTCTGCATGGCGAGATAACTGAGGTTTTTTTCAATATCATCTTCCAGGATAAGAGCAGATGAAATTTTCCCAGTGCCCTGACAAGCGGGGCATGTTTCCTGTGTATTGATAGTCATCTCCGGCTTCATACGCTGCCGGGTGATTTGCATTAAACCAAATTTTGAAATGGGAAGAACCGCATGTTTGGCACGATCCAATCGCATAAACGATTCCATTGCATCATGAAGCCTCTTCTTATTATCCATCTGCTTCATGTCTATAAAGTCGACGACAATAATTCCACCAATGTCTCTGAGTCTTAACTGGCGGGCTATCTCTTCAGCAGCTTCCAGGTTTGTTTGCAACGCATTCTCTTCCTGGTTATTACTAACACTTTTATAACCACTGTTTACATCAATAACATGCAAAGCCTCTGTATGCTCAAGTATCAGGTATGCGCCGCTGGGTAGATTTACCGTTTTACCAAAAGCCGCTTTCACCTGCTTGGTAATACCAAACTGGTCAAAAATGGGAGCGCCATTATGATGGTAAGAAACGATATCCATTTTATTTGGAGCTATCTTCTGAATGTAGCTACGCGTATCATTAAAAAGACCTTTGTCATTTACAATGATGCGGTTAAAATCTTCATTCAGCAGATCCCGGAGAATACTGGTGGTTTTAGTTTGCTCACTTAGAATTTTAGCGGGTGGTGTTGCTCCTTTAAGATTTTGCTGAAGTGATTTCCAGCTGTTGAAAAGATTCAGCAAATCTTCATGAAGCTCAGCAGTGTTTTTTCCTTCAGCAGCAGTACGGACAATGACACCAAAATTTTTTGGTTTAATTGCCTCTACAATTTTTTGCAACCTTCTCCTCTCATCAGAAGAATGAATTTTTCTGGAAACAGCTATGACATCATTGAAAGGTGTAAGAACAACAAAACGGCCAGGTAAAGAAATTTCACAGCTGAGACGTGGGCCCTTGGCTGCAATAGGTTCTTTTAAAATTTGAACAAGAATGTTTGGCCGCTGGCCCAGTACCTCGTTTATTTTACCTGTTTTTACGATCTCAGGTTCAATTTCAAATTTTGAAAAATCAAAACCTTCGGGTGATTTATCTGCCATTGCCTGCTGAGTGAACTTAATCAGGGAACGTGCATAAGGGCTGAGGTCAGTATAATGTAAGAACGCATCTTTTTCGAAACCCACATCTACAAATGCAGCATTTAATCCAGGAATCAGTTTTTTAACTTTTCCAAGATATAGGTCTCCCACCGCAAAACTGGCATCTGCTTTTTCGTTATGCAATTCAACCAGTTTCTTGTCTTCAAGGAGCGCTATTTCCACTCCATGCGGAACAGCATTTATAATCAGTTCTTTATTCAAGCGTAAAAGCACAATTTATCAACCACAACATAATATTCAATTCGCCGGATGGAAAGTGCCTGGGGAAGGCCAATTATTGAAACAGGCAGGCAATCCAGAAAACCGGAACAGGCGATATCTGCTCCGGTAAACTATTAAAAGTTATTTACTTTTTTTCTTATGACGATTTTTTCTCAATCTTTTCTTACGTTTATGAGTAGCAATTTTATGACGCTTTCTCTTCTTACCACAAGGCATAATTCGTTATTTTAATTTTATTGTAAAGACTTTATTTTCTCTTCCACTGCCTGAATAAGCGCTGGATTGTTAACTTTTGACATCCCCTGCTTATACCATTTGATTGCGTTTTCTTTTTCACCCAGACGTTCGTAAGTTTCTGCGAGTAGGAATACAGCTTCATTGTTTTCCGGCGTTTTTTGGGCCACCGTCAAAAACCTTTCTGCCGCCTTATCCAGTTGTCCTGAAACAAGGCTTCCATAACCTAACATAAACTGAGCGAACATATTTTCCGGATCACGTTCAGCTACTTCTCTGATCTTCATTATCCCCTCCATCGGTGCACCACCTTCTCCGGCACCAAAGAAAAAGGTGCTTCCATATCCTACTTTTGCAGAATCATTGGCGGGATTCAAGGCCAGAGATGCAGTGTAAAGATCTTTTGCCTGGATAGCCATCCATGTTTTAACCGATGCGTCGGATACCCCTCTTAACTCTTCAAGGTAAGAATGGGCGGCAAAGTTGAGGTTTTTTTCAGACTTTTCCAATTTAGCCTTTTCTCCCGTATACCATAAATAAGGTTCAGCTGCCCCAACACTGTCTTTCCAGTATTTAGCCAGCTGACCATATAATAATATTTTCTGGGTAACCAGGTCGCCCCGTGAGATAGAATTTTCAAGGGAGGTAATTCGGGCCGCCTGCTCGTTAGATAAACCTGATTTTGCTTTATTCAGTACTGATTCTGTTTCCAGGTGGGTATGTTCTGATTCATTTGTTCCGGTAACAGCTACCTGATCGCCTTTGGCGGCTGGTGTTGTTCTTCCAAAAACAAACAAGCAGAATAGTAATAACAGACCACTTCCTGCAACAATCCATTGTTGCTTATTCACTTAAAAATGATTTAGGAAGCAAATTTAACGTGCTTCAACCATTTCTTCGGCACCATCTTCTTTAATGGTGGCATCAATTTGTAATTTTTTTACTTCCTGTACAAATTCCTTGGCAGGTTTGAATGCCGGTATAAAATGAGCAGGAATGTGAACAGCTGTATTCTTTTTAATATTGCGACCAATTTTTGCCGCTCTTTTTTTGGTAATGAAACTACCAAAACCTCTAATGTAAATATTTTCACCCTGAGCGAGTGCTTCTTTTACTTCTTTAAACATTGTTTCAAGGGCAACTAAAACATCTACTTTAGGAATACCGGTCTTTTCGGCAATGTTGTTGATTAAGTCGGCTTTTCTCATTTGTGGTCTGTTTAATAGGAAAAATGGGATATTACAATTTAATTATGTCGCTCACTGACATAAGACGGAAAGTTGTTTATAAAATTAATTAAATCAAGCGATTATAAACATCTTCCGGATAATATGAACGGGTTATTTTTACAAAAATTGTATTATTTCCAATAAATATGTTAAAAAATAGCCGCTTAATACACTGAATACAAATGAATTCATGGTTTACTAAAGATTTAATGCATTGGAATGAATTTGAGAATATCAGGCAGATGCCCTGGAAAGGAGAAAAAGATCCTTATAAAATATGGCTGAGTGAAATAATACTACAGCAAACCAGAGTGGAACAGGGCCTGGCATATTATCATGCATTTATTAATAAATTCCCAACAGTGACAGACCTCGCTGCGGCACCCGATCAGGATGTATTTAAGCTCTGGGAAGGACTTGGTTACTACTCGCGATGCAGGAATCTTCTAAAAGCTGCAAGATCGATTGTGTCAGATCATAATGGAAGGTTTCCCGCTTCCTACGACGAGATAATTCAATTAAGTGGCGTGGGCCCTTACACTGCTGCTGCTGTTTCATCATTTGCATATAACCTGCCTCATGCAGTGGTAGATGGCAACGTTTACCGGGTGCTGGCAAGGGTATTTGGTATATATCTGCCCTATGATCAGCCGGAGGGCAAAAAGAATTTTGCAAAACTGGCGGCCGATTTGCTTGATCAGTCTTCGCCTTCCCTGTATAATCAGGCAATTATGGACTTCGGGGCTACTGTTTGCAAACCTAAGTCGCCTGCCTGCCAGATATGTCCTTTTAATTCCAAATGCCATGCCTTTCTGCGGGATAAAATTGAATCGCTGCCGGTTAAATCAAAAAAAATCATCATCAAAAACCGCTGGTTTTATTACATAGTTTTTGAAAGAAATAGTCAGTTATTGGTAAGAGAAAGGATTGAAAGAGACATATGGCAACATTTATATGAATTTTATCTCATTGAGGAAGATGGATGGATCAATGACCACGATCTTTCGAAATTAGTACTGAAGGCAGGCATAAAGGAAAAAGATGTTTTGGCAACGGAAATTTCAGCTGAGTTTACTCAGCAATTGACCCATCAGCAGATACGGGGACGCTTTTTGCATGTAAGTATAAAAAAAAGCAGATGGGCGCCTGATGGATATCGATGGATAAAGAAAGAGGATTGGAAATTATTGCCCTTTCCAAGGTATATCCTTTCATATTTAAAGGAAAAAAGGTAAATTTAGAAAGCTGAATATAGAAACGGTAGAACGATCAGAATAAAATAAATCATATGCGTGGAGTAAACAGGGTGATGCTCATTGGTAACCTGGGAAAAGATCCGGATGTACAGTACCTGGAAGGAAATATTGCAGTGGCGAAATTTCCTCTGGCTACGACAGAAACCTACAAAGACCGCACGGGAAAACTGATCAGCCAAACAGAGTGGCATACAGTGGTATTGTGGCGCGGACTGGCAGAACTGGCTCAAAAATACCTTCATAAAGGCAGTTTAATATACGTAGAAGGAAGACTTCGCACCCGCAACTGGGATGATAAGGAAGGACACAGAAAATTTGCTACAGAAGTAGTGGGGGATAATTTAATAATGCTCGATAAACGTACTGATGGCAGCGGGATGCATGGGCATTCGGGAATGGATGGCGACACACCAGGTGCTGACGATCTCCCCCCGCTCACCGATTCTCCGGATTTACCGTTCTGAAACACAGCATGATTTTATTATGTTTGCATATTCATTCAGGCAGGCCGAAGCGACCTGCCTTTGTGATTGTTAAATGTTGACGACTTAATAACCAAACAGCAACCTTTGAATACCGGCATTGTCAATCTAATACTCCAGATAAAGTTTTCACCTGTAAGTTTGGCTATTTTACCCCAAACTGTTCTCACTATTCTCGTTTTTGTACTTCTGGTATTATTGTTTATTTCTTTCATTGTTTCAGGTGCAGAAGTGGCATTGTTTTCTTTGTCTTTTAAAGACATTAACCTGATGAAAACAAAAACTTTTCCATCAGCAAAAAGAATTTTAAGACTGCTTGAAGAACCCAAGCTTCTCTTAGGTTCCCTGCTCATCACCAATACACTAACAAATATTGGAATTATTATTATTTGCAATTTCCTTTTCAACGAATGGTTTAATGTGCTGGATAGTTTTTTTCTCACATTGATCATCAAGATTGTAAGCGTTAGTTTAATACTTATTCTATTTGCAGAAGCCTTGCCAAAAGTTTGGGCAGCTCATAATAATTTGAGGTTCGCCTATTATTCGTCTTCCTTTATTCATGTCATACATTATTTGTTTAAAGGGATAAGTGCCTGGATGGTTGGATTTTCTGATAGAGTGGAAAAGGCACTTGGTGGAAGCAGAACAAACGCTTATAGTCTGGAACAGCTGGATCAGGCTATTGAAATGACCACACATCAGGATGCCACCGAGGAAGAAAAAAATATACTGAAAGGCATTGTAAAATTTGGAAATATTACTGTAAGGCAGGTGATGAAAAGCAGGCTGGATGTGCAGGGAATTGACACCAGTCTCACATTTGCAGAACTGCTTAAAAAAGTGCAGGAGCAGCAGTACTCCCGTTTTCCGGTATATCAGGCAAATCTCGATAATGTAACCGGAATAATACATACAAAGGATCTGGTTCCACACCTGAATGAAGCTGATGATTATGATTGGAAAATACTGGTGAGGCCGCCCTATTTTGTTCATGAAAATAAGCTTATAGAAGATCTCCTTCAGGAGTTTCAATCGAAAAGAATACACTTTGCCGTGGTGGTGGATGAGTTTGGAGGAACAGAAGGAATTGTAACGCTCGAAGATATAATGGAAGAGATCATCGGCGATATCAGGGATGAATTTGATGACGAGGATAATGTTAATCCTAAAATGGATGATTACAATTTCGTTTTTGATGGCCGTAAAATGGTGAGTGATGCGTGCAGGGTAATGGGTTTACCGGCCGACACTTTTGACGGGGTTCGTGGCGACAGTGAAACCATGGCAGGTCTGGTGCTTGAATTGGCCGGCGAAATTCCGCAAATCAATCAGGAAATCGTTTCAGGTGATTTTACTTTTGCGGTTCAGGAACTTGTAAAAAACAGGATACAAAAAGTGAAGGTTACTATCAGGCCGTCACAGCAAGCCAATTGAAAATGAATAGATTAAGTTTTTTCCTTTTTAGTTTTTGCTGCATTTTAGTTTACTCATGCAACAGTGATTATACTCCAAAGCCCCGTGGCTATTTTAAGATAGATTTTCCTGAGAGAGCCTATCAGGCATTCGATCGTACAGGTTATCCTTATTCGTTCGAATATCCGGTATACGCAAATATTACAAAAGACAGTACCTTATTTGAAGATAATCAGGATAACCAATACTGGATTAATGTTGATTTTCCCCGCTTCAGTGGAAGGGTTTATTTAAGTTATAAGACAATCGGTGGCAGCTCAGTATATAAAGTGAAATCAGCAAATGGATATAAAGATTCAATTGTAAAAAATACTTTTGAAGGATTGCGGGATGAAGCGTTCAGGATGACTTTTAAACATTCATTGAAGGCGAGTGGAATTGTAGATTCTGCTTTTGTAAGTGAACAGGGTATCCACGGTGTTTATTTTACGGTAGAAGGAAACGCGGCCACATCCAAACAATTTTTTCTCACCGACAGCAGCAAACATTTCCTCCGCGGCGCATTATATTTTGACACGGCTCCCAATTCTGACTCTCTTTCTGTGGTAAATGACTTTATAGAAAAAGATATGCAATACCTCATCAATACGCTCAAATGGAAATAATGAATGCCATTTGAATGAGTATTCTGTAAATTTACTGCATGATAGTTATTGATAAAGTACTCATCAGCGACGAAGTGATTGAAGAACAATTCGTTTGTGATTTGAATAAATGTAAAGGTGGATGCTGCGAAGACGGCGATGCGGGTGCCCCGCTGACACATGAAGAAATGGATATAATTTCAGCTGCGTTTGAAACAGTAAAACCGCTACTCACTGCCGAAGGAATTAAAGAAGTTAATCGATCCGGTATGTACCGTTATGACAAAGAGTTTGGGTGGGTAACACCAACAATTAATAGTGGAATTTGTGCTTATGGATTTAGAGATAAGAAAGGAATTATCAAATGTGCCTTTGAAGAAGCCTATAATAAGGGAATGATAGAATGGAAAAAACCGATCTCCTGTCATTTGTATCCCATCAAAATAAAAAAAAGCCGCTATGACGATCACGAAATGATGAATTACGAACCGCGTGAATCCCTGTGCAGCCCCGGTTGTGCATTAGGTGAAAAACTAAAAGTTCCCGTCTATCGATTTCTGAAAGATTCCATTACCCGGAAATATGGCGAAGATTTTTATTTCGCTTTAGAACAGATTGCCGCTGAATTTTATAATGAGCCGGAAAATAAATAACCAATTGTCAGGCATTATCTGTAACCACTATTAAATATCTTCATGAGCCAATCAACAGCATCGTCAACATTCATGGTAAAAAGTGCAGAAAAAGCTGCTGACCTTACGCACCGTGGAAAAATTCTGTTCAATATAGGCAAGTATGATGCTGTAGTTCCAATTGGTAAGAAGCAATTTGCGGATATTGAAAAGGTAAGAGAAAAGGCAAAAAATCTTAAATGGAAAGCCATTGAATCGCTTGATAAATACCTGGAAGATTTTGAAAAAAATTTCACCAGTCGCGGGGGCAAAATGATTTGGGCAGAAACTACGGATGAAGCCTGTGCAGCTATACTTGAAATCTGTAAGGCCAGAAATTGTAAAACGCTTGTAAAAAGCAAGAGTATGGTAACGGAAGAAATTCTTTTGAATGATTTCCTTGCCAGCCATAAGATAGAAAGTATTGAAACTGATCTGGGTGAGTACATTCAGCAATTAGACGGTGAATCTCCTTATCATATCGTAACTCCCGCTATGCATAAGAGTAAGGAAGATGTGGCAAAACTTTTTGAAGAGAAACTCCAAACGCCTCCGGGATTAAGTCCTGAACAGTTAACACTTGTTGCGCGTGAAAAACTAAGGCATAAATATACCGCTGCGGAAGTGGGCGTAACGGGTGCAAATTTTATAATATCAGATACTGGTAGTATTGCCTTAACAGAAAATGAAGGCAATGCACGATTGAGTTGCGCGTGGCCCAAAACGCATATCGTAATTGTTGGGATAGAAAAGGTTATTCCATCTATACAGGACCTTGCTCTTTTCTGGCCGCTGCTCGCCACTTTTGGTACCGGTCAGTTTGTAACAGTTTATAACAGTATAGTAAGTGGTCCAAGGTTAGCAAGTGAAACAGATGGGCCGGAAGAAATGATTGTTATTTTGCTGGATAATGGCAGAACCAATATCCTCGCTAATCCTCAAAGCCGCGAAAGTTTATATTGCATCAGGTGTGGAGCATGTTTGAATGCCTGCCCGGTGTACAAAAATATTGGTGGGCATGCCTATGGTACAACATATAGCGGACCAATTGGTAGTGTAATCACACCATATTTAAAAGATATGGGTGATTGGAAGCATTTAAGTTATGCTTCTTCGCTTTGTGGAAATTGTACCGAAGTGTGTGCAGTAAAAATTAATCTCCACGAATTATTACTTTCCAACAGGCATGAAGCTGTAGAATCCGGATACGGAACTGCCACAGAAAAATGGGCATGGAAAATCTGGAAAAATGCGTCATTGAGAAGAAGCTGGATGAACGCCGGAAGCAGTGGAATAAAAAATATGGTAGTAAACAAAATGTTTGGTGGATGGGCTAAAGGCAGATCAGGCTTACAATTTCAGAAGAAGACATTTAATCAGCTTTGGAAAGAAAAAAAGTCCGTAAAGGATGATTAGCCTTCGGCAAAAATGGGTTATCAAAATGACTTACTATTTCTTCTTCACCATTAAAGCATAAAAAACTCCCTGTAAAAATGCTTTTGATTTACTCTTCAGTTACGGGGAACCGTTGGAAGTATATTACTGAGTTTATTATTCATAAGCTTGCCGGCTATTCTTTTCACGTTACAAATGATTTAACGGAATACCGTTCTTTTAAGGGGGCATCTGTAAATTATTCCCAACAAAGAATTAAAGAAAATGAAATTCATATTGTTCCACACAAATTGTTGGAGGAATCTGACGTCCATGAACAACAGGTAAGCGTTATTGAATATAATGGGAAGCCATCTTTTTTTCATACATCCGTTACCTCCGATTTTCACTTTGACATTTTTGCAGCTTCTTTTTATTTGCTTAGTCGTTATGAAGAATATCTACCTTATGAAAGAGATGAATACGGAAGATATGCACACACACAAAGCCTGGCATATAATGAGAATTTTTTGAACCGCCCGTTGATCAATGAATGGGTGATCGATCTGAAAACGATATTGGTAAAAAAGTTTCCTTCGGTTTTGCCGAGGGAATCGGTATTTGGCTTTATGCCAACTTATGATATTGATATAGCGTTTTCTTTTTTACATAAAGGATGGAGGAGTACCTCCGGCGCATTACTAAAGTCCATAAGCAAATTTGATTTTGCAGCTGCGGCCCAAAGAATAAACGTCCTGCTGAAAAAAGAAAATGACCCTTTTGATGTGTACGAATGGCTTTATGCACTTCACCTGAAATTTGGTTTGAGACCCAATTATTTTTTTCTTGTAGCTGCAAAACGCAAGGGGTACGACAAGCACATATTGCCAACCGTAAAAGCAATGAAGGACCTCATTACATTTCATGCAATGGGTTATCCGATTGGTTTACATCCTTCCTGGCAAAGTGGTGATGATGAAAAACTTTTATTCGCTGAAAAAAAATCATTGGAAGAGATTTCAGAAAAAAAGATTCAATTATCCAGACAGCATTATATCAGGTTTGATCTGCCCCGCACTTTTCGCAAACTCATCGATCTGGGTATCACAAAAGAATTTTCGATGGGGTATGGAAGTATTAACGGTTTCAGGGCATCTATTGCTTCATCATTTCCATGGTTTGATCTTGAAACCAATGCAGAAACTGGATTAACCTTGTATCCCTTTTGTTTTATGGATGCCAATGCCTACTATGAGCAAAAGCAAACTCCTGCGCAAACATTTGAAGAAATCAAGTATTATCATGATACCGTCAAAAAAGTAAAAGGTTTATTGATAACGATCTGGCACAACAACTTTTTTGGATCCGATCCGGCATACAGAGGATGGAAAGAGGTATATGAACTGTTTCTTGAAGAAGTGGTGTACTGGGATATATAATTCTGCAAAAAGGGCAGCTATTTTATTTGTTCGTTGCTTTCTTAAAACCGGTATTTACCATATATACGCCAATCAATGTAACTGCTGTGCCTGCGGCGATATACATATTTAGTTTTTCGTTGTTTAAAGCAGCTCCCAGCAATACGGCCACAACCGGATTGATGTAGCTGTATACAGAAGCCTGCGCTGCCGGTAATCTTTTTAAAGCATAAATAAATGCAGCAAAAGTGATGATTGAACCAAACACTACCAGGTAGCCAATCGACATCCATGCCACCGGATGAATTTCAGTTAGCGGAATAGACTGACCACTGATGTAAGAAATTAAATTAAGAATGATACCACTGAGAAACATTTGCCAGCCCAGACTATAATAGGGGTTTAAATTTTTGGCATGTTTCACTGTAAATAATGTTCCCATCGCCCATGTCATGGTGGAAATCACTCCAAGTATTACGCCAGTTGAAAATGATGAATTAAGAAGGGCATCGATATAGTCGGAAAAAATGATCAGTATTCCTCCAAAGCCTATCATTAAACCAAGGACGGTCATACCATTCATTCGCGTATCCTTGAAAATAAACAAGCTGAAGATGGCAATCCAGATGGGAGAAATGGCCCCGATTACTGACCCTAATCCACTAGGGAGATATTGCATTGACCATGTGCTGAACCCATTGCTGATTACAAACATTAGTACTCCCATCCAGGTAAACCTCAGCAGTTGCGACCAGCTTGGAAACTTAAAACCTTTAATTGTGAAAAACAGAATATAAAATAAACCCCCGCTGAACTGTCTGATTCCGGCCAACTGTAATGCCGGCATATACTGAACACCTTTTTTAGATGCCAGCCATGTAGTACCCCACAGAATGCTCACTACACCAACAGCCAGCATTGCTTTCGTTTTTTCACTTTGCTTTCCCGGGTTGAGGGGCTGAAGTGATGACTTTACCGTATCGTAGAGGTCATAAATAAAAGCTTTTACCTGGGTTGGTTTCATCTCATTCTTTTAGATTTTAATGCCTGAAATGCCGCATTCCCGTAATGACCATAACAAGATTATTCTCCTGGCTGAATTTGATCGAATCTTTGTCCCTTATGGACCCGCCAGGTTGTATGTAAGCTTTGATACCCGCTTCAAATCCCATTTTCACACAATCATCAAAAGGGAAAAATGCATCGCTTGCCATTACAGCGTCGTTCAGAGCGAAGCCAAATTGTTTCGATTTTTCAAGCGCATGTCTTAATGCATCAATCCTTGAGGTTTGACCGCAACCTTTCCCGATTAACTGATTATTTTTTACAAGCGCAATGGCATTCGATTTTAAATGCTTACAAATAATATTGGCAAATAGGAGGTCTTCTTTTTCTATAGCTGTAGATTCACGCCCTCCTGTTTCTTCCCATTTTTCAATATTGCCAATATCGGTAGCCTGTTGCAATACGCCGTTTAAAACAGCTTTAAACTGTGTTACGGGCAGAAAGGCTTTTTTCTGCTCCAATAATATTCTGTTCTTTTTAGTTTGCAGCAGAGACAGTGCATCGGCATCAAACGATTTTGCAATCAGCACTTCGAAAAATATTTCCTGAATGGCTTCTGCCGTTTTTTTATCTACAACACCATTCACTACCAATACGCCACCAAAAGCACTTTCGGGATCTCCGGCCAGCGCAGCTTCCCAGGCTTCAAACACAGTCGGGCGCATTGCCATTCCACATACATTCGTATGTTTGATTATCGCGAAAACTGATTCAGCAGCATCGTTGCTATCACTAAATTCACTGATTAACTGCATGGCAGCATCTACATCTACAAGATTATTGTAAGAAAGTTCTTTTCCATTCAGCTGGTTAAACCACTGTGAGATATCGCCAAAGTATATTCCCTTCTGATGGGGGTTTTCTCCGTAGCGCATTACTTTAGGATTTCCGTTAGAGGCAAAAAATCGTGATTCACTGGCAGGGGTAAAATATTGTGATATGACTACATCATAATGAGCCACCACTTCAAATGCTTTTGCCGCAAATGATTTTCTTTGTTCAATCGAAGTAGAAGCATCCTGATCGGTCACTAATTGTGTGATGGCAGGATAGTCATCTTTAGAAGCAATTACGACAAGGTCGCGGAAATTTTTTGCTGCAGCGCGAATCATTGACGGACCACCAATATCTATCTTTTCTATAATCGACTTTTCTTCCTTTGTATTAGCCACTGTTTCTTCAAAAGGATACAGGTCTACTATTACGAGGTCTATCTCAGGAATTTCATACGTTTTCATTTCTGCTAAATCCTGTTCAACATCTCTGCGTCCAAGTATCCCTCCGAAGATTTTTGGATGTAATGTTTTTACCCTTCCACCCAATATGGATGGATAGTCGGTTACCGCTTCAACGGGGACACATGGAATACCCAGCTTTTCTATGTAATCCTGCGTACCGCCGGTACTGTATATGGTAATACCTTTTTCGTGCAGTACACGGGCAAGCGGATCGAGCCCATCTTTATAAAAAACTGAAATTAAAGCTGATTGAATCTTTTTTTGCATAAACTTTTATTATCTGGCTGAATGATTCAGTTCTGCATAAACAGCTTCAGGCGGGTTAAACTGACTTCTGTCGAGCAGAAATGCTCCCTGTTCAGGTATTGAATAGAAGCGCAAATGTAGTTGTTCAGCTTGTTTTTTCCATTCCTGAATTTTCCACAAGCCATTGGTGGCATCAGCAACCACAAGCCGGCAGCGGGTTTGAGCGCTAATTTCAATAAGTTTTCCACTGTAGTTGTCTGATAAAATGACTATATCGGCCCGCATACCAACAGATGGATTATTTCTCACTTTCCCACTCAGGTTCAATAACTGAAGACTGTCAAGTTTGATTAACAGGATTGTGGTAGATGCGTATTGAACCCTACTGGTTTTTTTTATGCGATAATACAAGCTAATGTCGTCAAGTGTTTTTGACAATCGTTTTTCATTTACGCCAGTATCTGTTGATTGATAATACACTGCTTCCGTTCCTTCTATCCATCCCATCACAGAAATGTCTCTTGTGTTCATCACTATAAATTTTTGTTGTTGATGGCTTTGCCAGAGGAGAGTAACTCTTATACAAAAAAAGGAGATAAGCAGAAACAGAAGAGAATATGTTTTCCATTTTCTGTTGATTATAATCGGAAATCCAATAATGAAAATGGCGAAGTATAGTAATATTGTTTGAAACAGATTTATATTGATTGACTGAATTGTAGAATGCGGGATACGATCCATGAGTAAAATGTAACCATTCATCAAATCAATAAGAAACGTTACGGCATTTCCAAGTTCTGAAGCAACGTATGTAAATGGACTCATCGCACACATAAGCAGTTCGACGGCAAGAATCACACTCGATAGTGGTACGGCAACAAGATTGGTAAAAAGAAACAGTAGTGGAAACTGATGAAAATAGAATAGCAATAATGGCACCGTTAAAATTTGTGCTGCAAGTGTAAGCGCGATCATCTCCCATAATTTAAATGCAAGAGGATTTGAAAACAGGTACAGGTTCAGAATTTTCTTATGAAACAATAATATGGATGCCACCGCGCTGTAGCTGAGTTGGAAACCAATATCCTTTAACCATGCTGGGTGATAACATAAAAGAATAAATGCAGAAGACGCAAGCGTATTAATGGAATGTGATTTTCTTCCAATTAAATTTCCCAATGCAAGAACAGTAAACATTACCGCAGATCTCACAACTGATGCCGATGCACCTGAAAGCAAAGTGAAAATCCAAAGTGCGCTGATTACAAGAACAGGTTGCAAAATCTTCTTTACTTTACTCCGTACTAAAATGGAAGTGAGTTTCATCAGGATAATATAAATCAGTCCCAGATGCAGACCTGAAATGGCAATCACATGTACCACACCAGTGTTGGAGTAAGCCTGCAGCAAATTATTATCTACATCATTTCGATAACCTACAAGTAATGCTTCAGCAAGTCCGCATGCAGAACTGTCTTTTATATTTTTCCGAAGCGTATTTAGAATAGCATCACGAAGTTTATATATTTGAGCACTAAACAATTTTTTCCGCATACCGTCAATTAGTACCCATTCTTTGCTTCTTAAAAAAAACTGGTAATGAATGCCTTTTTCTGAAAGGTATTTTTGATAGTCAAAGCCGCCCGGATTTTTGTTACCTGCAATTGCTGAAGGCGGAACTACGGACACAATGCAGTCGCCAACTGAAATATTAGGTTTTGAAGAATTTCTTTTTGCGAAGGTGACAACTGCAGCACCACTAACAGGTGTCAGTTTCCCATCGTTAATCGTACTCACTTTTGCAACAGTACTGTAACTGTTGAATTTTTCTGATAAAGGCTCGTTTATCGTCAGCAAAAAATGCTTATGATTTTTAATGGCGGCATGATCGGAGCCGTTTCTTTTATTGTCCAGGGTAAGTAAAATTGCTGGTAATGACAGAATTAATAATTGAATGGCAAGACCACGCCAGGCATTGTATTTCCATGCAAAAGCAGCAGATTTTATTTTCAGCAGCATTAGTATGAAAGTCGCCAGGAGTATACAACTTAATGCATAATAGATATTGAAATTTGCAAACCCGCTCAACAGATAACCTGCACAAAAAACAGGAATTATTCGAATAAAGGGAAGCTCTTTCCATAGATAATTGCGCCTTCTTTTCATCTTCCAATTTAATTTGTACGGTAATTATTAAATAGGTGAAATCAACTTGAGAACACGGAAAAATAACCGCATATCTGATTAAAATCCCTTTTATAATACCGTATGATGTGAAAAGAGCGTGCTATCTGGTTTGCTGAGATATTGGCTTTACCTTTAATGACTAAACTTTTCGTAAGTCATGAAAATATTTGTAATTGCCGCATTGGCAAGTGTTCTCTTTATTCACTGTACCAGTACTAAAATCTATATAGTCAGGCACGCAGAAAAGGATAGCGTGGGTCAGGATCCTGATCTTACAGCGGCAGGTCTTCAACGTGCAATCGATTTGGCGGATCAACTGAGTAACAAAAAAATCAGGAATATTTATTCAACCAATACCAACAGAACAAAGCAAACAGCTACGCCGCTAAGCGAAAGAAAGAATTTGAAAATTCAGGTTTATGAAAATGATACGCTGCAAAAGTTTTTGTATCGCATCTTAGAGAGTGGAGATAATGCGTTGATTGTAGGCCACAGTAATACAACTTTAAGGATGCTGAAAGAGCTTTCCTTATCTCCGGCTATGAATAGTATTGCGGATGATGATTATGATAATCTGTTTATCGTTACATTAAAATCCCGCAGCGGACCATCCGGATTTGATTTAAAGCTTAAAGAAACCACTTATGGTAAGAAATCCCCGGCCCCTGCAAATTGACCAGGTAATTACGGAAAAATTCAGCTCCATTTCACAACGATTCGGATAACAAAAATTACAATTCAGCAGCAAACAGCACTTTTTCAAAAACCAGGTTTTCTGTTTCATGTTTAATATCGAAAACCTTTAAAATGAAAAAGTTACCGTTTAAATCTTTATCCCTTTATGTGCTGATTGCCGCTTTAATTTTTGCTGGTTGTAAGGATGACGATCCTCCGGCAACTCAAGATCCTACAATTACCGATATCGTTGTTAACGATCCCAATTTTTCAATCCTTGAGGCTGCAGTTTTGAGAGCTGGGCTTGCGGGCGCATTATCAGGAGGTTCATTGACCGTATTTGCTCCGGACAATGCTGCTTTTCAGGCTGCAGGTATCACTGAGGCAGCGATTGCCACAATTCCGGTAAGCACATTAGACAGTATTTTAAAGTATCATGTAATTGGTTCGCCAGTAGCTTCCGGTAGCGTACCGGTAAGCGATACTGTGAAAACATTACTCGGTACCAACATTTATGCGTCCAGAAATGGAAACGGAGTTTTTGTAAATGGCATTAAAGTAAAAACAGCTGACGTTGCTGCCCGGAATGGAGTCATTCATGTTATAGAGAGTGTTTTGACACCTCCAACGCAAACCATTGCTCAGATAGCCGCAGGTAATCCGGCGTTCTCAACATTGGTAAGTGCAGTACAAAGAGCTGGTTTACTGGCAGCTATTTCCGGTAGTGGAAAGTACACCGTATTTGCGCCAACCAACGATGCCTTCGTAGCTGCAGGACTTACTGATCTGGCTGCTATACCCGATGCAACAGTTGAGGCAGTTGTAAAATATCATGTGCTTACAACCAGCGTATTTGCCAGTGACCTTGTAAATAATGCCACACCAGCTACTTTGCAGGGCGGTAACCTTTTAGTAACGCTCCCTCCTCCGGCAGTTAAGGTAAGTGGAAGCGCAAATCCAGCCTCAGGCATTACTACAGCGAACATTGTTGCCACAAATGGTGTAATACATGTTATTAACAGGACAATTGTACCATAATTGTTCAATAAAAAAGTTTAATTTATATATTGCCCTTGAAGTGGTCCGGCCTTGTTCCGGACCACTTCTCTATACCTAACCCCTTATGTTTGCACATCGATTCAGATACCTGTTTGTTGTCATACTTGGAGGGTATTCCTATATCAACACCGTTTTCTCTGAAGCTTTAAAATATTACGGAATCAGTGGAAATGGATTTTTGATCGCAGGAGGTTTTATATTGATATGTTTACTTATTTGGGAAGGTAACAGGTTACTCGAAACCGCATTATCTAAACGGCAGCATAAGAAAAATAAAGTCCATCCTTTATTATTATTTTTTCTGGCCAGTCACGTAGTTTCTTTTTTTGCTGCCTTGATCTCTTACTACGTAATTGCCAATTGGGTATTGGAAGAAGAAGTGATAGAAACGATGGTGCCCGCAAAATTGATTTTTCTATTTAGTTTTAGAATTAATTTGTTTCTCAACTGCATTCATGCAATTTTTTATCTGTTGAATCAATACCGTAAAAAAGAAGTGGAAGCTGAAGAGTTGCGGAAAATCAGCGCCATGGCCAGTTTGCAGGCGATACGAAATCAGGTCAATCCACATTTTCTTTTCAACAATCTCAATGTACTTTCCACTTTGGTGATGCAGAAAAATGAAGAAGCAAATACCTTCATTGAAAAGTTTAGTACTGTTTACAGATATATTCTAAAAAATCAGGATACTGAATTGATTCCCTTAAAATCAGAGCTGGATTTTATTCACCCATATATTTTTTTGTTGGAAAAAAGATTTGGAAGCGGACTACGGGTAACAATAGAAATTTCTTCTGACTATGAGGTTCTCTACATTGTTCCCGTAGCATTGCAAATGTTAGTGGAGAACGCAATCAAACATAATATTGTTTCCGCAAAACGTCCGTTACATGTAGAAATTACAGTGAATAATGACGTTTTTTTAATTGTAAAAAATAACCTTCAGCCGAGAGAGCATAACGAAGTATCAGAGCAGATCGGGCTTCAGAATATCAATAAGCGATTAAAAATTGTGGCTGGAAGAGAAATCCAGGTGTTGAAGGGTGACGATAGTTTTACTGTAGCTATTCCACTTTTGAGACTGGAGGATGCCTGAACTTTTTAAATACTGAGCTGTTAATAGTAACAACGTTTATGCGGGTAGTATTAATCGAAGACGAGCCTTTAGCGGCAAGCCGTTTGCACTTAATGCTTGCTGAATATGACGCTGCTGTTGAAGTGGTTTCTACACTCGAGAGCATTGAGGACGCAGTCCAGTATTTTAGTACCAGTTCGCACCCGGATCTGGTCTTTCTTGATATTCAGCTTGCAGACGGTATCAGTTTCAGCATTTTTTCTAAAGTTCAGGTTAACTGTCCCGTGGTTTTCACAACGGCTTACGATCAGTATGCTATTGAGGCGTTCAGGCTATTCAGTATAGATTATTTGTTGAAGCCCGTCACCAGGGAATCTTTGGTCAGGGCAATGGCGAAGTACAGGACTGTAACCGGTTTTAATGGCATCTCAAAGCAAATTGCTGATGTGATTGAAAAAATGCATAAACCCGAAAGAAACTATCGCACCCGTTTTTTAGTGAAAAGCGGTACAAGGATGTTTTTTGTAGAAGGGGATCAGATTGCATATTTTTCAATTGAAGAGAAAGCAATGTTTCTCACAACCCAGGATGGAAACAGGTACCTGGTAGACTTTACAATGGAAAAGCTACAGGAAATTCTTGATCCAAGAAATTTTTTCAGATTGAACCGAAGTGTAATTTGCAACAGTAAATCGATTAAAGAAATAAAAACATATTTTAATAATCGTCTCAAAATTGCTTTAAAAGCCGGAGGCCAGGTTGATGAGGCAGTAGTAAGCAGAGATCGCGTTACTGCTTTTAAAGAGTGGGCTGAAGGATAAAACTTGTTTTCTGAATTTCATTAATATGCGTTTCCTGACCAGATCCTTTTTAAATAATGGTAGCCTGACTATTGTCCTGTGCTTTATATTTTCTGTAGCCAATGCACAGGATGTTACTATTAAATTGAGGCCAGAAAAAAGATTCGGCCATTATACGGAAATTGGTGCGCTGGCCACTACCCAAACTACTCCTGACAATGTAACTACTGCTGCTTTTTCTTTCCAGATGGTCAATGGATACCGGTTTAACAGATGGGTATTCACTGGAATCGGAGTAGGCGCAGACCTTTTTGCAACAGAGACAATCGTTCCGTTTTTTGCAAGCTTAAGAGGGGATCTTATAAAAAATAAAGATTTTGTTCCTTTTTATTTTGCTGATCTGGGTTATGGAATCAATCTTACAACCAACGACGATATTTCCTACAAAGGCGGTCTGGCGATGGCGGCGGGTATAGGGTTTAAAATTAATCTTATAAATGACAAAGGATTTCTTGTAAGTTTTGGTTACCGATTTCAGGAAGCATCACGTACCCAAAATAATATTTCTGTAAAAAGAGATTATAACCGCCTGGCACTGCGGGCAGGTTTCTATTTGTAAATCTTGAAAAGAGGGGAACATTTTTTCGCTAATCATCATTGATTCAACAGCGATCAAATAGAAATAGAATCGAACTACCTGAAGAGTAATAAAGCTTTCTAACTCTGGCTGAAATCGCTCAGGCGAAAAAGGGAAATTGCTGCACGTTACAGTCAGTTTTTCGAAATCAGTCAAATAATTCCCAATAAATAATTGGTATAAAAAAAAGCCCCTCCTGAATAGAGGGGCTTTTCATTTTATAACCTGATTGTTGTTTAAAAGTCAAGTCCCATTGCAAAATACCATTGTGGTTTGCCCTGGAAAAACCCACCCATTGGCCAACCTGAATCGAGCCGGAGGAAATAGCCAAGTAATGTACTTCTGATACCAAACCCATATCCACCAACAAATGGACCGATGCCTCCTGTTTTTATCTGCACTTGTACAGGAGGAGTACCATATACCATATTCGGTCTTTCAATTTCATTAAACGGACCCGCCCATGCTGTTCCTAAATCGAAAAACTGGACGATCTGGAAATTTCTGATAAACGCATTATTTACCGGCCTGTTAAAGAAAGTAGTGAAAATCGGCAATCTGAATTCACTGTTCAATACCACAGCATTATTTCCATTAGCCACATTCTGCCGGTGTCCGCGAAGGTTCACCGCCAGCGATTGATATGCATAATTTTCGGCGGTAGATGGACGAATGTTGTTATTAAATTTCGGACTGATCCATCCATCAACCCCACCCAGATAGTAAATCATTTTTTGATCACCCCATGATATATCAGCGGCAGCGCGACCTGCCCAGATGAAGTTCCTGTAAATAGGATAGTAATACCTGATGTCTGTTCCGAAATTAAAAGTCATTCTGCCGTCAGTTTCGGAATTTACTAATCTGCTGTTCACATCAACATATACTTTATACCTGAAACCATTCCATATGTTTAAAGCCGGATTAATGGTATTGTCGTGCACAAATTCCAATCTCGCCAACGCATTGTGCAAAACAGTATCTCCATATCCAAGCGCAGGAGGGAAGTTGGCATCTGTTTTAATCACTACCCGGTCACTTCTATATCCAAGATTTGCCCTGATACTTCTTACTTCATCAAATGGATAGGCGAAGTTGGCCTGGTAGAGATTTGAATACAGTTTGTTTGCTAACTGACCTTTGATATCGTTGATATCATAAATAGGGAAGTTTTCCTGTGTCGAACGATAGTAGGTCAGTCCCCAGTCAATTCTTTTTCTGAGATTCTGAAAGGAAGCAAAGTAGTCATTATCCCGTAGGTTGGTACTGATCCTTAATCCACCAATAAATTTGATATCTTCAAAAAGATCAGATATTCCCATTCTGATAATACCGTTTAAGAGATCGGTATTCGAAAGATTTATGGGACCTGAACCACCTCCATAAGGTTGAAAGCGGTTAACCAATACCGAGTTGTTAAATCCAGCCACTACATAATCTGATGAAAACCTTAGTTTATAATCATAAAGTCGGGCTGATTTTATAACTGATTCTTTTTGTAGGGGTGCAGCAACCGGTTCTTCTACTGCAACGGGCTGCCCGGATGAATCCTGTACCGCTTCAAAATCCGTTTGAAACAATCCCTGGGTGGAACTGGTATCAACTTTTGGCGCCTGGTTCTGCTGATAGAAGATGGCATCAGTTTTCTTTTTTCTTTCTTCTTCCATCAACTTGCGGATATATTCAGTAGGCCGCGCATTTACATTGCGGCGCTTCAGCACATCTTCATTTATTCGCAGCTTGTAAAGGAACTTCAGATCGCCTTCTCTTCTTACCTCACTTACCTGGTTGTTATCACCTGCGCCTCTCGTTTCAAGTAAACCACTCTGGTAATTCGTAATAGGAAATACATAAGAACTGTCTGTTGTAATCGAGATATAACCAACTGAATCAGGCTCCGTTTTGCTCCAGGCTTTTAAAGTGGAGTCTAACTCTTCAGGCACCGGGTTACGCAAAAACTCTTCCCCAACTTTAAAAATGGTGTCCAGTCCCGCGCGTTTGGTTGTAAAAAATCCAGCGTACCTGTTTCCAATACCATTTTCATCACTTACAAATGTGAAGTGATTGACATTATATTGTAATGGATACCTGGCCTGGCCATATTTCAATTTTGATAATTGTGAAATCTGTTTGAAGTCACTCTGATTCCAGTTGTCAACTAAAAATATATTAAATGGATTGCGTGAAGGGATCACTGTATCACCAACAGGCGCTTCAGCAACAGGCCGGTTTGACGAAAATATTATCCCTGTTTTACTTGGGAAGGCTACGAAAGATGCATCAAGATCATCGTAAGGATCGTTTGTGATCTGCCTTACGCTTTGCTCTCCGATCTTGTAAACAAAAATATCAGACTGGCCATTCTTTACAGCACTCAATACAAGTGTGTTATTATCAAGCATGAACTTTGCATCCTGTATCAATTGGAATCCTTCAATTTCCTGTTTGTTGGTTTTAATTCTTTTCACCACATCATAAATGAACATCCTGATTTTTGCCTGCTCATTATAAATAACAAGTAATCGTGTTCCTTTTGAATCCCATGCGAGTAATGGATAATTTGGATTGAGTTCTTCAATATTACTTCTCACACCAGCCCTGAGCAATATTTTTCTTTTAGTGGAAAAATCTTCCAGCAATACACAGTAGATACCTTTATTAAACCTCACCATCGCGTAAGAATTATTACGCGGTATAGGATTCGCCTGGAATCGGTAATAGTCTTCGCCTTTTTTTAATTCTTCTACAGCTACCACATTACCCTTGGGTTGATTGCGTCGTCCTCTCAAATCTGCAAGGTATTTTTCACTCTCCTTATCCATAAACTGCCTGAGCAGATCTTTGAACTTCATTTTAGTTACGCGCATACTCGCCGAGTTGGTACTCTTGTAAATTCGGGAGAGGTAGAGGAAGTAGGTGACATTATCCTTGCGGTAGTTGTTTGCGATAAAGTTCCAGAAGGCGTGACCGGCAAGTATGGGTTCCTTGAAAGCAAACTGATAGAAATTTTTGTAATTACCCGACAATAATTCTGATTTCAGTTTATCATCTAATGCAGGGCTCCAGTTTTCAGCTGCATAGGAAACGTAACCATCGGTTAGCCATTTTGGCAAGTCGAGCAGTGCCTGATTGCCGGCAAACTCACCCAGGTCATCACCAAAAAGTAAATTATCAACCAGTACTTTTGCAATGCCCTGCCTGATTTGCTTTCTCAGATTATTTAAATTCCCATCATTGTAAACAAGAATTTTATTATTGACGAGTTTGGTAACACCACCCGTATTCTGCCAGTCGATACCTATACCGATATTCGACTGCTGCAGATCTGCGTAATTATTATAAATCACAATATTTGCCCGGCGCTGCATACCATATTCAACAAATTCTTCCAGTAGCGGTAATTCTTCTTCCGCAACCTGTGCTACAAACTTGCCTAATTGAAGACCACCCTGATTAAAATAGGAGTTGAAATTCCTTGTCTGGTAATATCTCCACTTAAACTTTTTATACTGAACACGGTTCTTGCCATACTCCACAGAACTTACCTGTGCATTGCCGGAAGGCAGGCTTATATTTACCAGTAAAAAAAAGAACAGTACCCTAAATAGTTTTTGCATAGATCTGTTATTCAAAAGTGTTCGTAAGCTTGCCTAAAATGAAGCGGGAATGCTGGTTTCAATCAATAAAATTAACGCATTTAAGATATAAATAAGACTGTATGCTCTACGTTAAAATTTTCCTATTTAATCCTTTGGAAGAGAACACCTATTTGCTTTATAATGAATTTAAAGAATGCATAATTATAGATCCCGGTTGTTATTACGAGGAGGAAACGGAGCAAGTTGCCGAATTCATTACCAAAAACTCGTTAAAACCTGTTAAACTCATTAATACGCACTGTCATCTCGATCATGTATTTGGCAATAAATTCATTGCGGAAGAATATGGATTGACATTGGAAATACATCCCAATGAAAAAAAGATGCTGGACCTGGCACCTTCAAGCGGACTGATGTGGAATATTCCCTTCGATAACTACCAGGGAGAGCTGCTGTGGTTAAAGGAGGGAACGACGATTAAATTAGGCGCAGACGCTCTCAAAATTCTATTTCTTCCGGGTCATTCGCCGGGAAGTTTGGGTTTTTATTCTGAGAATCAAGGTTTTGTCATTTCGGGCGACGTGTTATTCAAGCTCAGTATTGGTCGTACCGACTTACCAGGCGGCGATTTCGATGTGCTGGAGAAAAGTATTCGAAATGTACTGTATGCCCTACCGGATGAAACTATTATTTATCCCGGACACGGTCAATTTTCAACAGTTGGAGCGGAAAAGCGTATGAACCCTTATGTAAAAGGATGAGTTCAGAATGGGATATATTTTCCGATTACCGGAAGTTTTTTAAATTCCTTGCGTTCAATCTTTGCAATAAAGAGTACAAAAGCTGAAATTTCAAGGAAGGCAAATCCATGCGTCCACCAAATACCGGGTGAATATTTTTTAAATAGCTGATGTACAAAAAACAGGAGTACACAAATGACAACATAGGCGGTTAATTTTTTCCATGGGTAGCTTACAGGATAGTGTTTTTGACCTAAGCGATAGCTGGTGATCATCATGAAACTATAACAAACTAATGTTGCAACGGCGCAAGCCATATATCCCCAGTATGGAATGAGAAAGTAATTGATAATAAGTGTAATTATGGCTCCGCCGATAGTGATGTAAGCGCCAATTAAGTTCTTGTTGGTTATTTTGTACCAGATGGAAAGGTTGTAATACACTCCGAGACAGATCTTTGCCAGCATCAATACAGGCACTACTACAAGCCCTTCGAGGTATTCAGGATGTTTGTGAATACCCATGAAATGCTTCCAGATATCAAGATAAAGTACAACTCCAAGAAAGCAAAAGCAACATACCAGTACAAAAAATTTCATCACCCGGGAATAGGTGCGCTGCGCATTTTCTGTTTCGGCCTGCTTAAAGAAAAAGGGCTCAGCGCCCATCCGGAAAGCCTGAATAAAAAGTACGATCAATAAGGCAAGTTTATAATTTGCGCTATAAATACCATTGGCTGATTTTGCTTCAGTGATTGTACCGGAAAAACGTTGTACAATCATGAACCTGTCGATCGTTTCATTGATCATTCCGCCAAAACCAACAATTATCAGTGGGGCGGAGTAAACAAGAATTTGCTTCAGCAATTTGAAGTTCATAATGGGTCGAAAAGCCATTAATTCTTTTCCCAGTAGAACGATCGTTACCGCACTGGCAATCAGGTTGGCAAGGAATACATAACCAATATTAATCTTAGGATCGTAGATTAAGGCCCATGGGGTATTGGCACCGCTCTCATAATCTCCTTTACAGAGTACCAGGAAAAAAAGAACCATGCCCACATTGATCAGAATGTTAGCGATTTTGATGATGGCAAACTTTCTGGGTCTTGATTCAAAGCGGAGTTTGGAAAAGGGCAATACGGCTAATGTATCCAACGCAACAATCCACAATACCCATTTCACAAACTCCGGATGGTTGTCCAGTTTCATGAAATTTGCAACTGCGGGAACAGGTAGCATCAATACACCGGTAAAAATAACAGTTGAAAGAAAAAGGGCATACAGTCCCGTATTATAAACGTCCTTCTCCGGGAACAGATTATTGAACCTGAAGTAAGCCGTTTCCATTCCATAGGTAAAAACAATATTGAGGAATGACGCGTATGCAAAAAGTATAGATATGTCGCCATATTGCTCGGAGGAATAAATCCCTGTAAGCAATGGTGTCAACAAGTAGTTGATGAATCTCCCAAAAATGTTACTGAAGCCGTACCAGAACGTCTGACCTGCCAGTTTCTTTATGCTGCTCAATCCCGGTGTTTGTTATCCGACAAATGTAACGTTCAAAGGGCATAATTCATAACTACCCGCATTTCAAAAAGATATTATATATAAACAAAGCTGCTTGAACGTTGTTCAATTCGTATATTTCTGAATTAAATTGATTGTTATGCGCAAGATTTCTGTCATCTTACTACCATTTATATTTTTTACAGGAATGATTTTCGCCCAGGACGAAACCTTTATTCAAAAGGTTGAACCTACCAGGATTTACGATGGTAATGTGGAGTATCAAAAAACTTTGCAACACGCGAAAATTTTTGATTTCAATTATTCAGCTGCGGAACTGGAGGATGCAATCACCAATTTTTTAACCAGTAAAGGGGCAAAGTCTAGAAAGGAAAAAGGTTTCTATTATGTGAAAGCTGTAAAAATCCATGAAGCCGAAGACAGGTATTTTGATGTATATTATAAAGTAGATGGAAAAGGAAAAGGAGCTTCTGCAACGTCAACACTTTACATAATACTGGCGGAACCTGGTGAAAATATTCTGTTACGAACAAGTGGAGAAGTAATAGAAGGTAAGCATACCGCAGTACCTGCTGTTGTAGCTTCCGTCGGTGCAGTAAGTTTTTTCGGTGCAATGGGCACACATGTCGGTAATCATTCTCATTCGCGCAGTATTGCTTCGTACAGCGAAGAAGTTAAAAAGGCAGAAAAGAAATATAACAACCTGGTTAGCGAATCAAAGTCATTGGCAAAGAAGAAAGAAAAGTTGGAAAAAGAAATTTCTCAAAATGCTGAAGACATTGAAAAACAGGCTCAGGAAGTGGAAAAGTCTAAAACAATTTTAAGGCAGTTACAGGAAAAGAAAAATTAAGATCGACTGTCGAAAATTACTCTAATGGCTGAGCGAAATCTTTATTATTGATAAAAGCGGAATCGGTTAAAGTTCTTAAAAACTGCTGGAGTTCATATTTCTCCAGATCGGTAATTGGTATTTTATTTCTTACCAGGGGATCGGTGCCCGGAGCATTGACCACCTGCGACCTGTAATGATCAATTACACCACCAACAGAAAAAAATCTTCCATCGTGCCCGTATGGAAAAGTAATAAATACATTTCTGAGACTAGGCACTTTAAAAAGCAAGGAGTCGCTGCTGTTGCGGGTTATCCGCATACGACCATAGTCATTCAGGTATGGGTTAACTGTAAGGCCTGTATTGCGATAAGACAAATCAGTAAATAATGGTTCTGTATGACAGGAAGCGCATTTGTTTTTAAAAACAGTATAACCTTTTTCTTCTGCGTCAGTGAAATTTAGTTTGCCTGCTTTCACTTTATCATATTTGGATTGGGCAGAAACCATCATACCCATAAACTGAGCCAGGGCTTTCAGCATTTTTTGTGAAGTGATGGCTTCATCTCCGAATGCTTTCGCAAACATGGTTTTGTATTTACCATCCTGGTTAAGTTTGTTGATTACACTGTTCACAGTTTCACCCATTTCATTGGAAGCAGTGATTGGAGCAAGTGGCTGTACTTCAATATGATTAATACCTCCATCCCAATGCAATTCTTTGTGCCAGGCCATATTAAAAAGCCCCGGCGCATTACGCGTAGTAAACTGATCGTCTACGCCATGACTAAACGGATGATCGAATGTTGCGAAAGCTGCAAACTGCTGATGGCAGGATGCACAGGGAAAATTCCCATCCCGCGATAAACGGCCATCATAAAAAAGTTTTCTGCCCAATGCAAACCCCTCTTTAGTAATAGGATTGTCTTTAAATAAATCCTGTGGCTGTGGGAAACCTTCGGGTACTTCCAGTTTAAACGGTGTAATGCTTGAACCGCTTTTGAAATCATTTTTTCTGCAGGATTCCATCACAGCAACAGCTGCTACGATTCCTAAAGTGATTAAAAAAATGAATGATTTTTTTTTCATGGGGTTCTTTCGATTGACAAAGGCGCAAACATCCTGGCATAGTTGTCTGCGTACTTATTAGAAAGCTCACCCGGCGTCATCGTTGCAGATGCAGATGCAATAAAAAGGTTATGAAGCGAACTGAACCATTTATCAATATTTATTTCAATAGTAATTTCAGTAACATTATTTTTTTCAAGTATCCAGTCCTGTTGTCCCGGGAGCTGCAATACTACTTCCCGGATGGTGTTCTCACCTGTTTTGAATCCACCAATATGATATACAATGGCCTGATTTGTTTCGGTAGAAAAAGATGAATTCCCTTCCAGCTTCGCCATTATGTACCCCGTACTCCAGGTCCAGAACATTCCGGTAGTGGGATCGAGTGCGCCGGTTTGCGCTCCGCTGACATTGAATATGCTGTCGATACCAATCTGAAATCCGATATCAGAAAACCTGTTGCCACTCAATGCTGTTTCAACAGAAAGTGAAGCAGGATCAAATGCATCAAGCAGAAAGTATTCGTTTTCTTTTGCTGCTACTTTAACTGCACCATCCTGGATCAAAGTAATATTGCCGATAAAAATTTTGAATTTGGTGACGCTGAAATCTTCGCCCAGCGGATTGAGGTATGGTTTTCCTTCTACAAGATTTTCGCCGTTTGCTTTTGGCACAAATTTTAACCTGATGCGATAATTGCTGCCTTCATCACTGATTTCTTTTCGGCAACTCAGCGTACTGGTTACAATCAGGATTATTAAAAATGCAGCAAATCTTATTTTCATATAAACTTTATATGTCGTTATAATCAACTTTTCTTCTGCCTGACTTGGTTTGCGATTTAATTTTTTTTCCCTGTATTCTTTTTTCTTTTGATCCTTTGGAGGGTGCGGTGGCTATCCGCATCTTTTTCTTTTTCAGCGTCTGCTCTATCAGTCTGTTGATTTTTTCGATAACATCACCCTTATTGGCCAGCTGAGATCTTTCTCTTTGTGATTTTACGATTAACAGACCAGTATTGGTCATTTTGTTTTTCAGTTTTTCCTGGATAATCTCTTTTTGATCAACACTTAATATGCTGGATTTCTCGGGATCAAAAATTCCCTCTACCATGGTCTCCACCTTGTTAACATTCTGGCCCCCTTTGCCGCCACTTCTTGCCGTGCGAAAAACGATCTCCCTGCTAATATCTATCTTCATTAACTTAAAAGTACAAATTCCTTTTTAACAATTATATGAGAACGGTTATACAGCGTGTTAAATCAGCGGCGGTTAAAGTAAATGATGATATTACGGGAGAAATAGGGGTCGGGTTGCTGATTTTTGTAGGAATTGAAGACGCTGATAACGAGGAAGATATTGAATGGTTGAGTAATAAGCTGATCAATCTGCGCATCTTTAATGATGGTGAGGGGGTGATGAATGTGAATGTAATGGACGCAGGTGGAAATATGCTGGTAGTCAGCCAGTTTACACTTCACGCCAGTACGAAAAAGGGAAACCGGCCATCTTATATAAAAGCAGCAAAACCCGAAATTTCAGTTCCATTATACGAGAAATTTGTATCGCGGTTGTCACAACTAACAGGCAAAACAATCGCAACAGGAATTTTTGGGGCAGATATGCAGGTGCAGTTAGTAAATGATGGTCCGGTTACAATAATCATCGATTCAAAGAACAAAGAATAAAGCAACTATAATGACCATTCAGGAAGCACAGGAGAAAGTAGATCAGTGGATCCAAACAACTGGCGTGAGGTATTTCAGCGAACTCACTAACATGGCAATTCTTACCGAAGAAGTTGGAGAGGTGGCCCGGTTGATGTCGCGTAGGTATGGCGATCAATCCTTTAAAACTTCCGATCTGGACAAGGACCTGGGAGATGAGATGGCTGATGTTTTATGGGTATTAATTTGTCTGGCTAATCAAACAGGAATCAATTTAACTGACGCACTGGAGAAAAATTTCAACAAAAAAAATATACGTGATGCAGACAGGCATAGGAACAACGAGAAATTGAAGTAGTATTTATTATCTAAGTATAATTTCATCACCAACATTTATAATGCCAGTATTTTTTGGCAAAACATTTTGGCCAAACAAAACTTTATTTCCCAATTTTCTATACCCTGATAAAGTTTTCAGCGGTTCATCGGATATAGTTCCTTCATTTTGATTAATCGTGGTTACGATACAGCGGCCGCAGGGTTTTACGCCTAAAAAGTTCAGTCCATTAATTTCAAAAGATTTTATATCATCTTCCTGGTATGGATAAGCGGCACCCGACAAAACAATATTAGGCCTGAACCTGTTCATTGGAACGGGTATGGTTAGCCGTGAATTAAGGTCAGCCAAAGATGCTTCGCTCACCATTAAAATGGGATAGCCATCTGAAAATGCAGTAAGTTCTCCTTCTTTAGCAAAATATACATCTACTTTACGATCCGAATCATCGGGCATATAAACCAGTTTGCATTTTATTTGAATGCTATCACTGAACCATCGATTGATTTCAGTATTCGCAGGTACCGCGGTACATATATCTCCCCACACATCTACCTGAATCTGATCTGCATATTCATTAATGATCGGGATCTTAATGCCATCCGCCGTATTACTCTTTTTGTAGACAACGAGATATTCGTCTTGAATACTGGTTTGGAGCATAGCCAATTGCCGGGTGGTGCGTTGTGTGATAAAAACATTTTTATCATCCACCAGCATCCAGCGC
>JANPJC010000263.1:0-28813 GCA_031425315.1 Chitinophagales bacterium
CCCTGTGCCATCGTGGAATCCACTCTGCCGGATTTCACTAATTGGTCGAATGGAATAGTATAATCTTCATCTGAAGAATAGATAGCATAGCGGGGCGGAAATGGTTTGCCGGAAGTTTTATAAGCTATTCTGAAACGGATAGTACCCGCATGTTTAACTACTGCAGTATACCATAAATTACGCCGGTCAATTTGTGAGGTAGATAGCGCCAGGGAGTCTGCTGGATGCAACGCAATGTTTTTGCCGGATGAATAAATCAATGGATTGTATACAGCAGAACAAACTCCTTTGTCGGGATCATTTTCCCGGGCACCGGTTGTGCAATAGAAAAAGTCATTGCTAGGTGCCCTGCTGGTATTTAATGGATTAATATCTCCTGCTTTCCCTTTATACCAAACGCTATCACCTTTTAATTCACCAAAATCGTAGGCGGTTGCAGCGTGGTCGAAACGGGAATAACCAACCTGGTCAATATAAATACTCGGTTGTACATTATGACAGTTAGCACGGATCTCTGAGAAGATCACGAGCGTATAGGTGCCCGGTTGCAGTTTGCAGATTTCAATTTTACCCTGTGTTTTTAAACAGGTTTGTATCGGTTGTTCCTTAACCATTTTGAGAGAATCTTTCCGCACATCAAATGCGAAAAGGCTTCCCCAGTATCCACCGGTATTGATCTGTACAAAACTTTCCTGCGTGGTAGTGAATACCCAATATGCCACGTGTTTCATTTCAGGATCACATGCAATAACAGGGTGCGATGAAAATGGTGTATCAGGTTGGCAATTGAAATTCTCTTTTGCCAATGTAAATATTTTATTTGTGACAGGATAAGTAACGGTATGACTTTGTTGCGGTCCCCACTGAATTAAATAAGGCTGTTGTGTTGCTGTATCTATGGATGCTTTGAATGGGCGGTTATACGATGGCGTTGGACAGGCTTTTTCAAGAATGATTCGCACCTGGTTGGGAAAACCAACATCAGAATCAACATCATCATTTTTTACAGGAGAAGAAAATGTAGGTCCGAAACCGTACGATACCAACGTATACCATCCAACTGGCATTGGGTTGCATTGATCAGTGATACGTGCAGTATTAAAACAGGTCCAGTCGTCACCAACAGGAGTAAGTTTAGCTAAACCATCGGTGGCTTTTCCCCGGAATAATGTAAGTTTTCCCCTGTTACGCGTTGGATAGCCTATTGGTGGAAGATTAATATTTAGTAATGCAGGTTCACTCAGATAAAACTGACGATAGATTAATTTGGTGGCTCCATCACAAGTAGTTAATCCGCCTATAATTCTGGGATTATCTCTGCAGGAAAAAGTATCCATCTTACTTAAAATCACTTCGGTTTTATATTTGGCACTACTGTCCCACAGGCTGCCCATATTCTCTGCTTTAGCCGATGTGTTATATTTTGTTTCAATAACATCTGCGGTGATGGTTGCTTTCGTCATTGCTCCCAAACTATTTACACCACCGAAACTCACCAGCGTATAGGTACCGGGAATGAGACAGGACATTTGATTGGAGCTGTTGTTCAGACAGGTTGACCAGGGTTTTAATCCGTTAATTCTGTTTGGATGTGTAAACGCATTTTGGGCCTCCGCCAACGCGCCGGCATCGCCCTGGTAAAGTTTGGAATAGGGTACATTCAGATTACTGAATGATATGGTCATACTGTCGGCGAGTACAAATGCTCTGTAAGTTGCTTTGGTGGTATCTGTTTTACTGCAAAATTTATCATTGGGCAATACTGTTGCTGCACAGCCGAATGTATCAGGTTTGGCAGTGTATACTTCATGATTAAGTAATGGTTTCATTACTCCGTATTGCGCGTTTATTTTTTCATATTGACCCGCAGCCGACAATCCAAAATTGTTGACGTCATAAACCACCGCAGCTTTTAAATTTAATATAACCGGGCGGCCCAGGTGCTGGCGGTAGCAGATGGAACTGGTTGCTTCGTCAATTGAGTTGGAATTGATTGTATTGATCGCTATACTGCTGTCGATGCCCATTACCTGTAATACATAATCGCCGGGTTGAAAGCAATTGAAATTAATTTTATCAGTGAATTTTGCAATGATATTTGTTGTGTCGAGATTACTGCAATTCGCACCGGCTTTTTGACGGAACAACCTGATATACGCGGGCTTGTTGCCGCAGTTAGTGACACTTGTATTGATGTCGAGGTTAACTGTTGCATTAATTGAAAATGTATAAAACAAACTCATGTTGTACGTCCATCCATTGATCTTGATTCCGCCCTTCGGCATAATAGTTTGGCAACTATTGGCGCTGTGCTTACTGTTACATGCGAAGTAGTCATCGATGCTTGTGTTCTGACCACTTACGCTGGTTTTTAACAGACCGATTTTATTAGGAGCAGGAAGGGTAGTAGTGGGATTAACGCCTGTCGATGGCTTTGTACCATCGTATGCAATAGCAAAACGGATATTTTTATTAAAATCTTTATGATAAAGTAATTGTACCGAATATGTTTTGTTTGCTTTTAATTCGCCGCAGGTATAGATTTTTTTGTCTACTCCCAATCTGTCAGTCACAAGACTATCACAATCAGTAATGGCAATCAATGTGTTTAATGGAGATATTGTAATATCTCCCTCATATAATTTATAGCCTATAACCTGTTTGGGAGAATTGGAAACAGCAGGAAGCAAACCTGCCCAGATACTTAAGTAATCGAAATAGTCAGGTGTGGTGAAAGTATGCCATGTACTCTTAGTGAAATTTTTAAAACTTCCTTCAGGTAAACAGTTTTCGCTGAGGCTTTCTATCGACTGACAATCAACCATAAAGTCAACACTGGTTTTTCTTTTTGTCAGTGTACCAAACTGTTGTGCCTGTTTTGGTTTGTCATATGCAGCATTGGTAGCATCTGAAATATTCAGTGAAAGAAAAACAACACCGTTTGCATTATTATTACTGCTCACCTGAACGAAGTATTCACCCGCATCAATGCAAGGATTAAAGGTGGTGCCAAAAGTTTCAATAGGTGTGAGTTTGTTACTGATTTGTGCAATCCCAGGTAAACATGCATTCGTTTTATAGATTGTAAAACCTACGTTTCCTGCCTGGATGGCGCCGCCCTGCTGATCAAGACTTAATGATACTGCTCTTGTAGTTGGGAGTATAAATTTATACCAGATACTTTTTTTATTGAGTCCTGATGCCAGTATTGAAGGGGCAAAATTTTCACCTGTTTGAAGATCGGCGTCGCTGATATCTACCGGTGATGACTTAAAACTGCCCAAACCAAATCCATTATTGGAAATGATTATTTCGGAGGCCTTACTACATTCATTGGCGGCAGGTTGTGCAACTGCTGCAAAAAATGTAAAACTCATGCATAATAGAACGACCAGTTTCTTATGCAGGAATGTCGGGGTTAGAGCCTTAATGGCGTTTAGGGTACGCATGGGTTACTGTAAGTTGTTTATCCAGAATATTCTGAAAAACAATTGGTTGACTTAAATAATAAATACCAGGAGGATAATGAAGATAAATGCGGTTTAACCGGAAGAGGTAGATGAGATATGTAAAAATAAAAATTATATTCGGTTGATGCAAGCCGTTACGTGTGATATGCAGTAGAGTAGACCGTTATTGCTGTATTTTGTATGAAATGATAAAAAAAAGCGATTCGTCAGACATTGCTATTTTATATTTGATTGGCATGAGTTTGGACACAGAGGGCTGCCGAAATGCAGGTTATATGTTGTAAGTTTTAGGTTAACATCATTTCCAATAAAATTTTACAGGTTAACTGTATTTGCTGTTCATTCACGATTCAATGTCGTTGAAATAAGAGAAAGTCGACCTTCGTAGCTGTGCTTTTTTGAACCACATAGACACATATAAAAATACAAAAGAAATATTCTATGTGCCCTCTGTGCCTATGTGGTGGATGTTCCTTGTAAAGATTGATTCGCTCCGTTTCTTAATTCAACGACATTCATTCACGATTGACGATTGACGATTCACGAACGAGACGGCAGTTTATTCACCCATTGACTCATTCACCCATTCTCTTGCCGTTCAAAACTTCGGACACCTCACATCTTCCACATTCGAATTGTCTTCACTGGCAAATGTTTTCCACGAAAGGGTGAGTTCATATCCGCCGCGGCCCTGGCTGGCTGTGCGTAGTTGCGAAGTATTGAGATCGTAGCTGAAACCAATATTAAGACTATTGTATTCCAACCGCACAACAGGTATAACGGCGTCGTTTAAACGAACCATCACACCGCCGCTTACCGCGAGTCTTTTCATGTTATTAGCCGGATCTGTCATTTCTGTAAAAACGTATGTGAAAATCGGTCCTCCTACGAGTTCACTATATTGCCCCTGGCGAACATAGTTTGCTTCGGTGGTAAATTCAACATTATCATTTAGCAATAATTTGATACCTGCATTAGCCTGCCATTTAAAATCAAGTGTGATCTCTTCATTGATAAAACGTTCAGTGGGTTTATTGAAATGCCATAAAGAAGCACCAAGATAATAATTGCCTGTTGCGCCAATGCCGCTGTTATAACTCAATCCTACAGCCATGTCTGCAAAACTGCGTTGCAATCCGCTGAAAATTTCACCGGTTGGTGCAGTCGGATCAAAACCCCGGGTGGTATATTGGTTATCGAATGTGAGATCTTTGGCATTAAAACTACGCTGTACAATGCCGCCCATAAATCCAAGTGACAAATACCTGTTTCTTTCACCGTCGAGCGATTTGTGGAAATTCACAGCGGGCATCAATTGCAATGTGCGCAGTTTTGAACTGCCTGCCACATCATAAAAGCTGCTCAGTCCAGCTGTTAAAAAATCATTACCGCGTCCAACAGGAAACTTGTATTCTGCACTGAATATTGAAGTCTGAAACGGCACACCGGTAGACTGCCATTGATTTCTGTAAGCCACCTGCACGCGAAGGTCGCCCGTAAAAATGCCGGCCAGGGCAGGGTTGCGCATCAGCGGCGTTTCATAAAACTGTGATAGATGGATGTCCTGGGCAAATATCATTTTTGAACAAACAAGGATCAAAATGCCAGTGAGCTGTAAAATCTTTTTCATATCAGGTCCTTTTTTATGCGTTTGTCTCTGCAAAAGTGAATAAGTCAATGAGTCAATGGGTCAATGAACAGCTGTCTCGTTCGTGAATCGTGAATCGTGAATCGTGAATCGTGAATCGTCAATCGTGAATCGTGAATCGTCAATGAACGTCATTAAGCACCGGCTGTTCCCTATTGCCTACTGCCTATTGCCTATTGCCTGGTTATCTCACTATCATCACACTTCCTTTCTTCTCAATAATTTCTCCGCTCACACAAACCATCTGCGAAGTATAAACAAATACTCCCGATGGTAATTTCTGCCCCTTATATACTCCGTCCCATCCTGTGCTCCTGTCGTCGATATTGAAATCTTTTTTCTCAAATACCATTTCTCCCCAGCGATTGAATATGCGCAGGAACTTAACTGTTCTGATTCCTTTTCCTCTCGGATAGAAGATATCATTTGAGCCATCACCATTTGGTGTGAATGTATTCGGAAGGAATACATCTGAGTCTGAACATAATAATGTCACCCGTAATGTATCACTGGCAGTACATCCTTCTGCATTAAACACCGATACTTTGTACGTTATATCCTCTTTCGGGGTACTCAATGGTGACTGACAGGTAAAACAGTTCAGATAATCTGGCGGCGACCAGAGATACCCGGTAACATCAGGACTTACGGTTGTGGCTAGCTGCAGGGATGATCCGTAGCTGATTGCTATTTGTTTGGCAGTCACTACCTGCGGCAATGGAACAACTGCTACGGTAACCTGTTTTCTTTCGGTAAAACAGTTGTCATTACCATAACCTACTACCGTATAAGTTGTAGTGGTATCGGGTCGTGCGATTGGTGTCATTGATGTTTTGCTGTCAAGACTGAAAGAAGGGAACCATTCGTACCTCTCAGCATTTCCACTCACTCCCAGTTGCACCTGCTGGCCTGCGCAGATCGATTTATCTCCGGTTGTAGTTATTGTGAAAGGCTGACTTACTTTGATTTCGACAGAATCTTTACTTACACAACCATAAGCTGAGGTTACGGTTACAACATACCGGGTATCCTTCGTTGGTGACGCGACCGGGAAATTGATATTCGGATTATTTAATCCTTCTGCAGGCGACCATTCAAATTTCACCCCATCATTTGCTATTAACTGAACTGATTGTCCAAGGCAGATTTTTGTTTCCCTGATATTAAGTCTGATATCAGGTTTCGCCCTTACTGTTAGTTTATGTACGGCAGTATCAGGACAGGCAGCGTTTGCAGTACCAATCAGCTGGATAAAATATTCACCACCGGTATTGTATACCTGCGGATTTGCATCCTGGCTATTGGAACTGTTGCCATTTCCAAAATTCCATTGCCAGGTTTGAACGTTAGTTGAGTTGGATGTACCTGCAAAATATACAGGTTCGCCGGCACATATCGTAGTGGCACCGGAAATAATCACTTCAGGTTTACTGATTATAGTAATGGTATCAATAAACTCATCAGTACAACCGGCAGGAGCAGTAACAAAAAGTTTCACTGCATATTTACCGGGCTGAGTGTACAGGAAGGAAGGATTCATCTGAATAGATGTATCTCTTGCAACACCTGTTCCGAAATTCCATTTCCACTTTGAACCAGGCACAGTTGATGAAGTATTATTGAATTTCACTGCCATAGGTGTACATCCATCTTTGCTATCGACAGTATAAGCTGCTTTAGGTAATGGGATCACATTTACATTGAATATGTCTTTAGCAGAGACGCTGGTACAGCCATCAGTAACGGTAAGTACAACATTTGTGGAGGCCGAAGGAGTAAAAATGAGTGTATCATTTTTTGCGCCCGGCACCGACCAGCTATATTGATACCCGTTGCCCAACCCGCCACTTACCGTGCCGATAAGTGTCACTGTTCCACCGGCGCAAATGGCATCCTGTCCTTTGATCGTTGCTGCCAGCGGCGCTCTCAGTGCAATAGTTGTGGTGATGATACTGTCGCATCCTGCTGCGTTTAATAATGTATCCTTATATACGCCGGCCGCTGATACAATAGTTCCTGATGGAAGCGTATACGTTTGTCCTGCACAAATTGTAACAGTCGCCGATGACGTTGAAATAAATTTGAATGATAGATTGATTGTGGTGATGAGACTATCGCATCCCCGTATGTTGTTTATCGTGTCGCTATACGTTCCCTGTTTACTCACGAGATTGCCTGAAGGCAACTGATAAACCGATCCTTCACAAATCATTGCATTTATAGTTTTCCGGACAGGTACATCAACAGTCAGTGTTATATTATTGATCACGCTATCGCATCCGGTAAAGCTGCGCAGGGTATCAGCATAATTACCTGCCTTGCTGATGAGTCGACCTGAAGGCAATGTATAATTGCTGCCCTCACAAATTGTTGCACTGTAATTTTTAATGATGAATGGAACCACATCAAGATTGATTGTGTACAGCAAACTGTCGCAGCCAATACTATTGCTCAAAGTATCTTTATAAATTCCTTCCGCAGTAAATATTTTTCCGGAGGGAGATTGATAAGATTTACCTGCACATATTGATGTATTGATGGTTACATTCAGCGGACTGAATACCTGTAGTTTAACAGTATAAATCACGCTGTCGCAGCCGGCTTTGTATCTCAGCGTATCAGAATATTCTCCTGTGGAGGTGGCAGTTTTCCCTGATGGCAAAAGATAAGCAGAGCCTTTACAGATGGAAGCCTCCAGCGTTTTTTGACTTACAAAAGTGAGGTTTAAATTCACTGTTGTAATTAAACTGTCGCAGCCCCTGTTGTTTTTCAATGTATCTGTATAGGTGCCTGCTTTAGTATATTTTCCACCGCCAGGCATAGTATAAATTGTGCCGGCACATATCAGCGCATTAGTGGTTACTCTTTTTACTTCATCCAGCGTTAGTGTGATCGTATTGATCAGACTGTCGCATCCGCTGATGCTTTTCAATGTATCTATGTACACGCCTGCAACGCTAACCGATTTACCTGAAGGCAGGAGATAGGCCGACCCTGCACATACTGTTGCATTAAACGCTTTCGTTATTGCCGGAAGAAAACTGAGGTTAGTAGTGATAATTATGCTGTCACATCCGTTCACACTCTTCAATGTATCAATATACCTGCCTGCTTTGTTTACCAATAGTCCCGATGGTAAAAGGTATGATTTTCCGGAACAGAAGCTTCCTGCAACTGTTGTTCTCACAGGTGTATATACCGTAAGGTTAACAGCGTATATAATGCTATCGCAACCAGCAGTATAGCGGAGCGTATCAGCGTAAACTCCGGTACTGTTTGCTTTTTTGCCTGATGGAAGACTATAGGTACTTCCTGCGCAAATCAGCGCATCAATATTCTTTTTTACAAGTATAGCTAACGTAGCAGTTACGTTGGTGATCAGTGAATCACAACCGGTCACCGATTTCAGCGTGTCGCTGAATTGGCCCGAAGTGGTAATTCTGAATCCCCCAGGCATTGTATAGCTATCACCAGCACAAAGCGCAACTTTTATAGTATTGATTTTTTTCTCTGTTACTTTCAGATTGAGTCTTGTAATGATACTATCGCATCCATTTGAATTTTTCAGAGTATCAGTATAAGTACCTGAAGTGAAAACTTTTTTACCGGATGGAAGCATGTAGGATTGCGATTCACAAATGACAGCAGATTTAATTACTGTTTTAAATGAATCCACCTTTACTTCTACTGTATCTGAAAACAGGCATCCGCTGAGCTCAATAGTTACCCAATATTTTCCTGGTTTGGTTGCGTTGAATTTTGCTCCTGTCGAGTTATCCTGCCATTTGTAAGAAGATGCACCACTAACAGTTGCATTCAACTGCAATGGCATTTTTACCTGGCAAATATTGGTGTCTGATCCAAGTGGCTGCAGGGCAGTACTTACTACCAGGAATGAATCTCTGAAGGTACAACCGTTAAGGAATACGTCTGACCAGTAATAGCCTGGTAAGCTTGTTGTAATGGAACCTGTAGTGGCACCGGTACTCCATTTGTACTTTTCGCCATAACCGCGGGATGCATTTAATGTCACCTGGTCCACTTTGCATAAAGCAAGTGTTTGAAGACTTTTCTTTTGTATCGGCGAAATGTACACAGCTATCGTGTCGCGGGTAATACATCCTTTGTAAGTTACCTGTACCCAGTGGCTGCCGGAATAGTTGAATGATGCAGATGATGTTGTGTTGCCATTGCTCCATTGATAGGTAGAGCCTGAATGTGATGCGGCGTCCAGTTTTATTGTCGATCCAGGTGTACAAATAATAGTATCCTGGCCCAGTTCGGCGGCGGGCCTCGCTGCAACATCGATCGTTTGTGTGATGGAATCTTTTCTTCCGCAGGAAGTGTTCGTAACAATCAATTTTACATCATAAGATTTGTTTGTTGTTAATGCAGGGTAATTAAATCTTGGTGATACTGCATTTGATTTTTGATCGTTGTATCCGAAGTCCCATTCATATGCGATACTGGTACCATAAGTGGAGAAATTGATAAACTGCACCGCTTTATCTTTTGTACAATCAAATTCCGTATTAAAGTTGGCCACTGCAATACAGGAGTTACTCGGCAAACAGGTATCAACATGGTTAATGGCTGATATATTCAGATCAATTGTTCCGTTTACATACTGATTAAATGAATTGATCACCGGTGTAAATACCTGGATATAATAACTGGTTCCTGGTGCAAGACATTTATATGTATTCTTGGTTAATGCATCCTGCACGCAGCTTTGCTCCTGCATGGCGCCACAGTTACCCGTCATCATCCTGTATTTAATTTCTGATGAACCGGCATTGGTTTGTTCATTGATAAATACGGTAACATCCAATGTATCTTTTCCACCAACGTCTATCCTGTACCAGCTCGATTTGAATTTCGTTTTATCCGCTCCGGCCGGGCAGGTTAGTGTTGGATTGAATTCGCCATAATCAGTGCCGATGGTATGACAATCAATCGTTACACCAATCACCTTGCTTCCTTTACCATTAAGTGAAGTGACCATTGGCCTTGAACAAAAATCACCTGCCTGTTCCACCACTTCTATTTCCGGAAAAACATTTTCGTCAACTGCAGAACAGCCGGGCAGTATGATATAATATGTGCCGGGCGAAATGCATCGTTGTGACCAGTAGCTGGCCGACGCTGCATCATAATGATAACTGGTGAGTGGAAGGAACTGAAGGCCCTTGCTAGTTGAATCACCTTGTATTGTTTGCTGAAACAATTGAATATAATAATCGCCGTATAGATCCTGTGTGCCAATTTTTACCTTATATCTTAATGTACCTGTGGTGCTGGTGGTGAATTTGTACCAAAGCGTTTTCTGACAATTGTATGCATATGTTGGATCAGTAAGGTCACCTGTTGCGCAACTGAAGTTATCCACTGCTCCTTTTTTCTTTCCACTGTTCACTTCACCGATATTGCTGGCCTGAAAATAATGATCAAATTTCGTGGGCAGGGTAGTGGCTTCATCAACTAATATTGAAACCTCTACCTGGTGATTGGGGTTCATGGCATGCGCATCTGCATAACCATAACCATTCCTGTTTTCAATCAAAACATAGTAACGTATGGGCTTAAAGGAACAGGGCTCATTGTAAAATTGTATTTCCTGATTTCCCTGGCAATAATAATAGCTGTTATTGTTTTTCAGGTACACCAATCCTTGTAAAAGAGTGGAATCTACCTCGCCATTGTTGACCACATCACTAAAAGGCAGCGAACCATTTACATCACTTTGGTATACAGAAAAAGGATATTGCCATGTTTTACCTGTTGTTTTGTTTTCAACTTTTACTTTAACCGTTCCGGGTTTATTAACAACAAATGTGTACCAAAGATTTCTCCTGTCGATTTCATATGACTGTGGAGCTGTTTCTTCTTTTGGATGCAGTACATTGTTTATACCGGTGTTATATATATTGGGATTAAGCTGCGAATAACAAACAGAATTTGTTGGGTCTTTTTCCTGTGCACCTGTTGTACAATAGAAAAAGTCATTACTGGCTGCACGGCTACCGTTGAGTGGGTTCACATCCCCGCTCTTTCCCTTATACCAGTTACTGTCGGCTTTCACTTCACCAAAATCGTATGCTTTGGATGCATGATCGAATCTTGAATAACCAACCTGGTCGATGTATACAGTGGGCTGTACCGAATGGCAATAGCTTCTTGTTTCTGAGAATACAGCTAGTGTATAAGTGCCTGGCTGCAGTTTGCAAATTTGTAGCTGGCCCTGTTTGCGTAAACATTCCTGCAATGCGCCCTGGCTGACCATCTTTGCAGAATCTTTTCTTACATCAAAAGCAAAGAGGGTAGCCCAGTAGCCTTTGGTATCTATCTGCATATAACTTTCCTGTGTTGTTGTAAACACCCAGTATGCCACATGTTTCATATCGGCGGCACAGGCTATTATCGGATGTTTGCTGAAAGGCGTATCAGGAATACAATTAAAATTTTCTTTCTGCAGATGATATGTTGTGCCTGTTACTGGATATGCTGCAGTATGACCGGCCTGTTGCTTCCATTCAATAAGGTATGGTTTTTTAGTATTGGTATCCAGAGATGCTTTATATGGCCTGTTAAATTGCGGCGTTTCGCAGGCAGTATTTATGGTGATTGTAAATTGATTGGCAGCGCCGATTACTGATGTTTGCGAACCGTTTGTTTGCAGGGGTTTACTATAGGATGGTCCATATCCTGATGCCACCACTGTATACCATCCTGGCTGTAATGGATTACATTGGTCGCTGATGCCGGCATTGGTGAAACAATTCCATGGGGCACCCATTGTTGTTAATCCATTTACACCATCAGTTATTTTGCCTTTCAATAAAGTCAGTGATCCGGAGTAATTAGTATAATATCCAACACCGAGATAAATATTTAAAAGCGCGGGGCTGCCAATATAAAATTGACGGAAGATCAATTTGGTATATGTGTTTCCGCAGGGCAGCAGATTACCCAGAATGTCGCCATTATCGCGGCAGCTGAAAGTATCCACATCACTGTAAAAAGTTGTTGAGTTGTATTTGGCTGCTGAATCCCATAAACTGCCCATGTTTTGTGCCGTTGCAGGCGTTGCATGTTTGGTTTCTGTTGCTTTCGCAAGCATTGTTACATCTGCTTTCTGCCCAATGAAATTGGGGCCGCCGAATGTTGCAAAAGTGTAAGTGCCCGGCACAACGCAGGCTGGCTCTGACGCCTGGCCGTACCACATACAGTTCGACCAGGGTTCAAGTCCTGTTATTCGTTGTGGAAAGCTGAATGATGATTGTGCATTTGCCAACTCGCTCGCGCTTCCTTTATATAATTTGGAATAGGGAATATTGATTGATGAAAAAGTCATCATCATACTGTCGGAAACTTTGAATTCCCGATATACCACTTTTGAAGTATCATTGGCATAATTACATAATGATCCGGCCGGGAGTACCGTGTTAGCACAACCGAAAGTATCTGAAACACCTTTGTATGAAACATTTTTCTGCAGCGCTTTCAATGAATTGATTTTATCCACTGCATTTACATTGGCCAAAGAAAAATTATTGCCTCCATTCACATTTTTTGCAATTATCGTCAGATCAAATTTGCCACCGAGGTTATGCATCAAACAGAGCGGGTATGATCCGCTGTTGTATAAACTGCCAACACTGATAAATCCTTCCGGTTTGATGGAATCTGTACCCATTACCTGCAAAACATAATTGCCTGGCTCCAGGCATGGCAATGTGTTATTATAGAGATAAGTTGCAATGAGTTTAGAAGTATCAAGATCTGTACAGTTAGCTGTAAGCGACTGTTTGTATACTCTCATCAGCAATTGCGGGCCACAGTAATTTTGATATGCGTAGAGTTGCAGTGTGGTGGTAGTGGTAAGTGTAAAACTGAAGAAGCTGCTTAGATTATAATTATAACCATTATACACTACTCCTTTCGGGGGCATTGATTTTGGACAACTGTGTTCAGAATGCCTGCTGTTGCAGGCCAACTGATCAGAAAAATATTGAGCGTGTCCTGACTCGCTACCGATTATATTTCCGATTTTATTTGTTGATGGAAGTGAACTTACCGGGTTGTGTCCTGCAGTTGCACTGGTACCGTCCCATGAAACAGCGAGGCGAACTGTTTCATTGAAGTCCTTGCTATAAAGAAGTTGTAAGGTGTAAGTCTTATTCGTTTTCAATTCGCCGCAACGATACACCTTCCTGCCAATGGAATAGATGTCAGTAACAAGACTATCACATCCTCCTACTTGTACCAATGTAGATAATGCTGCGGAAGTGGCATCACCTTCATATAGTCTGTAGCCAATAACTTTCTTTGGCATATTGTAATGACCAGGTAAGATGCCCAGAAATACGGCGAAGAAGTCAAAATAATCCGGTGTTGTAAAAGTATGCCAGGTGCTTTTGTTATAATTTTTAAAACTGGCATTCGGCAAACAAACTTCTGCTGCATTGTCTATCGATTGGCATTCCACTACATATTCCACAGCAGTAGTTCTGTTGTTGGAAACCTTGCCAAATTTTAATGCATCTTTTGGTTTGTCATAGGGTGCGTTGGTACTGTCAGAAATATCAACAGTTATATAAATCGGGCCATTGGCTTCATTGTTGGCGCTTACCTGCACGAGGTAATCGCCTTCCTGTACGCATGGATTATAAGTGCTGCCAAATGTTTCAATTGGGGAGAGTTTTGTACTGATCTGTGCATTGCCTGGTAAACAACTATTGGTACGATATACGGTGAAACCTACATTGCCGGCTTGAATAGTACTGCCAACCGGAACAAGACTAACCCTTACAGCACGTGTTGTTGGAAGAGAAAATTTAAACCATGCAGATTTTTTATTGAGTCCTGAAACAGTTATAGATGGCGCGAATGTTTCACCGTTTTGTAAAGTAGATTTTGTGAGATCGAATTGAGCAGATGAAAATGTTCCCATGCCGAAACCGCTGTTGCTGATCACCACTTCTGCAGCATTGGTACAATTGTCGTTTACCGGCTGTGCAAATGCCTGAGTATATGATGAACAGATCACTAAAATGATCATCAGTTTTCTGAGCAGGCTGCCGGATAGGCGAAGATTTTTGTCTCCCAGGGTATACATCAGGTTAGGGCTTTGTGTGTGGTTTATGGCGAAATGGCATACCGCGATTTACTATGGTATCCATAGGAGACTGAAAATGATTCTATTAGCTTTTAGGGAGTATTGGTCTACCGCATATACATTGTGGTTAGTAAGCGGAAGTAGTGTGGTTTTATCTCAGGAGAGGAATGTAAATATAATATTGTGATTTGATAAATGCAAGTGGGAGGAGGGAAGTGCGAAATACAAAGGGCGAAGTACGAAGTAACAGCCGTCCCCATCGTGAATCGTCAATCGTGAATCGTCAATCGGAACAGCATCCGAGATGTGAAGTAATCGTCATTGACGTTGTGAATGCCGAAGCAAAATTTGTTAAGGGGACATCGTGCTACTCAGAATGTCTCCGTGTATCTTCTGTATTCATCTCCGTGTATCTCCGCGTCCGAAAAAAGTGCGAAGTACAAAGTGCGAAGTGCGAAGTAACAGCCGTCTCCATCGTGAATCGTCAATCATGAAACGCCAATATGAACAGCCGTGGTTATTGGTCTGCTTACTGCTGACAACTTTTTACCTAAAACATAAAACCTACCACTTACAACTTTTTTCGGCCACAGCGTTAAGCGGAGAGTTGGAGTTTAACGGAGATCACTATTGTATTGGCTGCTCACTGCTTACTGCTCACTGCTTTGTACCTAAAACATAAAATCTACCACTTAAAACTTTTTTCGGCCACAGAGTTAAGCGGAGAGTTGGAGTTTAACGGAGTTAACAGCCATGTGACTAATCTTGAAATATTTTTCTCACTGATCACTATTGTATTGGCTGTCTCCTATTGCCTATTGCCTGCATAAAACCTACCACTTACAACTTTTTTCGGCCACAGAATTAAGCGGAGAGTTGGAGTTTAACCGAGATCACTATTGTATTGGCTGCTCACTGCTTACTGCTCACTGCTTACTGCTTACTGCTCACTGCTTACTGCTCACTGCTTACTTTTCACAATATAAGTCACTCCCTCACGCGCCAGTTCCACTTCCGGGAACACCGTTTCCGCTTCCTGTCGGAAAGCATCAAGTATTTCATACTTACTGGAAAAATGACCAAGTATTAATTTGTTGACTCCTGCATCAAAAGCAACGGTCGCCGCCTGTTTTGCGGTAGAATGAAAACGTTCTTTTGCGCGGTCACGCATTTCATCGAGGTAAGTCGCTTCATGATAAAGCAGGTCGCATTCCTTAACGATAGATGCCAGTCGTTCGTCATATGATGTGTCGGCACAAAAAGCATAAGATAAAGAAGGCGGTGCCGGTTTAGTGACGGCAGCATTTTCAATTACAATTCCATTATCAGTAATAAAATTTTCACCTTCTTTCAGTTTCGAATAATACGAAGAAGGTATGCCGGCGATCATTGCTTTTTCCGGATCTATTTTGCGGGGCTTCTCTTTTTCTCTGAACAAAAATCCCCAGCAGGGAATACGGTGAGTAACTTTAAATGAATGAACCGTAATCTTTTTTTCATCCAGCAATAATCCAGGTTCTCCAAGTGGATGAAAGAAAAACGGATAACAGAGTTTGGTGTCTGCGGCCTGAAATTGCAAGTCAAGTATTTCCTTTAATGGTGCAGGGGCATAAATGTGCAATGCGTCACTACGGCTTGTAAGATTATAACTGTTCAATAATCCCACTAAACCAAAATAGTGGTCACCATGTAAATGAGAAATAAAAATATGATTGATCCTGCTTCTCCTGATCTTATAACGATTCATCTGAATCTGCGTTGCCTCTCCACAATCCACAAGGAATAAATGATCCTCTGTCGTCACCACTTGGGCAGTAGGGTGACGGTCATGCATCGGTAGCGCAGAATTATTTCCAAGTATTGTAACAGCGAGCATCAGAGGAAGTGAATGGGTGAATAGGTCAATGGTGAATGAACAGCCGTCTCCATCGTGAATCGTCAATCGTGAATCGTGAATCGTCAATCGTGAATCGTCAATGTAAGTTCCCGAGGATAAAGCTGAAATGATTTATTGATACTTTTGGTTAGTCATTTAGTTTGATAGGTCTTTAGTTATTTAAAAATAAGTTGTATCATTTCTCCCTTTGCAAAATTTCTGCCACTATAATCGTTTTTCCAGCAAAGTCCGAAGGTCTCATGTTTTACACCAGCTGTTCATTCGCTCATTGTCTCATTCACATATTCACTCACTCGGGGGCCGTTCATTCACGTTTCACGATTCACGATTCACGCAGGCAACGGCTGTTCACTTCAAACTTCGCACTTCGCACTTCCAACTTGTCTCGAATTCACCCATTGACTCATTCACCTATTCACTCCCTTGGGGGCCGTTCATTCACGTTTCACGATTCACGATTCACGCAGGCAACGGCTGTTCACTTCAAACTTCCTACTTCCCACTTCCCACTTCCCACTTCAAAAGAGCTCGCGTTCAATCTCCTCCATCTGCACGATATCCCATGCCTCACTTTCTGTGGGTGTAACATTCATTAACTCGAGCAGGCCGTCTTTATCGAGCTGTGCTTCCACTTCGGGCTGTAAATGGCAAATTACAAAAGATTGAAGTTGATCATATGCATATTGCTGTTCCTGAAGTAGATGACTGGCCATTGCGTGTTCCATTTCTGTCACTTCGCCAAAATGAATGATGATGTTTTTAACGTCGCCGGCGCGCAATTTATTCAACACAGCACTAAATTGTGCTGTCATATTGCCAGTTAATTGCTTCTCAAGTATAGTTATGACATGAAATTTTTCTCTGGTATCAATTTTGACATTCATCCTGTTCGATGTTTACGACTGAAATTGTTAAAACAGATTAGCATTTCCAAAGCATACCAACAAGTGGTTTGCAGCTCTCATTGTCGTCTCCTGCCTTCGTTATAACTAATTGAGACCTACGATACGATAAAAGCAATGCGGCTACAGTTCTATCAACATAAGTCAAAAATATTCGTTATTATTGTATTGATTCAAAAAAATAAAAAATCCGCTAATGGATAACAACTTTTCGGCCCAGGTTAAGGAGATCATTTCTTTTAGCAGGGAGGAAGCGCTGAGGTTGGGTAATGATTTTATCGGCACGGAGCATTTGTTACTCGGGTTGATCAGGGAAGGTGAGAATACTGCCGTCAAAATCCTCAAAAATCTTAACGTTGATCTTTACGAGCTTCGCAAGGAAGTGGAATTAGCTGTGAAGGATAAAACCGGAAAAAATATAGCTAATATCAATAGTCTACCCCTGACACGGCAGGCAGAGAAAGTAATACGTGTAACTGTTTTGGAAGCTAAGGCATTGAAAAGCCCAACTGTAGAAACAGAACACCTCATGCTTTCGATTTTAAAGAACAAAGAAAATATTGCAACACAAATCTTAAATCAATTTGATGTGGACTACGATCTTTTCCGCAATGAACTAGGCGTGGTAAAAAGCAACGATGTAAGGAGCGAGTATACCGACGATCCGGATGATGAATTCGATGAAGAGAAAAAAAGTTATCAGCAACGTTCTAAACAACAGGGTGCAGCAGCTGCAAAAAGCAAAACACCTGTGTTGGATAATTTCGGACGTGATATAACAAGGCTCGCTGAAATGGGATCACTTGATCCGATTGTTGGCCGTGAAGCTGAAATTGAAAGGGTGTCACAGATTCTTTCGCGCAGGAAGAAGAATAACCCGATTTTAATTGGTGAACCTGGAGTGGGTAAAACCGCCATTGTTGAAGGACTTGCTCTCCGCATTGTACAACGTAAAGTCTCGAGGGTATTATTCGACAAGCGTGTAGTGTCTCTTGATCTTGCAGCATTGGTGGCGGGTACAAAATACCGCGGCCAGTTTGAAGAACGCATGAAAGCTATAATGAACGAACTCGAAAAAAACAGGGATGTTATCCTCTTTATCGATGAAATTCATACTATTGTTGGAGCAGGAGGCGCAAGCGGATCTTTGGATGCTTCAAATATCTTTAAGCCAGCCTTGTCAAGAGGCGAGTTGCAATGTATAGGTGCATCTACATTAGATGAATACCGCATGTACATTGAGAAAGATGGCGCACTCGACCGCAGGTTCCAAAAGGTATTGGTGGATCCACCAAGTGTCGACGAAACCATTCAGATCCTGAATAATATCAAGTCGAAATACGAAGACTACCATAACGTAAACTATGCCGACGAAGCCATTGATGCTTGTGTTAAACTCAGCGATCGTTATATCACAGATCGTTTATTACCCGACAAGGCGATAGACGTGATGGATGAAGTTGGCGCCCGCGTTCACTTGAAAAATATCAATGTTCCTGAAGAAATTCTAGATCTCGAGAAGAAGATCGAAGATATCAAACAGGAAAAAAATAAAGTCGTAAAGAGTCAGCGCTTTGAAGAGGCGGCTTCCCTGAGGGACAATGAAAAGCGTTTACAGGAAGAGCTCGAAAAAGCCAAGAACAATTGGGAAGAAGAAAGTAAACATAAACGTTATCCCATCAGTGAGGAAGCCATTGCTGAAGTGGTAAGCATGATGACGGGTATTCCGGTGAAAAGAATGGTGCAGGCAGAAACGGAGAAACTCCGCAACATGAACGTGGATATGCGTGCCATGGTGGTTGGGCAGGATGAAGCCATTCAGAAAGTGGTGAAAGCCATTCAACGTAACAGGGTGGGATTAAAAGATCCTAAAAAACCAATAGGTACTTTTATATTCCTTGGTCCTACCGGTGTAGGTAAAACAGAATTAGCGCGTGCGCTTTCCCGTTATATGTTTGATTCTGAAGATTCATTGATCAGGATTGATATGAGTGAATACATGGAGAAATTCACTGTCAGCCGACTGATTGGTGCACCTCCAGGCTATGTTGGATATGAAGAAGGCGGACAGCTTACAGAAAAAGTAAGGCGCAAACCATATTCAGTGATCCTGTTAGATGAAATTGAAAAAGCACATCCGGATATCTATAACATTTTGTTGCAGGTATTGGATGATGGACAGCTGACTGATGGGCTGGGTAGAAAAGTGGATTTTAAAAACACACTGATCATCATGACTTCTAATATTGGTGTTCGCCAGTTGAAGGATTTTGGAGACGGTGTTGGATTTGCCACAAATGCCAGGACATCAAACAGTGATGAAAATAACAAAGCGGTTATAGAAAAGGCATTAAAGAGAACATTTTCGCCTGAGTTTTTAAACAGGGTGGATGATGTGGTGATCTTTAATTCGCTGAACAGGGACAATATCTTCCAGATCATCGATATCCTGATGAAAGGTGTGATGAAAAGATTGGCGAATCTCGGGTTCTCCCTTGAATTGACAGAGGAAGCTAAGAACTTCATTGCCGATAAAGGATATGATTCACAATTCGGTGCAAGGCCTTTACATCGCGCCATTCAGAAATACCTCGAAGATCCGCTGGCGGAAGAAATTCTGAGTATGAGTATCAAACCAGGTGATGTAATGATTGCAGAACTTGATAAGGAAAACCAGAAAATCAGTTTTACTTTGAAAGAACAGGACCCTGCGATTATTAAACCTTCAGAAGTTTAAAATAGGTAAATACATAATGAAAAGTCCTCTCAGCTGAGAGGACTTTTTTTATGTTTATTATTGAAGATACAGTGCTTCAAATTCTGCAAGTACCGCGGAACCTTTCAGTAATTTCAGGTGATTACCTGAAATAATGTATTCATCAGCTTCCTGCAGAGCTTTCAGCAATGCATTTTCAACAACCATTATTTCATGCGGACACATCATGCGGGTGACAGCAATAGGTGTGGTCGAAAATTTATTTTCATCAAGTTTAAATTGACCTGTAAAACTGTTGCAGCCTGATTTTCCGGACACCTGTTTTTTTTCAGCATCGAAACGCACAAAGGCATCTTCCAAATTAGTGATGGTAATAGCTCCCGGTAGCCGAATCAACCTCCAGCGGGTATTATCAAAATCGGCGTTTGGTAGAGTGGGGTGGCTACTATTCATTGTTCTCTTTGAACAGCTTAGGATCATTAAAATTACAGTTGACGTCAATAATAATTGTTTCATATTTTTTTCTTTTATGAGATGAAAATGATTTTCATTTCCTTCAATGAAATAAAGATGAATTGTGGAAATGCTTTGCATAATGAAATGCGTTTCCGGTTAGTTTAATGGCTTTTCCGGTTATTCATCCCTGATTATAAAGGCAAATAGAATTGACGTACTTTCGATACTATATTCCCCCATGCAAACCACAATTGGAACAGATATCAGCACAGCTATCGAACTGCTCAAATCGGGAGAGGTTATAGCTATTCCAACTGAAACCGTTTATGGTTTAGCTGGAAATGGGTTGAATGAAAATAGTGTGCTGAGGATTTTTGAAATAAAAAACAGACCCCGATTTAATCCGCTGATTCTACATGTTTCATCCCTGAAACAACTAAAAAAATATGTGACAGCGGTACCGCCTGCAGCAATGATATTGGCAGATAAATTTTCACCCGGGCCAATTACATTCTTACTCGACAAGCAGGAAGTTGTTCCTGATCTTGTTACTGCCGGCAGTGGTAAGGTTGCTATCCGGATACCATCTCATCCGCTGGCATTAGATATACTTTCCCGGATTGATTTTCCGTTGGCAGCGCCAAGTGCCAACCTTTTCGGATATGTAAGTCCCGTTACAGCTGCGCATGTATACCAGGGACTGCATGGATTGATACCTTACATTCTTAACGGCGGTGAGTGCAGCGTTGGTCTTGAATCCACGATATGCAGTTTCAAGAATGATACGATTAATATTCACCGTCTTGGTGGTATTTCGCCGGAAGATATTGCGGAAGCAACCGGTGCAACGGTTCAATTACAATTAACACATGAAAAGCCCGAAGCACCGGGGCAATTAAAAAGTCATTATGCGCCTTACAAACCTTTATGGGTAGGCGATGTGGATAGTTTGATGCAGGTGCACAAAGGCAAAAGAATCGCAGTTATTTCCTTTCGAAAAAAGTATGTGTACCCTGAACCTGCTGTTCAATTTAATCTTTCGCCGGATGGCGATTTGCATGAGGCAGCAAGAAATCTTTTCAAAGCTTTGCGTGAGCTCGATGAATTAGACATTGAAATTATTATTGCCGAACGTTTTCCCGAGTCTGGTTTAGGCAGAGCGATTAATGATCGGTTGCAGCGCGCGCAGGTAGTTAATAAGGTGAATGAGTGAATGGGTGAATGTGTGAATAAACAGCCGTCTCCTTCGTGAAGCGTCAATCGTGAAACGTGAATGATAGGCCCAGTACTATTCAGAATTCACATATTGACTCATTCACTTATTCACCTTCTTGGGGGCTGTTCATTCACGTTTCACGATTGACGATTCACGATGAAGATGGCTCTTTCGTCTCGGCAGGGACGTTCGTTGGATAGATTTTGACAATTTGCCAGGATTTTGGACACAGAGGGCCACAGAAGAACAAAGTATACAAAGTAACAGCCGACACAGTTTTAGGTTGTAAGTTGTACTTAAATGAGAGTACAGCCAATACAGTAACTGGCTGTTCGTTGGCGTTTCACTATTCACGCAGGAGTCGGCTGTTAATTATCTCATTGACCTATTCACCCATTGACCATTCAAGGCATTCACGTTTCACGATTGACGATTCGCGATGGATGAGGCTGTTAATTCACCCATTGACCCATTCACTTGCCCAGGGCATTCACGATTGACGATTGACGATTCACGATCATAACGGCTGTTTCCGCTCAATTGACTAATTCACTAAGCTCCAGCCATCTTAATTCTTTTTCATCAATCAACGCACTCAATTCGCCAATCCGTTTGGTCATCTTGTTTAATTCTTCGTAATCGCTTGAACCTTCACCAAGTTTTTGGGTGAGTGTAGCTTTTTCGTTCTGTAACTTCCCAATCTCCTGTTCTAATTTTTCGAATTCTATTTTTTCTTTATAGGTAACTTTTCGTTTAGCCGTTGGCGCTATTTCAACCGCTACCGGCACAGTAATTTTTTCTTTTTCAGGCGCAGGCTTATTTTTCATTGCATCCTGCTTGATTCTGTACTCGGCGTAGTTGCCAGGGAAATCTGTAATCACTCCTTCACCTTCAAAAACGAATAAGTGATCAACTAATCTATCCATAAAATACCGGTCGTGACTAACGATCAGAATACATCCTGGAAAATCTGCCAGAAAATTTTCGAGAACATTTAATGTGGGAAGGTCGAGGTCGTTTGTAGGCTCATCAAGAATCAGGAAATTTGGATTTTTGAAAAGAATCGCCAGCAGGTGCAGTCTTTTCTTTTCTCCTCCGCTTAATTTGCTGATAAAAGTATATTGCTGTTCAGGTGTAAATAAAAACAGTTCGAGAAACTGCGCCGCACTTAGTGATCCGCCTTTTGCCAACGGAAAATGTTCGGCAATATCTTTCACATATTCAATCACACGCATATCTTCTTTAATCACTAACCCTGTTTGCGAATAGTTGCCAAAAACGATTGTTTCTCCGATATTTACTTTGCCACTATCCGGTTCTTCCTGTTGTTGAATGATGCGCAGAAATGTAGACTTACCGGCGCCATTTTTTCCGATGATACCAGCTCTTTCACCTTTCTTGAATGTATAGTCAAAGCCTTTTAAAATAATCTTATCACCAAAACTCTTGTTCAGTTTTTTCAGTTCAGCAATTTTTCCACCCATGCGGTTCATCTTCACCTGCAACTCCATTTGCTGATCCTCAATTTTCTGCTTGGCCTTTGCTTCTACAACATAAAAGTTATCCTGACGGCTTTTAGATTTAGTAGTTCTTGCCTTTGGCTGCTTGCGCATCCATTCCAGTTCTTTTCTGAAAGTATTACGGGCTTTATCTATACTGGATGCCTCACTCTCAATCCGGGCCGCTTTTTTCTCGAGGAAATTTTCATAATCGCCCCTGTGAACGTAAAGCTGGTTATTATCAAGTTCCCAGATCTCCGTACATACATTATCCAGAAAATACCTGTCGTGCGTTACAAGGAATAATGTAATATTTTCTTTATTGAGATAATGTTCCAGCCATTCCACCATTTCCACGTCAAGGTGGTTGGTGGGTTCATCCATAATCAGCAATACATGTTTGTGTTCGAACCCGATATCAATAAGGGTACGAGCCAATGCAACTCTTTTCCGCTGTCCGCCACTGAGGGCATGAACAGGTTGCTGAAGGTGATGAATCTGGAGTTTTCCAAGAATCTGCTGCACCTTGGTTTCAAAATCCCAGGCGCCAAGGTCATCCATATTAGAAATGGCATCGCTCATAGCGTCGCCATCACCAGACTCCATAATTGCTTCATATGATCTTATTGCATTGATTATGGGATGGTTATGAAAGAAGATGTTGTCCAGAATAGTTCCCTTCTCATCAAAAACCGGATCCTGCTCAAAAAAGGCAACATCCACATCTTTGTTGATCCAAACTTTTCCGGAGTCTGCGGTTTCTTTCCCTGATAAAATCTTCATCAGGGTCGATTTACCCCAACCATTGCGGGCTACAAGGGCTATTTTGTCGCCCTCTTCGATGTTAAATGAAATATTGTTGAATAACGGTTTTATACCATACGACTTACTCAGTCCTTCTACAGATACATAATGCATGCGCAAATTTACGGATTAACAGTTTAAGTTAGATTCCTGATGAGGAATGCATTTTGATTTCAGTTTCTATTCATACATTATATGCGTATCTAATCAATTAGCGCTTTTGTAAATCAGGTAACAAAGCAGCATAGTGACAATTATGAAAACCGGGATTTTCCATTTCTGCCAAAATTCATCCTGTGATCTTTTGGCGATAAATGCTTCCAACTGCTTTTCTTCATCGCTGCCGGTTTTGATTAATTCCTGCAATTTAATGGCAAGTCTTGTTGCCTGGTTCAGATGGAAAGATTTACAATTATCGATTGAGAGCCTTACTATTTCTTTAATGATATCCACTTGTTCTTCCGATTTAAGAATAGCAATAGCGTCTCTGGAAAGCAACTGCAGTTGATAGTGAAGCAAACCTTCATTGTCAATCCGAAATACATCAAGGCCCGAAATGTATTTATTCAATCGGATAACATCCTGTAATATCGAAACAGAAGTCAGCGGCATTGAGCCACTCAGCTTTCTGCCCATACTTTGTTCATACCATCTCTGCTGGAGATAGATTTCTTTTTTCTCAGGATCAGTTAAAGTATCATATGCTTCCTGCACTTCCATAAACTGTGCACCAGCCACTTCGTCTTCTCCATGTTTATCAGGATGATAACGCATCGCCAGTTTGCGAAACGATTTTTTAATATCCACCAGTCCGGCATTCGGCGGCAGCTCCAGTATTTTGTAATAGTCCTTCAGCATATTCGGAGCAGTAAAAATACAATGCCAGAGGCACAAAGTGAATATGTGAATGAGTCAATGAGAGAATTTAAGGACAGTAAGCAGTGAGCAGTAAGCAGAGAACAGTCATCTCCAACTTGAATTTGTCAAACGTGGAATCGCCAGTGCTTACTTCTCCCTGCTCACTGCTTACTGCTCACTGCTCACTTACTTCCCACTTCGCACCTCGTACTTCTCACTTCCTTCTCACTTCCCATTTCCCACTTCCTACTTCCTTTGTGCCATCATCACCTTATGCATATCATAATACATGTAAAGAATATCAGTTTTGCCGGCAGCATTGGAATGCGCAACGGTATGGATGGGTAAAAAGGTTCCGTTACCACTTTTGTAATTAATTCTGAAAGAATACCAGGCCATCATCCATTTGCCTGGCATTACCGGGCCCCGGTTAACGTTCACCGACAGGTAAACAGGATTGGCAATTCTGATGGAATCAATCAGCTTCCACCTGTCAGAATAGTACTTGTTTACAGCATCCCTGCCCAACAAACTATCACCGGGGCCGGGATAATAGAATTTAATGTTGTCATCCATGTTTGCTGTAAATCCATTCACATCTCCGTTAGCAAAGGCTTTGATAGAATTTTCGAGATCAGTACCGGCAGTAGAATCAAGAATGGCAATAGGAGGATCAGGAACTGTTGATTTTTCTTCAGGTACTGTGTTACTGGTGGAGTTGCAGGCAATTAAAAAAATGGCAATAATGGCAATCGTCTTTTTCATAACAAAAAATTTTTGAGATTAATGAAAAAGGATACGTGAAGTATCAAGGGGAAAGGTGGTGCGGATAAATATAAAAGAAGGTGTTATTTAATGATAAGATTTTCAGTAGCTTGCAAAAAAAAATTTGCAAAAATTTAAACATCCTGACTTCTGTACTATGAAGAGTGCGTTTTTCGTTATTGAAGTTAGTATTTTTCGACCGCTTTAACCAATGATATCCAAATCACTATGAAAAAGGTAAATCTGCCGCAATTAACTGTAGGCATTGCTCTGGCTTGTTTTTCAATTTCCACTTTACTTTCTGCATGTACAAATACCTCTACGGGAGATATCAGCAATGAAAAGACTGTTGAACTAAAATCTGCACCACCTGCTTCAGCAGTACCTGCCCTTATCGATATTAAAACACTGAAGGTTGCCGATGCGCAAACCATCCTATCCAGGAAACAGATACCCATTCTTTGTTATCACCAGATCCGTAACTGGAAAGATTCCGACAGTAAAACTGCGCGGCCTTATATCGTTCCAGTTGATCAGTTCAAAGCGCAAATGAAAGTTTTAGCCGACAGTGGTTATACGACTATTCTTCCTGATCAGCTTTATGCCTATCTCGCTGCCGGGGTCCCGGTTCCTGAGAAAGCAGTAATGCTCACATTCGACGATGGCGATAATGATCAATACACTACCGGGATGCCTGAGCTTGATAAATATGGATTTAAAGGTGTGTTTTTCATCATGACTGTATCAATCGGCCGTTCGATATATATGACAAAAGATCAGATTCGGTCTTTGTCTGATAAAGGACATGTTATTGGTTCTCATACATGGGATCATAAAAATGTAAAAAAGTTTGAAACAGCAGATTGGGCCACACAGATAGAAAAACCTTCCCGTCAACTGGAAGAGATCACCGGCAAACCGATTCAATATTTTGCATATCCGTTTGGACTCTGGAAACCTGAAGTAATTCCTTCACTTAAAGAAAGAGGAATGATTGCAGCATTTCAACTTGCTGTTAAGAGAGATGATAAAGATCCGCTGCATACCATCAGGCGCATTATCGTTCCGGGTACATGGGATGGCCAGGGTTTAATAAAAGCAATGAAGAATAGTTTTTGATTTTTTTTGCGCTTCGCGCCTAATACATAGCCGGGGAGACGAAAAGGCGGGAATTTAAATTGGCCATTTAATGACTTTTTTGTAAATAATTTCTCACCGCCTTTCCGTCTTCCCGGCAAAAAATCTTATTGGGCTTTAAGAGTGGAACATATTTATAATTTTATAGTCTGAAGTCTAAGGTAAATTCAATCACTTATTTCTTTTCCTGCCTGCAATTGATAATTTCTCTTCCTATTGGTTTTATGCTGATCTTTAACGCAAACTTTACACGTCGCTATATGAAGAATTTGCTTGTCATTTTTGCATGTTTAATTGCCTGCTCCATTTCTGCTCAACAAAAAGGGAAGCGCTCCTTTTACGAATTACGCATTTATCATTTTCAAACAGCAGAACAGGAAAATACTTTACACGAATTTTTCAAATCAGCTTTTATACCTGCGCTTCATAAACAAAAAAACCCTTCAATCGGCGTATTCACTGCACTGAAAAATGATACTGCTGCTTTAAAAGATATTTATGTGCTGATCCCTCACGCAACGCTTGCTTCAGTAGTGGAAACTGAACAGAAAATAATGAAGGATGCAGTGTTCCTGGAAGCTGGAAAGGATTACCTCAACGGATCAAATACAAAAAGACCATATACCAGATATGAAACCATTTTACTTCAGGCTTTTGAAATGGCGCCATCTTTAACGTTGCCGGCATTGAAAGGTGACAGAAATGAAAGAGTATACGAGTTGCGTAACTATGAAAGTGCAACAGAAAAATTGTATCGCAATAAAGTGGAAATGTTTAACAGGGGTGGGGAAGTAGCCCTGTTTAAAGACCTCGGCTTTAACGCTATCTTTTACGGTGAGGTAATTGCCGGTGCCACAATGCCTAATTTGATGTATATGACGAGTTTCGAAAATATGGAAAGCCGCAATGAACACTGGAAAACATTTAGTGCGTCGCCGGTATGGAAGAAAATTTCTTCAGACACTTACTATAAAGATAACATGACGGGATTGCAGATTTTCCACCTTCGTCCGACTGCTTATTCTGATTACTGAGAGAAGCATAATTGCATATTGATATCTGCTCAGATGTCACATTCTGGTATATGAAGTCTATATAATCTCCTGCAAAACTTATTGGCAGTAGCCTGATCGAAACTATTTTCCTAAACGATAATAGTTTCGATCAACCCGCTGGTCATTTCTAAACCAGAGATGACAATAGATTTTATAATTTGAAAGTATTCAATTTGCGATTTTAGTTTATAGAAAAACCAAATCCATTATGCCTTCAGGTTTTTCTCAAAAAATTCCATTGCTCTTTTCCACGCAAGTTTCGCAGCAGCTTCATTATATCTTGTAGGCGCGGTATCATTATGAAAAGCATGTTGTGCGCCTTCGTAAATGTAAAGTTCATATTTTTTGCCAGCCGCTTTCAGTGCTTCTTCAAAAGCAGGTATACCGGCATTTACTCTTTCATCCAGGCCTCCATAATGCAACTGTAATGCAGCATTAATTTTTGGAACATCCTTGGTTTCTGCCGGTCTGCCATAGAAAGGTGCAGCCGCTTTCAGTTGCGGTACATTAACGGCAAGGTTATTGGCCATGGCACCGCCCCAGCAAAATCCGATGCAACCAAACTGCTGGTTGCTGTCTTTGCGTGTTTTGAGATAATCGAATACGTTTATAAAATTTTGAAGATTGTTTTCCGCTTTGAGTTCCTGGAATTTTGTTCTGGCTTCATCTTCATTGGTGGGTGTGCCGCCAAGTGGAGCCAATGCATTGGGTGCAATCGCAAGAAACCCTGCCTGGGCGGCGCGCCTTGCCACGTCTTCGATATGCGCATTAAGGCCGCGATTTTCGTGTATCACCACCACCGTTGAATACTTCTTTTCTGCTTTTGGTCTCGCCACATAAGCTTTCATTTCAGCTGGCACGCCGGGATAAGTAACATATTCAGTGAAAAGATCCTGTGAAGGAGTGACTGCAGCATGTGCCTGGTTCACCTCAATTAATGGCAAGATAGCCATTGCAGCAGTAATACTGCCGGTTATACGAACCAGGCGCTTCAAAAACACTTCGCGGCTTAACGGTTTATGTGTATACTCATCATAAAGATTTATAATTTCCTGGTTCATATGTAATCGTTTTAAAGTATGTGAGAAAGGTATTCAATTTTTAAAATCTTTTTACACCTGGAATTTCCATCACAAGATTTTCACCATAACAACCCGCAGGTGTTTGAAAACCCGGTTTGAAAGATCCGTTTAAAATTTTTGCAGCTACAATCAATGCGCCCACCGCTGTGAGTTGATAAGACTCTGGTCCTTCCAGTTGAGCTTCTTCAGT
>JANPJC010000264.1:0-29410 GCA_031425315.1 Chitinophagales bacterium
GGGCCGGAACGATTGGTCATTTCCTTATCTGTAAAATATGCCCTTGATAATATCTTCCCGGTTTCTGCATGAAAATCGTTGGCAGAATACCCGCCATCCTGCAAAGGTATAATGATACAAATGGAAGGAAATGCAGAACCTTTTTGGGCTACAGGTTGATAGTTATAATCCAGGAATCTGAGGGTGGTATCACTTTGTGCAGTAACTGACATTTGGCAGATCAGGAGTGTCATTGCCAGGGTAAGCTGAAGTCGCATAAATAGTGTTTTCAATCAGGCTGGAAAATAACAGGAAATTTGATGATCAGCAAATGAATGGTGGAGAATTATAACAAAAAAGCCGTCTCGCCAAAGGCGAAACGGCTGAACTATATTCAACAGGCTTTAAATTAAGCCAGTGCTTTGATCTTACGAGTAAGGCTGCTTTTCAGATTTGAAGCCTTATTTTTATGGATTACACCTTTTTTGGCCAGTTTATCGATAGCGCTAACCACATCGATATAGGCTTCTTTGGCTTCTGCACCGGAAGTCAATGCTCTCAGATCACGAACCGCATTACGTGTGGTTTTACCCTGGTAGCGGTTTCTTTCCCTGCGTTTCGCCGACTGGCGCACATCCTTCTTGGTTGCCTTATGATTTGCCATAATACTTGCTTTACTGATTTTAGGACGGCAAAGGTAATGCCGGACGCTGTAAGTACCAAATCTAAACCAATAATAATATTGGCGCTGACAGGAAGCCGGAAATAGCTGACCAAAAACTTGTAAAACCTCATTCTGGTATGATTTCTTTGTAATTGTTGTGATAAGCTTTTACGTTACAGCCTTTCTTTTTCAGTTTTATCAACGATATTTGTAATCCTTTGAACGAGAAAAATCAACTTGCCCGATAGATGAAGGACTTTTCGTATATCACCAACTCGCATCCAGCCTATATAGAAGAACTGTACCAGGGTTTCTTAAGTGATCCCGGAAGTGTAGATCCTGAGTTCAGGAAGTTTTTTGAGGGTTTTGACTTTGCACAGGTTGTTAAACCTGTGGAAGTAAATGGATCTGTACAGCATACCAATGTTACAGAAACTAAAGCAGCAGCTCCTCAGGTCGACTGGAGGAAAGAATTAGGCGCCTATCGACTGATATTAGGTTATCGGAACCGGGGCCACCTCATCGCCAATACAAATCCCATTCGTCCGCGTAAAGATCGTGGTGCCAATCTGGGCCTCAGCTTTTATGGGCTTACTGAAGAGGACATGGACCAGACTTTTTACGCGGGTAACCTCATCGGGCTTGGCAACACCACTCTTAGAAAAATTCATGAACATCTCACAAGCTGTTATGCTTCGCATGTGGGAATTGAATTCAAATATATCAGCGACCAGGCGAAAGTGGATTTTCTGACCAATGAAATGGAGAAGAATTTCATCAATCCGCTTCCGCTTGCAAAACGCAAACGCATACTCGAAAAACTAAACGAAGGCGTCATATTCGAGAAATTTCTGCATACTAAATACATCGGGCAAAAGCGTTTTTCACTGGAAGGTGGCGAAACAACAATTGCTGCTTTGGATGCTATTTTAACAGAGGCGGCAGATTTTGATGTACAGGAAGTGGTTATTGGAATGGCGCATCGCGGCAGGCTAAATATCCTCGCCAATATCATGGGTAAAACCTATGAACAGATATTCAGTGAGTTTGAAGGCAATGTGATTCCTGATCAAACAATGGGTAGTGGAGATGTGAAGTATCATATGGGATATGGTTCCGAAGTGGAAACTGCAAACGGCAAAACCATACATCTTAAGCTCATGCCCAATCCATCACATCTGGAAGCGGTTGATCCGGTTGTGCTGGGATTTTCAAGAGCAAAAGCAGATGTGCTGTATGCAAGTGATTACGATAAAATACTTCCGATATTAATTCATGGCGATGCCTCCGTTGCAGGCCAGGGCGTAGTGTATGAGATTGTGCAGATGAGCAAGCTGGAAGGGTACTATACAGGAGGTACTATTCACTTTGTAATTAATAACCAGATAGGATTTACTACAGATTTTGAAGAAGCTAGAAGTTCTGATTACTGCACTTCACTGGCAGCAATGATACAGGCGCCTGTAATGCACGTCAACGGAGACGATCCCGAAGCAGTGGTGAAATGTGTGGAAATTGCAACGCGTTTCCGGCAGCAATTTAATTGTGATGTTTTTATTGATATGGTGTGCTACAGAAAGCACGGTCACAACGAAGGCGATGATCCCAAATTTACTCAGCCTCATCTGTACGAGCTTATTGAAAAGCATCCGAATCCACGTGAAGTATATTCAAGCTTCCTGATAGAAAATGGTGAGACAGACGCTAAAGAGCTGGCGAAAGATATGGAGAAGAAGTTCTGGGGCGACTTACAGGAACGGCTGGACGAAATCAAACAGAATCCATTGCCTTATCATTATCAGCAGCCGGAGCTCTCCTGGAAAAGTTTGAGGCATGCAACAGCTGAGGACTTCGATTCTTCACCTGCAACTGCTATAAGCACAGAGTTATTCAAATTACTTTTTGATAGTTTGATGAAATGGCCTGCAGAATTCAAGCCACTCAGGAAAGTGGAAAAGCTCATTCAGGATAAAGTGAAATTGTACACGGATGAGCAAAAGGTTGACTGGGCTACTGCTGAGTTAATGGCCTACGGAAGTTTAATTATAGAAGGAAATAATGTGCGCATGAGCGGACAGGATGTGAAGAGGGGGACCTTCTCGCACCGTCATGCAATATTGCGCGATGAAAATACTGATGCTGCTTACAACCGCCTGAGCGGAATAGCAGATGCAAAAGGGAAGTTTATGATTTACAATTCCCTTTTGAGTGAATATGGTGTACTCGGATTTGAATATGGATATGCGCTCGCCAATCCTGATGCCCTTGTTTTATGGGAAGCTCAGTTTGGTGATTTTGTGAATGGTGCACAAACCATGATCGATCAGTTTATTTCAAGCGCAGAACAGAAATGGAACCGTATGAATGGCCTGGTGATGTTGCTGCCACATGGCTATGAAGGACAGGGTCCTGAGCACAGCAGCGGCCGTATGGAGAGATTCCTGCAGCAGTGCGCAGAGCTGAATATGGTCATTGCAAATTTTACCACTTCCGCGAGCTTTTTTCATGGTTTACGCCGCCAGTTGAAATGGAGTTTCAGAAAACCTTTGATCGTTTTTTCGCCAAAAGCAAACCTTCGTTATCCCGGTACTTATTCTGCTGTTGAAGAATTTACAAATGGTCAATTCCAGGAAGTGTTAGACGATCCGATTGCGAATGAGCCTTCGGCAGTGAAGAAAGTACTATTCTGCAGTGGTAAGATTTATTTTGAATTGAATGAGTATCGCAAAAAAAATAATATTAAGGATGTTGCAGTGGTAAGGTTGGAACAATTATATCCAATGCCGGTGAAACAACTGGGAGTACTGTATAAAAAATATCCAAAAGCGATATGGTTTTGGGTGCAGGAAGAACCATTGAATATGGGTGCAGCAACCTACATGCAAATGAATCTGAAAGAAATTAAATTCGGTATCATCAGCAGGCAGCCCAGTGCCTCTACGGCTACGGGTTACAGCAAGGTTCATGCACAGGAACAGGCAGAAATTATTGAGACTGCATTTTCCATTTGATTATTTGCACTGGAATGATTTTACTTAAAAGCAAAAACGCTAACAAAGCATTATGATCGATATAAAAGTGCCAACAGTAGGAGAGTCTATCAGTGAAGTGTCACTGGTGAAATGGTTGAAAAAGGATGGAGATTATGTAGAGCGTGATGAAGTGCTGGCTGAATTGGAAAGTGAGAAAGCCACTTTTGAAATCAACGCAGAAAAAGCGGGAGTACTTAAAATAGTTGCCAAAGAAGGTGATACACTCAAGATAGGTGACATCGCCTGTCAGATTGATGAAACGGCGGCCAAACCGGAAGGTAGTGCAGCACCAGCACCTGCTCCGGAAAAAGCTGCACCGGCACCAGCAGCTCCTACGCCAACGGCTACTGCTGCTCCTGCAGAAAAGCCTGCCGTTCCAGCGTCTGACGTTAAAACCACACCTGTAGCTGCTGCAATTATTGCAGATAAAAAAGTAGATCCCTCAGGTATTAAAGCTTCAGGATCTGGTGGCAGAATTATGAAGAATGATGTGCTGGAAGCCCTCGCTAACCCGGGCCGTAAACCAGGTATGCAAGACTTCGGCCGTGAAGAAAATAAAGTGAAGATGAGCAACCTGCGTAAAACAGTTTCCCGCAGGTTGGTGGAGGCAAAAAATACGACTGCAATGCTCACTACTTTTAATGAAGTAGATATGAGCCGCATCATGGCTATCAGGACAAAATATAAAGACAAGTTCAAGGAAATACATAGTGTAGGCCTGGGATTCATGAGTTTTTTTACAAAAGCCTGTTCATATGCATTGCTGGAGTGGCCTTCTGTAAATGCATATATCGATGGTGATGAAATAATCAATCATAGTTATTGCGATATCTCCATTGCAGTATCAGCGCCAAAAGGATTGGTGGTTCCGGTAATCCGTAATGCAGAAAGCCTGAGCATGGCGGAGATTGAGAAAAAGGTAATTGAACTGGCGACAAAGGCGAGAGACAATAAATTAACCATGGACGAAATGCAGGGGGGAACATTCACCATTACCAATGGTGGTGTATTCGGATCGCTGATGAGTACGCCGATTATTAATATCCCGCAATCTGCCATTTTAGGAATGCATAAAATTGAAGAAAGGCCGGTAGTTGTCGGTGGTGAGATTGTGATCAGGCCAATGATGTACCTCGCATTAAGTTACGATCACAGGATTATTGATGGAAGAGAAAGTGTAAGCTTTCTTGTTCGCGTAAAAGAATTGCTGGAAAATCCTGAGCTTTTGCTTTTTGGGAAAGATCCGGTGAAGACACTGCTTGAGCTGTGATTCATTTAAATTATTTTATGATGCTGTTCTTTCATTTCAATAAGTGAAAGAACAGCATTTCTTTTTATAAGCATTTATACCACTACCTGAATAATGTCGACAAGTAATCACTTTTATTCATATCTCAATTCAGCTGAGCAGATCCTTGCGCATTATGAGGGAACAAGCCCGTTTGCAGATTATCTTAAAGCATTTTTCAGAAGTAATAAAAAATTTGGATCGCGCGATCGGAAAATTATCAGTCAGCTTTGCTTTAGTTTTTTCAGAATGGGCCGTTCATTGCACGAACTGGCTTTGAAAGACCAGATAGTCACCGGTTACTTTTTTTGTACAACAGTTAAATCGGATTTACTCGAAACGCTTCGTCCTGAATGGAACGAACATGCTGAATCATCGATCAATAACAAGATTACTATTCTAAAGCAAATGCTTCCCGAATATAAAGTGGAAGGTATGTTTCCTGAATTCCAACAATTGAATGAAAGCATCGATGCAAAAGCATTTCTGATAGCACATTTTCAGCAACCGGATTTGTTTTTTCGCATCCGTCCGGGCAAAACAAATGCTGTTTTCAAGAAATTAAAACGAGCGGATTTAGTTTACACCGCGTTAGATGAATATACTGTTCAACTTCCTATCAATACACCACTGGAAAAAATAACTGCACTGCATAAAGAAGTAATTGTCCAGGATTACAGTTCACAACGGACTGCAACCTATCTGCCGCCGCGTTCTTCCTTTGGCAAGGTTGTAAATGTTTGGGATTGCTGTGCCGGCAGTGGCGGGAAATCAATAATGGCGTTTGACTTCTATGGCGGTGCAGATTTAACAGTATCGGACAACCGTGAAAATATGCTGAAAAATTTGAAGACACGATTTAACGATTCAGGAATTGGTCATTACAGATTATTTCATGCCGATCTGGGTAATGTAAATGGTAAGATTAAAAGCGAAGTCCCTATTCCTGATGCTTCTTTTGATTTGGTGATTGCTGATGTTCCCTGTTCAGGTTCAGGAACATGGGGCCGCTCGCCGGAAAGAATGTGGTTTTTTGAAAAAGAAGAACTGGAAACCTATTCCAAACTTCAGCAACAGATTGCTTTGAATGTCATCAGTAAAATTAAACCGGGAGGTTTTCTTCTTTATATCACCTGTTCCGTGTATGAAAAAGAAAACGATGGTGTGGTGAATCACCTGCTTTCTCAATCAACATTACAACTGGTTAAAAAAGGTTTGATAGAAGGTTATCGCCAGAAATCAGATACTCTTTTTGCTGCCTTGCTTACTTTACCAGCCTGATCACTTTAGTGTTTGTTCCTTCGCTATACCTTATGAAATAAATACCGCGAGGTAGCCTGCCCAGGTCTTTCATGTCTATAATACTGACATCATTTTGAATGACCGCAACGGATTGCCTTGAGAGAATTCTTCCGGTGGCATCCATGAAATCCAGATTCAGTTTTCCGGTTTGACTGGCTTTGAATAGTATAGTCAATTGACTGGAAAATGGTATTGGGAAAACTCTGATTTGCTGATCACCCAATATTGATGTAACGTCTCTTTTTTGCCTCTCTTTGAAAAGAATTTCAAAAGCAGTTTTCATATTGGGTATTCCGTACCCGAATCTATCATCAGGTGTGGTATACTTGCTTGAACTTTGTTTTACTGCATTTAAAATTTCTATATTATTAAATTCAGGAAACGCCTGCCATAAACAGGTGATGAGTCCTGCTATATTTGGATTGGAAAACGAAGTACCATTACCCTGCGCCACATTTCCACTGGTGTTGATGATAAAAGTATTCCAGCCAACAGATACAACATCTGGTTTAACACGACCATCAGCTGAAGGACCATAACTTGAAAACGAGGCAATCTGTCCGCTTGCATTTGTCGCCCCTACAGCCAGTACGCTGTCACCATCAGATGGAGCAACTAAATATTTCCAGGCGTTGCCGCCATAATTGCCAACGCTGTTGGTAACGATCATCCCTTTTCGTGCAGCGAAATCAGCAGCTCTTGTGATGATCGTTTTATCACCATTCATATCAGCATACTCATAATCAAATGCTGAATTATCAAATTCGGTATAACCTAAGGATGAGCTGATCAAGTCCACTCCAAGACTATCGGCCATTTCTGCAGCAGCAGCCCAGTTTTGCTCTTCTATCGGGTATTCTGATGCTGCATCTTCTGTTCTGAAGAGATAATAAGTTGCATCCGGAGCGGTACCAATCATTTGTCCCGGTTTGTTCGCCGCCATTATCGAAAAGCAATACATACCATGCACATGATCTTCATTAACGCTTGTTTCATTTTTCACAAAATCCCAGGTGCCTGCAATACGATTATTATTTCTGATGCTGTCAAAGCCGTTGTTGGTGAGATATCCTAAGAAGCCTGCATCGAAAATTGCTATGGTCATTCCCTGCCCCCGAAAACCGTTTTCATGAAGATATTCGCCTTCATGAATATGGACCTGGCTAAATGAATTGCCGTAATCAAGCGACCGGGTATTTGATCTTTTGCGACGACTTGAGTAATAATCATCGGTAACTGTTTCCTCAAAATCTTTTTGATTATTTATCCGCCGTTTCGCTATCGGTTGGCCTGAAACGACAAAAGAAAATTGATTAATTTTTTCCAGCGCGCTGTTGTCAGTCGTTTCGATCAATACCTGGTTAAGCCACTTTGATGTATTCAGGATTTTCACGTTACCTGCAAGTCTGATACTATCGAGGTAAACTTTGCTCACCGGTAAATCTGTGGAGTCGATAGCAATGTTAAATTTTGTTCTTCTGAAAAGTGATTTAGAAGAAAGAAATCCTGAGGGGTTCGATAAATTATATGTGTTCTGCTGTTTATCTTTCAAAACAATCACATATTTGCTGAATTGGCCATAACCAGTACTGCAAATCCCGCACAACACAATCGCAATTAGATTTTTCATCATTTATACCTGTGCTTAATGAACAGATTGACTTAATTATAGTTCAGCAGCGTGAGCGTTATCCCGTAGCTATTTGGTTCGTAGTATCCTGAAGGTGATGTAATATTTGGAGGCTGCCAGGCTTCATGTAAAAATTTTCTGTACACTAATCCTATTCCTTTACCAAATACTTCTTTCGATTCATTGATTTCAAAATAGAAGTTTTTGTTATCCGGATCGCCGAGGGTTTCTTCCCTTTGATTCACTGTAATTGTTTCTGGAAACGTTAATGTTGATGTGGTGAAAGGCTGACCAACATTCTCGTAAATATATTCCCAGTTGTCGAGATATTGCAAATCTGGATTACTGTAGCTGTTGATGTAACTGTTGCCTCTCCATAAAAAATTATCCCTGATGGGTTCATTCAACTTGATATACCTCAGGTTGTTTTCCACCCATTCTACCGACTTCGATTTAGGTGTGATAACATAGCTGGCGTTATCCTTCCAGATTGTTGTATCTGTATTGCTTCTTATCAGTCTGCGAATGCGAAATGAAGGATTGCCGAGATTATCAGTGATGGCTGCATCAACCAGATCCTGCACAATATAACTGTGCACTTCCTTCACTGTATTCAGATTTACGTAAACAGTTGAATCCAGTTTATAGGTAATAAATTTTCCGACCTGCAGGGGAAGGTAATCGCTGATCAGTTCAGTATCGATGGTTGTGGTTTCCTTTGAACAGGAAAACATAAACACTGAAACGATGGCTGCAAATAAAACAGGAGCAAAGAATTTCTTATACATAGTTTCAGTTAGAGCTTAATGATTCTGCCGTGATTCAACCCATCTGGTCTATAAAACAGGCATTTAATCTAACGGATTTGCGCTGGTAATATTGCCTAAAACAGTGTATTATAACGCTGTATGATGCCGCCGCCAATTACATCATCATCTTCATAGAAAACCGCTGACTGACCGGGAGCAACTCCTTTGGCCTCACTCGTAAACTGAACGCCAATACCCTGATTTCCATCATTGTACAAAATGCCTGGTGTCCCTTTGTCTTTGTACCTGATTTTCACTAACGCTTCATGGCCATCGGAGATACTATCGTATTTGATGAAATTCAGTCTTTTAACGCTGGCTTCGCCACGGTTAAGGTCTTCTTCATCTCCCAAAACAACTGTATTGGTTTCGGGCTGAATAGCTGTTACATAAACAGGTTTTCCGAAGGTGATGTCCAGGCCTTTGCGCTGACCCACAGTATAAAACGGATAGCCTTTATGCTTCCCTAGAATTTTACCTGATTTATCTATAAAATTCCCGCCTTCCACTTTGGCTTCCAATCCATCAACATTGCGTTTTAAAAATCCCCGGTAGTCATTATCGGGTACAAAACAGATCTCATAGCTTTCGCTTTTTTGGGCGAGTTCAGGATAACCATATTCAATGGCCATTTCCCTGATCTGTGGCTTGCGGTAGTTGCCAAGCGGCAATAAGGTTCTTGACAACAGATCCTGCTGCAATCCCCATAACACATAGCTTTGGTCTTTCAGCTCATCAATCCCTTTGCTTAAAACAAAACGCCCGTTTTCTTCCCTTACTTTGGCATAATGTCCGGTGGCTATAAATTCGCAATCCAACGCGTTTGCTCTTTTCAGTAAGGCCCGCCATTTAATATGCGTATTGCACATCACACATGGATTAGGCGTACGGCCAGCCAGGTACTCGTCTACAAAATTATTGATTACAAAATCGCCGAATTCTTCTCTAATATCCAGTACAAAATGGGGGAAACCATGGTGAACCGCAGCGGCACGCGCGTCATTAAAGGAATCAAGATTACAGCAGCCGGTTTCTTTCTTTCCACCACCTGAAGTAGCATAGTCCCAGGTTTTCATCGTAATGCCCACGACTTCATATCCCTCATCATTCAGCATCAATGCTGTAATAGTACTGTCAATTCCACCACTCATGGCCACCATTACTTTTCCTTTCCTGCTCATCAGTCAATTTTTAGCAAAGGTAGAGAAGAAAGCCGTAAACAGGTAGGGTACCCATTGGGTTAAACCTGCATTTAACGGTGTTTAAACGGATTTAAAAGTGGAAAAATGGTGTCTTTTTATGTTGGTTTTCACTTTTTAAGTCTTTCGATTAGGGCGAAATTGCATCTATAAAACTGTTACTATGATAAAATTACAAGTTATCGGACACCTCGGGAAGGATTGTACCACTAACGTGGTAAGCGGAAAAAATGTCATCAATTTTAATGTTGCACATTCTGAGAAATATAAAGATGCAACCGGAGTTACCAAGGAACGTACCACATGGGTAGAATGCGCTTATTGGACTGAACGTACCGCAATAGCGCCCTATCTTAAAAAGGGAACCCAGGTATACGCTGAAGGAACTGTGGAGGTTAGGACATTTACCAGGGCAGATGGCACTTTCGGTGCATCTATGGTAATGCGTGTACTCAATGTGCAATTGTTAGGCAGTTCCAACAGGACTGAAACAAGTGCATCAACAGATAAGCCTTTTGGCAGTAATGGAATTCCTGCACCAGCAGGCGAAGTTTCAGAGCCTGCAGATGATCTGCCATTTTAAATAGTTGTTTTTCTTTCTGCGTTTTTTTTGAGAAGTCAGTTAACATTGTTAACTGACTTTTTTTACTCCTTTTTTAGCCGGTACTCGTCTTTGTAAAAAACCGGTCCATTGTTTTCTTTGATCAATATGAGTGAGTCTCCAAAGTTCCTCATTTCAAATGTTCCATCAAGAATATAGCTCCAGTCGAAATCTGCTGTAAAAAATGAAGTGTTGTCAAAAATGATAAGATCGTTATTAGTAGAATAATTGCCTGCACCGATTGCAGGATAGTTTTGTTGCGAACTTGTTCCGCTGAATTTACCGTCATTCAGATTCAGTGTAACCTGCGAAACGCCAAAATCTGTGTTTGAAAGATCCACTCTTCTGAAAGTGCCTTTAAATTGACCTTGTTCTATACAAAGGTTTTCCTTTGTACAAGAGCAAAACGTAATTGAGAGAATGGCAATTATTGCGATAAACTTTTGCATAAAGGGTTTTTAGGAATTGACATTGCAGTTGCCATTTCCGTTGCACATTCAACAACTATTAACGAACTGCGTTTTGTTTAATGGAGCGCCTATTAATGAAAGAAGAATCATATTTCTTTTCGTAGCTATTCACCAGTTGTTCAACTTCTTCCCTGCTAACCTCAGCTGCCTTATCATCAAGATTCAAAACAATAAAATATCCATCCTCTCCTTCAGCGGTAATGTATGTACTGGCCAGCCGGTATTGCTCACTTTCAGACAATCCGCCTGTAGTAGGGTTCCAGGTTTCCCTCGCACACAAACACCCTAATGTTGGTGAAATGGGAAAGAAGGGTTTATCCGCAAAATATTGCGGATCTATTGTTGTGCCATGTGCTATGATTTCGGTACGACCCAGTTTGCCGGCATAAAATGCCTCCTGCATTGGCAGGTAATCTTTCCAGCTTTCAGGTAAAAGGTCTGTATAAGCGAGTAAAGGAAAACTGGTATCGGCAGGGCCATGAAAAAAATTCTCCCAGGTTTCTTCATTGGGCATTATCATCTGAATGTTAGGCGTCGGACCAATCATTTGATTATTGGAAATGCCGGTTCCCTGTATACTGAATATACCTTGCGGGGTATTTCCATTGGTGATGAAATATGGAAGATCACTGGCAGATCGTGCCAATTGCCTGATGATAATTAATCTCCCGGTTTCATCTCTTGAAAATTTTCCATTCGCGTCCTGTATGATAGCGAGGCCGGGATAATCCCTATTCCAACGCTGCAGGGAATAAATCATTTTTCTGCCATGTTGTGGCTGCGCTAAAAACAGGCTGCTGACGTCTGGAAGCAAAGTTTTTTTTGATCGTGAATAATTTGAAAAGAACTTTTCCAGTTCAAAAAACATTGGTTCTGCATTGTATTGTACAAATCGTTTTTGTAACTGCTGCCTGATTTTTTTTACTTGCAATGAATCCCGGCGGCAAAGAAAAATCGCCGCCATTGCAACACCTTTGGGATGCAATTCTTTCTGAAATATTTTTTCAATTTCAGCTGTATATCCATTTGGATTCAAGGCATAGATGGCTTCTAAAAAAGATCTTCGCGTTTCCCATTCAAGCGAATCGTATGCGGCAATTGTTTTCTTAAAACCGACGTGCACCATACTGTCGTTGATTAAAAACTGCGACACCGAATAAAAAGAAGATTGAAACCGGTATTCAGTTTCGCTGTTTAATGGCAGCGAAAAACTTTGCCTGATCGTGCGATCGTATAAGCTTCTGTTGAGTTTCTCTCTTTCTGTATATAATGCAAATCTGCTTTTTATCGTTGCAATCGGTGCCTGGGCAATAACAGCCTGACACACCATCACTCCAAGAATAACAGAAACCAATTGTTTCATGCGATAAACTTACATAATAATCCGGTGAGGCAATCATACTTTGATGCCACCTGTCTATTTTTGTGAAATGGATAACCGGATATCATTTTCACAAATCAGCGAATTTGTATATAATGTTTTTATTGCCATAGGTTGTACTGCCGAACATGCAACAACAGCTACAGCATCGCTGGTAGCTGCCGATTTGAGAGGTATCGACTCACATGGCGTTGCTCGTTTATCCGGGTACGTTAGGTTATGGGAGGCAGGAAGAGTAAACTCAAAACCTTTACTTACTGTTAAATACCAAACGCCTTCCACTGCAGTGGTAGATGGCGACGCAGGACTTGGATTGGTTGTAGGGCCCTATGCAATGGATATTGCCATAAAAAAAGCAATGGAAGTGGGAACCGGCTGGGTGAGTGTACAAAACAGTAATCATTTTGGTATAGCCGCCCATCATGCCATGCGTGCATTAGACAATAACATGATTGGTATCGCAATGACAAATGCCAGTGCACTTGTGGCGCCAACATTTTCGAAAGAAAGAATGCTGGGTACTAATCCTATTTGTGTTGTGGTGCCGGCAGGAAATGAACCTGCATTTGTTGCTGACCTTGCTACTACAACGGCTGCTAATGGCAAGCTGGAAATTTTGCAAAGAAAAAATTTACCTGCACCAAATGGTTGGATTCAAGGTGCTGATGGTGAAAGTGTTACGGATGCGCATGCACTCAAACACGGCGGTGCTTTATTGCCACTGGGTGGCAACCGGGAACAGGGCAGTCATAAAGGATATGCATTGGGCGCCATCGTAGATATTTTTTCAGCAGTGCTAAGCGGTGCAAATTTCGGTCCCTGGGTACCTCCGTTTCCTGCTTATGTACCCATGCCTGAAAATCAACCGGGAAAAGGGATTGGTCACTTTTTTGGCGCTATGAGGGTAGACGCATTCAGGCCGGCAGAGGAATTTTTGGCTGATATGGATCTTTGGATTACCCGATTCAGGGCAGCAAAACCTATCGACAGCAGTAATCCCGTATTAATTCCCGGCGACCCGGAAAGGGAAGCTGAAGCCGATCGCAGGATAAATGGTATTCCATTCCTTCCGGCTGTTATTGAAGATTTAATAAATACCGGCGCGAAATTCAACATCAAGTTTTAATTTCGCTGCCCGGCTGCCGAACCTGCAGCATGGACAAAACCAACAACCCAACATTAAACTGACTGTAATGAAAATAATGAAGTTTGGCGGCACCTCTGTAGGCAAACCGGAAAGAATGCACCAGGTGGCAACATTGATTACGCGCGACCGGGAAGAAAAAATTGTGGTGTTAAGTGCACTTAGTGGTACCACCAACTCATTGGTTGCAATTGGAGATGCGATGGCCAGGGGAGAAAAGGAAGCTGCCAAACAACATATCGAAACGCTTGCCGCTCATTATAAAGAGTTTATTGATGGCCTATTAAAACTCGATAAGTACAAAGACAAAGCCGTAGCAGTAATTGAGGAGCATTTTGAGTTCCTGCGCATCATACTGAAAATCTCTTTTAATGAAGCATTGAATAAAGATATTCTTGCACAGGGTGAATTGATGAGCACAAAATTGTTCTCCATTTATCTGGAAGAACAGGGATTGGAACATGCTTTATTGCCCGCACTCGAATTCATGACGATTGATCAGAATGAAGAGCCGCAAATAGGCACCATAAGGGTGAAACTGAATCAGCTTTTGCAGCATCATGCAGGTAAAAGTTTGTTCGTAACACAGGGTTATATCTGCAGAAATGCAAGAGGTGAAGTAGACAACCTGAAAAGAGGTGGGAGTGATTATACCGCTTCTTTAGTGGCTGCGGCAATTAATGCTAATGTATGTGAAATATGGACGGATATTGATGGCATGCACAACAATGACCCCCGTGTAGTGAAAAAAACAGTAGCTATTGAACAATTGAGTTTTGATGAAGCCGCTGAACTTGCTTACTTCGGCGCAAAAATTTTACATCCTGCTTCTATCTGGCCTGCCCAGCAATTTAAAATTCCGGTACGTCTGCTCAATACAATGGAGCCTGAAGCAAAAGGGACTTTAATCGTAGAAGAAGCGGGATCTGTTGGTGTGAAAGCCGTCGCTGCAAAAGATGGTATCATCGTAGTTAGAATTAAAAGTAGCCGTATGTTGTTGGCTTATGGATTTCTGAGAAAAATATTTGAGGTATTTGAGAAATACAAAACACCGATTGACATGATCACCACATCGGAAGTTGCTGTGTCGTTGTCGATCGATAATCCTGCAGAATTACCACAGATACTGCGCGAACTGGAGCCCTTCGGAGAAGTGGAGGTGGTAACTGATCAAACAATTATTGCTATTGTTGGTAATCAGATTGTTCAAACGAAAGAGATTCTTGCAAAACTTTTCGCATCACTTACTGATGTGCCTGTTCGCATGGTAAGTTATGGCGCCAGTGCACATAATGTTTCAATCCTTATTCCAAAGGAATTTAAGACACATACACTGCAGTTATTAAACTCAGGATTATTCGGACTGGAGTCTTGATAATAATCGTAGCGATATAAAAGAAAAACCCGGGCATGCCCGGGTTTTTCTTTTATAATTCCTTTTGACAAAATATGATCAGATCACCAGCATGGCATCACCATAACTGAAGAATCGATATTTGTCCTTAATCGCTTTTTTGTATGCTTCCATAGCCAGGTCATATCCTGCAAAGGCACAGGTCATAATCAGCAGACTTGTTTTCGGCAGGTGGAAATTGGTGATCAATGCGTCTGATATTGAAAACTTGTAAGGAGGATGAATGAAAATATTTGTCCAGCCTTCAGAAGGTTTCAATAATTTTTCTGCTGTGAAAGAAGTTTCCAATGCTCTCATTGTAGTAGTACCCACTGAACAGATTCTATGTCCCTCTGTTTTCGCTTTGTTTACAATTTTGCATGCGGTGTCTTCAATCCTGTAGTATTCAGCATCCATTTTATGTTTGCTGAGATCTTCCACTTCAATAGGTCTGAAAGTTCCAAGGCCTGTATGCAAAGTAACTTCTGCAAACCGGATGCCCTGGATTTCCAATCTTTTGATCAATTCAATACTAAAATGCAAACCAGCAGTTGGTGCTGCTACTGCACCTTCATGTTTTGCATAAACAGTTTGGTAACGCTCGCGATCTTCTTCATCGGGTTTACGTTTGATATATTTAGGCAAAGGAGTCTCACCAAGATTGTTGAGGATTACTTTAAATTCTTCTTCAGGGCCATCGAAAAGAAAACGAATGGTTCGGCCACGTGAAGTTGTATTATCAATGACTTCCGCTACCAGTTCGTCTGTTTCGCCGAAATACAATTTGTTTCCTACTCTTATCTTTCTTGCGGGATCAACGATCACATCCCAAAGGCGGTTTTGCTTGTTTAATTCTCTCAACAGGAACACTTCGATCTTGGCACCAGTCTTTTCTTTTCTGCCGTACATACGTGCAGGGAAAACTTTTGTGTTATTAACCACAAAAACGTCCTTGTCATCAAAATACTCCATCACGTCCCTGAAATGTCGGTTTTCAATCTGGCCGGTTTCTCGATGAACCACCATCAAACGGGCATCTTCTCTTTTTTTTGTGGGGTATTGAGCAATAAGGTTTAAAGGGAGATCGAAACGAAACTGGGATAATTTCATGCATGTATTGTTTAAGCTCAGTCTACATGAAACAAACCTGGATGGGATCCAATGTATATGTTAGCAATTCCTGCAAACCTGATCTTACGGCATCAGATCTGTTCCTTGATAAAGCTGAAAGCTGGCAAAGGTATACCAATTAGCTTGAAATTTGCGATAAAATTTCCGGCAATCTTTGACGGGTATTATTAATTTGTAAATCAATTAATTGTGGCAGATTTTGCCAGCGGCTCCGGTCACTGGAATCGGGCATTTTTTCCCGGGATGGCTGAAACCAGTTTTTGTGTGTATTGCTCCTTGGGGGAATGAAAAACTTCATCAGCAGATCCTGTTTCAACAATCCGGCCCTGGTTCATAACCATTATCCGGTCGCTGATATAATGAACGACTGACAGATCATGGGAAATAAATAAGGCTGTAAAGCCAAACTCTTCTTTAAGATCATTCAGCAGATTCAGTACCTGGGCCTGTACGCTGACATCTAGTGCAGAAACTGATTCGTCAAATACAATAAAATAGGGATTGAGTGCCAATGCGCGCGCAATTCCAATTCTTTGCCGCTGACCGCCCGAAAACTCATGAGGATAGCGGTTATAATGCTCTTCTTTTAAATTCACCTTACGCAAAAGTTCATAAACTTTTTCTTTCCGCGCTGAAGCTGAAAAATCTGGGTGATGAACTTCGAGTGGCTCGGCAATAGCACTGCCAATACTTAACCTGGGATTCAACGAAGCATAGGGGTCCTGAAAAACGATCTGTATGTTTTTCCTTAGTGCCTTCCAATCTTTTCTTTCCAAAGCAGTAATATCTTTTCCGTCAAGCAGGATTTTTCCTGATGATGGTTTAATTAATCCAAGAAGTGACCGGCCAAGGGTTGTTTTCCCGCACCCTGATTCTCCTACCAAACCAACAGTTTCACCTTTCCTGATCTCAAAACTAACATCATCAACAGCCTTTACAGCAGTCTTGTTTTTTCGCCACCAATGATTGCTCTCAAACAAAACACTTAGATGTTTAACAGCCATCAGATTCGCTGATACATCAATTCGATTTCCCTCAGGTCCCTTGAATTTAATAAGGGGTTGAGTTTCCACTGCATTGTAATCGTTTCCTGGGGGATTCAAAAAGTCGTTCACAACTGGCAATCGTTGTCCTTTTGAATGTGCCGACGGACGGCAGGCCAGCAGCGCACGGGTGTAGGGATGAAAGGGACGTTGCAGCACATCTGCCGCATTTCCATACTCAACAATTTTCCCCTGGTACATCACAGCAATACTGTCAGCAATTTCGCTGACAAGACCAAGATCATGGGTTATGAATATCACCCCCATATTATTTTCCCTCTGCAATTTTTTGATCAGCGCAAGTATATTTTTTTGCACTGTAACATCGAGTGCAGTGGTGGGTTCGTCAGCAATCAGCAATGCCGGATCGCAACTCATGGCCATAGCAATCATAACCCTTTGCTTTTGTCCGCCGCTTAATTCGTGCGGATAGCGGTTGTATATTCCAACAGGGTCGGGTAGCTGTACTTTTTGTAACAGACCGATTGTTTTTTCGTAGGCTTGTTTTTTGTTTGTTTGTTGATGTTTGATGATAGCTTCTGATATCTGCCTGCCGCATTTCATTACAGGATTCAAAGATGTCATTGGTTCCTGAAAAATCATTGCAATCCGATTGCCCCGGATCTGAATGATTTCATCTGCCGACAGGGATAAAATATTCTGTGAACGCTGGCCATCAGTAGAAAAAAGAATTTCTCCTGAATCATAAAATGCTTCTCTCTCCGGCAATAATTTTAGTATACTCATTGCCGTTACTGATTTCCCGGATCCGGATTCGCCAACTACTGCAAGTAGTTCGCCGGCACCGACAGTAAGCGAGATGTCGTGAAGTGCCGTGAATGTTTTTTCACCATTTTTGAATGATATTCCAAGATGATTGATTGAAAGAAGAGGAGTCATGTACAGGATTCCGTTTTGGCAATTATAACCTCAGATTAAAAACGAAGATGCCTGACTGTGAGCCCATCATTGATTAATTGCTTCAATGAATCGATACCGATACGCAAATGATTTTCTACAAAGTCAGATGTAATCCTGGTATCACTTGCTTCGGTTTTTACACCTTCTGGTGTCATCGGCTGATCACTAACGAGCAGGAGTGCGCCGGTTGGAATTTTATTATAGAATCCTACTGAAAAAATTGTAGCCGTTTCCATATCTATTGCATACGCTCTAACTTTTTGCAGGTAGGCTTTAAACTCTTCATCATGCTCCCATACTCTTCTGTTGGTTGTATAAACTGTGCCTGTCCAGTAATCAACTTCATAGTCCCTGATAGTGGTTGATATTGCTTTCTGTAAGGCAAATGCAGGCAATGCGGGTACTTCGGGAGGGAAATAATCATTTGAAGTTCCTTCGCCTCTTATCGCTGCAATGGGGAGTATCAGGTCTCCCAGTTTATTTCGTTTCTTTAATCCACCGCATTTTCCGAGAAATAATACTGCTTTAGGTTCGATAGCGGTTAGTAAGTCCATCACTGTTGCAGCAGTAGGACTGCCCATTCCAAAATTGATAATTGTAATGCCTTTTGCCGTTGCGCACTGCATGGGTCTTCCCTGGCCAATGACTTCAACGTTATTCCATTTGGCAAACATATCAACGTAGTTGGAAAAATTCGTCAGTAGAATATATGAACCCAAGCTATCCAGCGTTGCTCCTGTATACCGGGGTAACCAGTTTTTTACGATATCATCTTTTGTTACCATTGCTCCCTGTCTTTATTTGTATGAGTTATAAAAGTACTACAACTTTGCAGATATGATAATGATCGATTACCCTGCTCCTGATTTCAAAACCAGGCTGAATGCCGGGAAAGAGGAGATATTCGATGTCTACCGGAAATCATGGATCAGGTTCACTCCTGAAGAATGGGTACGGCAGAACACGCTTAAATTTATGGTTGATGGTATGGGTTATCCTGCATCGATGATTGCAGTTGAAAAGGAAATATGGCTGGGCGAGATGAAGAAAAGATTTGATATTCTGGTGTATAACCGAAATCATCAGCCGTGGATGATGATTGAATGTAAGGCACCCGAAATCAGCCTGAACGAAAAAGTGTTGATGCAGGTATTACGTTACAATATGGTGGTGCCGGTGAGCTACCTTGTTATTACAAATGGTGTAACCTGTATGGCGGCAGAGAGAAAAAATAATGGAGTCGAATGGTTGAAGAGTTTTCCTGCCTATCATACTGTTGACAAAATTTAAAAATAGTTTACAAGCTTTTCACTTTTCATGGAACAGTATTTGAATCTGTGTTAATCTAAATTGAAAGGGATGAGGTTATTTTTTGTAATTACATTTTTATTGATTTGTACGTTTTTAAATAAAGTGGCTGCGCAACAAACAGACACCGCCCGTTTGCATGCCTATATAGATGTAGCCACCGCTGGTGCCACAACACTGAAAGCTTATAACTGGAAGATGAGTGTACAGGATGTGCAGGTGGAAGCTGCTCCGGTAAATCGAACCTTCGACATCCAATGGAAAAATAAAACTCAGCTTTCTGCCAAAGAAATTACTGCAGGCAATAAGGCCTTACCGGAAGGCACAACTGATTGGGTAATGGTGTTAGTTGACTATATTTTAGGTTACCTCGCACCGCCTGAATCCAAACTTGTAGAATTTTACAGGAATGCACACATAGAACCGGATGCCGGTGTTTTAATGGAATTAAGTGGATCTAACTTTATCCGGGGAGATGACAAGGTGACCATTGATATCGACCGGAATATTTTTATCGTCAGAAGGCTTACATTCACATCGCTGCTGGAAGATGATGATTTGATGGGTACCATTGAATATGAAGTTGACAATACCAGTTTCAAATATCCGGCGAAAATCAGAATAGATGTGCCGGCAAAAAGATTGCGACTAACATTTGTTAATGAAAATTTTGTGAGGCGATAAAATTATGCTGATGATACACACCTCTTTTCCGGCTGTCTTTCATAAATGAATTCGCAGATTGGATTCTTAAATTTCGGCTGTTTAACCAGCTACCCGCAACCACAAACCCCCAACGGCTGTTTGATTTATCCCCTGTAATCCATTTTATACCTTATCATCACTGCTTCTTCATCGCCGACCCATTCTCTGCATAGATATAACCCAAGGTCTATGGAAGATGTAACAGCCCCTGCTGTTATACAATCACCATCCGCTACAATACGTTCGGTTACAACTTCACTGCATAAAGGTTTTAATGCATCATACTCATCAAAATGTGTTGTCGCTTTTTTATTTTTCAGGAACCCCGCTGCACCCAATAGTAAGCTGCCCGTGCAAACAGAGGTTTTAAGTTTTACATCAACGGCGGTTTGAAGCCAGTTTATAAAAGGAGTATTTGTCATCAGATCACGGGTTCCTTTTCCGCCGGGAACAAATAGTACGTCATAATCCGACAAATCGTTTTTCACCTGGGTCGGCAAAACTTTGAAGCCGCCATAGTCTGAAACTTCGGGTGTGAAGCTGCAAAAATCCCAGCTCAGTTCTGGTAAAAATTTCATTGATTTTAGTTTGGAAACGGGTTCGTAAAATCCAATGAGATCCATCCAGGTTATACCATCGAAAATGATGTATGCAATCTTCATAAACTAATATTTATAATGGTTGAAAAGGTACTGAAAAACTCATTTCTAATACTTTATATGCAAATGCTGAACCAGCTTAAAATACAAAAGCCACCTTTATGGTGGCTTTTGTATTTTAAAATCTTATCAATTATGGCCAGATGCCGAGTTCTGAATAACTTGTTCCAACTTTATTGATAGCTACAACAAACGCTGCCGTGCGCATGTCCTCAATTCCAGGATTCGCTTTCCAGCATTGTATAATTTCGTGAGTGGCATTAATCATCGTTTCTTCAAGTCCACTTCGTACCAGATCCACTTCATCAGGACCATGAAGCATCAGTTCCCTTTGAGTACCTCCGACTTTTTTTCCGGTCAGCTCTTCAATCTGTTCAAGGATTGTTGCATTTTGATTTTCAGTGAATCTTTTTTCCAGGCGGCCATAACGTACATGGCTAAGGTTTTTCAGCCATTCAAAATAAGAAACGGTTACACCGCCTGCGTTAAGGTACATATCAGGCACAACCAGTATACCTTTTCTAATGAATAGTTCATCGGCTTCCGGTGTAAGCGGTCCGTTAGCTGCTTCTCCAATTATTTTAGCTTTTATGCGTGGAGCATTTTCCCCGTTGATAACATTTTCAAGTGCGGCAGGAATCAGGATATCACAATCCTTTTCCAAAGCTTCGCTGCTGGAATTGAAATTTGTTGCACCAGGGAAATTGAGAATTGATCCTGTTTTTCTGCGATGTTGAAAGACCTCTTCCACATCAAGTCCATTATCATTGTATATCGCACCTTCGTATTCTGCCAGCGCTACAATGATTGATCCTGCTTCTTCGAAAAACTTTGCAGAATGATAACCCACGTTTCCTAATCCCTGCACAACCACCCTTTTTCCTTCCACTCCAGTGCTCAGGCCAAGTCGTTCCATAATATCCTGCACATTACATACTTCCCTGATGCCAAAAAATACACCAAGACCTGTGGCCTCTCTGCGGCCGCTCACGCCACCTTGTGTGATGGGTTTACCTGTTACGCAGGCCATTGCATCTACTTCACCGGGATTCATTGCCATGTAAGTATCAAGAATCCATGACATTTCTCTTTCACCGGTGCCATAATCAGGAGCAGGAACATCTTCACCAGGGCCAATAAATTTCTTTTTGATCAGTTCGCTGGTATACCGGCGTGTTATTCTCTCCAGATCGTAAGTTGAATAATTTCTGGGATTAATACTGATGCCACCTTTAGCACCGCCAAAAGGTACATTTACGATTGCACACTTATAAGTCATCAATGCAGATAATGCCATCACTTCATCGAGGTTCACCATTTCGCTGAAACGGATACCACCTTTACAGGGAAGTTTATGCTGCGAGTGTTGTACCCGGTAAGCTTTGATCACTTCTATCTTATCGCCGATTTTAACGGGAAAGTGTAAACGAAGAACAGAATTACACTGTTTGATTTGTTCAAGTACACCTTCATCAAATTTGGTGTACTTCGAGGCTTTGTCAAAACTCTTACAAACAGCATCAAAAAAACTGTATTCAGCTGACATAGTTTAGATTTTAGGTTAGAGATTTCTATATGGAAGCAATAATCGTCAGGGTATCAGGCGTTTTCTTTCTCAAACTTCGTTATTTTTCTGTCAAGCCTCGCAACATAAAAGATGAGGCCGGCCAATATGGTAAGGATCACGGCAATCACTACATATATTTTTCCATTGCTCCGCATGCCGTCGGCCATTTCAACCTTTGCGGCTTTTTCCTGGCAGATTGCAGGCAGCGCAATGCAAAACATCAGGAAGGAAAACAAAAGAGCAACCAGTTTATTTTGCATGTAACCATTTTTTTTCTTTCAATAAATTCAATCTCACTTTCAGCGTTGCAATCCAAACACCTAATAACGTCCAGCCAATTACAGCAGGATAAAATACAGTTCGTAACCTGGTATCAACATCATCAAAATCCAGTGCCGGATTGCCATCCTGGCCCGGGTGAAGACTGGGTAATAATCTTGGAACAATCCAAATAGAAGGAAACAACATCGCATAGGCGAAAATGTTATATACCGCACTTACTCTTGCCCGTTTGTCAATATCAGTAAAGGAACTCCGCAACACAAAATAGGCTGCATAAGTAAGTATTGCAATCGCGGCACCAATCAATTTAGGTTCTCGCACGATAGAACCAAATGATGCATAAGCAGGGTTGTTAGGATCGGCCCATGTGTAACTGGCCCAGATTGTGCCTGTTGCATAACCGAGTAAGGCTAGCACAACAGCTACTGCCGCAAACTCGCGGGCATAAATATCATATTTGTAATCAAGGGTGCGCAGATGTTTGATACTGTACACAAGTGATACCGTAAATAATATCATCATCGACAGCCACATACTTACGTGATAATACAGATTTCTGATCGTTTCCTGCAATTGACCTAATGCAGGAACTGGTAGCAGTAAGCCGCCGATAATTGCATAAACAAGAAGTACAACACTAAGTATTTTCCACCATGACTTACGCATAATGATGTTCGGGTTTAACCGGGAAACATGCAGCCGGAGATTTTAATTGTAGTAATAATGTGCCACACGTTGATTTGGTGCGGCAAATTTAGGCTCTTAGTCCTAATCTTTCCATAAAAAAGGAAATAAAATAACAGACAGTACAACTACGGACGCATTCAGTGCCAGTAAAAGCAATACAATCTGCTGAGATACTCCAGCTTTAAACGTTTCAGCAAATGCCAGCCTGGACAAACGCATCAGCAGCAAAAGTTGGGGGATAATTATCGGGAAGCCAAGGATTGCCATTAGAGAAGCCTGCTGCATTGCTTTGGATGCAATTGCCGCCAACATGGTGAAAATAAGGCTTAACCCAAGCGCGCCTAAAAAGCTTATGCCGATAAACTCCCATATCATTACAGTAGGGTTACCAAGGAATGCGAAAAATAAAACAAGGCTGATGGTATTCATGATCACCATCAGCAACAAATTATAAAGGATCTTGGCCAGTACAAACGCTACGGGGCTTGTAATGGAATAAAAATAAAGCATCCTTCCCCTTGATTCCTGCAGAAAACTTTTTGCTACAGCATTGATACTTACAAATAAAAGCATCACCCAATACAAAGCATTCCATACTTCACTGTCAGGCTCGCTGCCCATTGCCAGATACAGCACAAACACAGTTGATGCCACATACAAAATCACACCGTATAACGCGTATTGCTGGCGAAGTTCCAGCAAAATATCTTTTTTAAACAGTGTGATGATATGTTTGAACTGCAAAAGAAATGTTTATAAAATGATTTGTTTGTATTTTCTTATCTAAAGATTAATCGGCTATAGTAAAGATTATTTAATGCTGGCTTTCTGCTTTTCTCCCCGGTGAAAGCAGGTACGGCATCTGGCCTCGTAATGATTTTTTTCACCTATCACTACCTGGTTGTCTGCATCTGATTTGCGGTATGAGAAGTTTGCAATTGATCCGCATTGCATGCATATGGCATGCAGCTTGGTAATATAATCGGCAACAGATAACAACGCCGGCATTTGTCCAAATGGTTTGCCGGTGTAATCCATATCTAATCCTGCAATGATCACCCTTATCCCTTTCATCGCAAGTTGTTCAGCCACTGCAATTATTTCTTCGTCGAAAAACTGGGCTTCATCAATGCCTATCACATCAACAGCGTTGGTGAATGTTAAGATATCGCCTGCTTTTTCTACCGGGATACTGGCAATACTGCTCTCATCATGAGAAACGATATTCGTTTCGTGATACCTGTTGTCAAGATGCGGTTTGTATATTTCAACTTTGAGGTTGGCAATCCTGGCGCGTTTAAGGCGACGGATCAGCTCTTCCGTTTTACCGGAAAACATTGATCCACAAATCACTTCGATCCAACCTCGGGAACCATCCCGGATATCCGGTTCAATAAACATTGTTAAATAATATTCTGCTCAACAGTTTGTACCTTCGATTCATCTTAACTTCATTGATTAAGGACGCCAAAAGTACCAATTTACTATGGAAAGAGTGGAGGTTTTAATTGACAAGCTGAAACAACAATATCTGGATAAAGCTGGAAAAGATCAGATGATGATCACTGTGTCAATGCTGCAGGCAGAGCTGGCTAGTACCCCTTCATCAAAGGAAAATAATGGCAGAAAAGGAGTTGCAGTTATAATGCCTTCAGCGCCGGCTTTTATTGCTTCACAGGAAATCATTGAAGAAAAAATTGCCATACCACGCGAAAAAGTTGTTGAAGTATTGGAAGTAGACGAAAAAGCAATTGAAGCTGAACTGGAAATGATCAGGAATGCGGCAGAAAAGAAAAATGCATATAGTGTACACGGCAGATATGTTGCCGAAGAAGTCGAAGACGAATATGAGGATATTCCAACACTCGCCACGCACAGTGCCTATCTTCCTCCGGTAAGCGTTCCTGTTACAGAAAAGGAAATCCGTAAAGAGGTCAACGAATTTATAGTGGGTACAGAGTCTTCACTTAACGAAAGACTGAAAGAGTCAAAAGTGGAGCTGGCCGACCGATTGAACGATTCTCCGGTTAAAGACTTAAAAAAAGCAATCGGTATTAATGACCGGTATCTTTATATTATAGAGTTGTTCAGTGGCAATGAGTCGATGTACGACCGGTCGATTAAAACCCTGAATTCATTTTCTATTTTGCCGGAAGCTGAATTCTGGATGGAACGTGAGCTGAAAATTAAGCTGGGCTGGCAGGAGGATAAACCTATAGTGAGGCAGTTTATTCAGTTGGTCAGAAGGCGCTTTTCCTGAATATAATTCATAATAATGGCTGTGGCCCCCGCATTTTCGCGCACATAGGTTCCTGAGATTTTTCCTTTCTGTTCTCTCAATTCCTTATTTTCCAAAAGTGTGGTGAAAACTTTTTCCAGCTCCAGTGCATTTTCAACAGTTTCTGCCCCACCTGCATCAACAAGTTCTGATGTCTCTTTAAAACCTTCGTAAACAGGTCCGAATACAACTGGCTTGTAATAGACTACAGCTTCCAAAATATTATGGATGCCATCGCCGCCAAAAGCCCCGCCGATATATGTGATATCAGCATAACTGTACAATTTTGACAGCATCCCGATATTGTCGATGATCAGCACATTGACTCCGGATGGGACTGCTTTGCTTTCCTTTTGCCAGCGTATTTCCCATTTAGAAAACCGGATAGTATTAACAAACAGTTTTTCTATCTCCTTCAGTCTGTTTTCGTGAATTTCATGTGGGGCAATGATAAACCGCACTTCGGGATGCGTTTTGGCGAAATGATCGAGTACCTCCTCATCTTCAATCCAGGTACTCCCTGCCACCACAACCGGGAAGTTTTCACAGAAAGCTGAGATGAGGGGAAGGTATGCAGGAGTGGATGCAATAGTAATCACCCGGTCAAAACGCGTGTCTCCTGAAATCGTCACCTTTTCAGTCAAGTTGATTTCCTTCAGAAGTTTAGCTGATTCATTGGTTTGAACGAACAACTGATCAAAGCTGTCAAGCATTTTCCGCCAAAAACTGCCATAAGGTTTAAAGAACGACTGTTTTTTTCTGAAGATGGCAGAAATCAAAAGGGTGGGAATATTTTTTTCCTTCAAACCTTGCAGATAGAAATGCCAGAATTCATACTTCACAAAAATCGCCAGTTGAGGATTGACTACTTTCAAAAAACGCCTGGCATTTTGCGGGGAATCGGGGGGGAGATAATAAATGAAATCAGCACCTGAATAGTTCTTTCTGATTTCATATCCTGAAGGAGAGAAAAAAGTCAGCACAACAGGTGTTTCAGGGTAATTCGACCTGATCGATTCCAATACGGGCCGCCCCTGTTCAAATTCTCCCAACGAAGCACAATGCATCCAAACCGGTCTTTTTTCAAGACTGGCCATATCAGTTTCAATTCTTGATAATAAGCCCTTCCTGCCATCGATCCATAACCTGGCTTTTGGGTTCCATAGCGCAACCAGGCGGATGACAAAATAGTAAATAAGAAGGCCTGAATAATAAAGTAAAACCAAGCAGGAAATTTTATAAATGATTGCAAATCTAATATCTAAGTGATTCCGTCCCCTTATTTTACTATTTTTGTGCCCTTCTAAAAATCAACCGGATTATGCGACCTCTACAAATGGTGGACCTCAGGCAGCAGTACGTCAAAATGAAAGCAGAAGTTGATGAATCCATTTTTAAAGTGCTGGAGAGTTCGGTTTTTATCGGAGGTAAGGAGGTTAATGATTTTGGTAACAGCCTGGCTTCATACCTCGGTGCAAAATATGTTATTCCCTGCGCAAATGGTACGGATGCTCTGCAGATTTCTCTGATGGCACTCGATCTTCAGCCGGGGGACGAAGTGATCACTCCTTCTTTTACATACGTGGCAACTGCCGAAGTGGTGGCTTTATTACGGTTGAAAGCAGTTTTCGCAGATGTCTTGCCCGATACATTTTGCATCGATCCGGCATCACTGGAGAAATTGATTACCCCTAAAACAAAGGCAATAATCCCGGTTCATCTTTATGGTCAATCCGCGCCCATGGAAGAGATACTGGCAATTGCCAAATCACATAATATTCCGGTAATAGAAGACAATGCTCAGGCTATAGGTGCTGATTATACTTTTAAGGACGGCAGCAAAAAGAAAACCGGAACGATGGGGTTGATAGGCACCACATCTTTTTTTCCCTCAAAAAACCTTGGCTGTTATGGGGACGGTGGTGCAATAATTACTGACAATGAGGCGTTAGCAGATCGGTTAAAAATGATTGCAAATCATGGCCAAAAAGTTCGGTATTACCATGAGATGGTGGGTTGTAATTCCAGATTAGACGCAATTCAGGCAGCAGTGTTGAATGTAAAATTGAAAAAACTCGACGATTACAACAGTGCAAGAAGGGCAGCGGCAGGATATTACGACCATGCGTTTGCAGAGAGTGACAAGATCACCACTCCGCTTGTAGCCGCCACCAACACACATGTGTATCATCAGTATACACTTAAACTGGAAGGCGCCGACAGAGACGCATTGAGAGATTATCTGGAGCAGAAGGGTATCCCTTCAATGTTATATTATCCCGTACCCGTTCACAGGCAGAAGATGTTCGGCACAGCCGGCATCAGCAATCTTGATCTTCCGGTTACCGATTGGTTAACAGGAATAGTGATTTCGCTGCCCATGCATACTGAATTAGACGAACAACAATTAAAATATATTACATCTAACGTTTTAGATTTCGTACACAGATAAACCCAGGAAGAAATGAAAATCGCCGTAATTGGAACAGGCTACGTAGGATTGGTTACAGGAACCTGCTTCGCTGAAACCGGAAATGAAGTGACCTGCGTGGACATCGATCAGAGAAAAGTTGAAAAGCTTACCAATGGTCAGATCACGATTTATGAACCAGGATTGGAAAAACTTTTTTTGCGCAACCTCAAGGAAGAGCGTTTAAAGTTTACCACGAACCTTGCGGAAGGTATCGAGGATGCCCAGATTATTTTTCTCGCTTTGCCTACTCCTCCGGGAGAAGATGGTTCAGCCGATCTCAAATATGTTTTGGGTGTGGCGCACGACCTTGGCAAGATCATGAAAGAATACAAAGTTATTGTAGATAAAAGTACCGTACCGGTCGGCACTGCCGAAAAGGTACATGCAGCGATTGCAAAAAATGCAACCGTTGAATTTGATGTTGTTTCCAACCCTGAATTCCTGAGGGAAGGTGTGGCTGTGGAAGATTTTATGAAACCCGACAGAGTGGTAATTGGTACAAACTCTGAACGAGCGAAAAAGTCGATGAATGAATTGTATGCTCCATTTGTGCGTTCAGGCAATCCGCTCATCTTTATGGACGAACGTTCGGCTGAGCTTACCAAATATGCTGCAAATTCTTTCCTGGCTACAAAAATTTCATTCATGAATGAAATTGCGCAGCTCTGCGAACGCCTCGGTGCTGACGTGGATATGGTACGCCTTGGTATCGGCAGCGACCAGCGTATCGGTAAAAGATTTCTTTTCCCGGGTATCGGTTACGGCGGCAGCTGTTTTCCTAAAGATGTTCAGGCACTCGTTAAAAGTTCAGGCGAGGTAGATTATGATTTTCGGATACTCACTGCCGTTATGGAAGTGAACGAAAAACAAAAACTCCACCTTCTTCCTAAAATAAATAATTTTTTTAAGGGTGATCTCAAAGGCAAACATTTTGCTTTATGGGGCTTAGCCTTCAAACCAAATACCGACGATATCCGCGAAGCCCCGGCTTTGTATATCATTGATGCACTGATAGAAGCAGGCGCCACTGTAAATGTTTTTGATCCCGAAGCAATGGCGAATGTCAAACAGGTAATTGGTGATAAAGTCACTTATTCTGAAAATCAATACGAAGCATTAGCAGGCGCAGATGCCCTGATAATTGCCACTGAGTGGAATGAATTCAGAACGCCTGATTTTTTGAAGATCGTAAAACACATGAAAAAGAAAGTGATATTCGACGGTAGAAATCTATTTGATTTATCCTCGATTAAAGAACTTGGTTTTCATTATGAAAGTATAGGCCGTGCTCCAGCAACGCAAAATCATTGACATGTCGAAAAAAAGAATTCTCATTACAGGCGCCGCAGGTTTTCTTGGTTCACATCTCTGCGACAGATTCATTAAGGAAGGATATAAGGTGATCGGGATGGATAATCTTATCACCGGAGATTTGAAAAATATTGAACATCTTTTCAAATTGGA